>NZ_JAJAYI010000099.1 GCF_026786305.1 Cryobacterium sp.
GAACATGCCGGTTCCGTACGCCGGCGTGTTCCGGCGGCCCCCGGAGCTCATGCCGTACCAGACGGGCTTCGATGATGGCGACCCGTCGCGCCCCTACGCCCGTTACGCGCTTACTCAGAAACTCGGCCAGGCACCGTTCGTCCCCGGGCTGCTCACCACGGTCGCCGGCTACAACGGGATCTTCCCCGGTCCGACCATCCGGCTCAACCGGGGCACCCGGAGCGAAGTGCGCATTCGCAACGCACTGCCGGCCTCCGGCCTGCTTCACTCGAGTGCGTTTCGCACCGTCACCCACCTGCACGGCTCGGCGTCGCTCCCGCAGTACGACGGGTACGCCAATGACTTCACCGCCGTTGGTAAGGTCAAGAACTATCAGTACCCGAACTGGCAGGCGGCGCGAACACTGTGGTACCACGACCACAATATGCATCTAACCGCGCAGAATGTGTACTCGGGCTTGGCGGGCATTTATCCTCTGCACGACCCATTCGAACGAGCTCAGCTGCCCCAGGGTGAGTTCGACGTGCCGCTCATGATCTCCGACGCTATGTTCAAGGTTGACGGCTCTCTCGGCTACAACGACAACGAGCAGAAGGGGCTGTGGGGTGACATCATCATGGTCAACGGGGTGCCGTGGCCCACGATGAAGGTCAAGCCCCGCATCTACCGCTTTCGGGTGCTGGTCGCCTCTATTTCACGCTCCTACCGGCCCACTCTCTCGACCGGCGAGCCGATCTACATCGTCGGCACCGATGGCGGCATGACGCCCACCGTTCAGGCGGTGCGTTCGTGGCGCCACAGCACGGCTGAGCGCTACGAGATTCTGATTGACTTCCGCAAATACCAGCCGGGGCAAGAGGTGGAGCTGCGCAACCTGAGCAACAAGAACAACGTGAACTTCACCCACACCAACAAGATAATGAAATTTCAGGTGGTGGCAGATTCCGGCTCGAATGCGGGGTCGATCTCGGCCATCCCCACCACCCTCGACGACGGCGGTGCGCCCCATCCCGATCTGGGCGGCCTCGCCACCATGGGTCTCACGCCCGAGATGGCCAAGGTGAAGCGCCGCCTGGTGGTGGACCGAGGCAACGGACTGTGGAGAATCAACGGAATGACCTGGGCTGACGTGGAGAATTCGAATTTCACCAAACTGTTCGCCAATCCGCAACCCTACGACATTGAGCAGTGGACAATCATCAACGCCTCGGGCGGGTGGTTCCACCCGGTGCACATCCACCTCGTTGACGGCAAGATCATTGGGCGCAATACCAATGGAGGAAAACCGTTCGCCTGGGAGAAAGGTCCCAAGGACGTGTTCTATGTCGGTGAGAGCGAATCCGTCACGGTATTGATGCAGTTCGATACCCGGAAGGAGGCTGGCGGTCGCTATATGATCCACTGCCACAACCTCGTGCACGAGGACCACGACATGATGATTCAGTTCGCCGTGGGCGACTACCGGGTGAACGACCCGATCACCGCCGACGTTCCCGCGGTCGACAACACACCGATGGGGTCCTTCCCGCCGATCTACGGCCCGGGATTCCCGGCGGGAACATAGTGATCCAGGTGAAGCGCCTGGCCCCGGCGGTGCTGCTCGTTTTCCTTCTCAGCGGCTGCACCAACGAGGTCACGGCCCCTCCTTCTTCTCCGGAATCGATCGTCGCGATTGAGCCCGGCGCCGACCTTGGCAACGACAGGCCCGTTGTGACTTTTGACGGCCTCATGGTGCGTCGGAGAGTGGCGCTCGCGGTGCGGGCCGAGCAAAACGTCGACCTCCCGGCCCTGCGCGCCGAACTCGAGCGACGGGCAACGGATGCCAGCCTCACGTTGTCCGACATCCCCCCCGACGTACTCCCGGCAGGCCTGCTCGATCAGGCCGTGCCCGCGCTGACGATGTTGCTGCCCGACGGCACGACGACCACTCAAACGCGCGCTGTGATCGGGCCGGAAGCATCTCTCCCATCAGTATCGGCGAGCCGGGACTCGACCTTCTTCGTGGTCGATGTGCTCGTGCACGATCTTCGATTCGAGGTCCTGGCGGCTGACCCGGCGGCGGCAGCCGATGCGATCGCGACAGAGGGCATAGTATCTGACGCCCTCGGCAACTACAGCACCACCCTGGGCGCGGGACTCCTCCGGCTGAATTACCTTGGACCCCTGCTCAGCGATGACTTGGTCGAATCCGTGCGGGTCGGGATCGCCCGCGGCGCCGGCACCGACCACGTCGACGTTGCCGTCTGGCCAGAGTCGCTGACCGGAGTCGGGGTCGATATGGCCATAGAGCCCGAGCCGGCTCCCGCCGTCATCGCGAAAAGTATGGTGGAACACACAGCAGATCGCGCGGAGGAGATACCCACGCCGTTGCTAGGAACCTGGGCCATCTATGGGATCGGTCTTACGGTGCTGCTGGGCGTGACCGTAGCGATCGTGCTGGGCAGCGTTCCTCAGCGACGGCGTCGGTCGGCGGCTACCGGGCATGAACGGGTGCAACCCGATCCAAGGTCGCCATGACCGAGGTGCCACCACCCCTCCAGGAGCGCACCTCCAGGGAGCCGCCCGCGACCTGGATGGTGTCGCGCATGATGCGCAGACCAAGGTGATTCTCGGGTGCATCGGCCGACATGTCGAAGCCGCATCCATTGTCATGGATGAGCAAAATGGTGCGGTCCTGGTCCTGCATGAGCGACAGTTCCAACACGCCGGCCCGAGCATGCTTCGCGGTATTGGCGAGAACCTCTCTGGCCACCCGATAGAACATCGCCGCTCTTTCCCGATCGAGATCACAGTCGGCAGGAATATGTAGTTTGACCGCGATGCCGTGCTCGAGGAGAGGGGCCGTCAGACGGGTGAGAGCAGCGGGGAGGCCGAGTTCAGCCAGGTCGGGCGGGTACAGTTCGGTGGTCATGGCCCGCAGCGTGCGCACGTTCTTCTGCAGGATTTCTTTTGCCTGAGCGAACAACGCCCGGTTCTCCGGCGTGGAGTGCCGTTCTTCGGCCTCGAGGGCATACGAGAGCCCAGCGAGATCCTGGATGACGTCGTCGTGCAGGTCGCGGGCGATGCGCTGGCGCTCCAGGTCGGACGCATCGATGGCGTGCTGCAGCAGTTGGCGCTTCATTGATTGGTGGCCCTGGATGCGACGGGCCAACTTGACCGCCGGAAACAGCTGGGCCAGTTGCAAGGCGCCCAGGGACAGCAGGAAGGCGGGGATGAGGCCGACAACAAGGGCGCTCTGTTCCTCGCGTACGGCATCGTCGTTGAAATAGGCCTCGAAGATGAGTGGGTCACCGCTCACCGATGTGGCACGAACGTACACCTCGACCAGCTCGCCAGCCTCGGTTTCGCTTTCGTCACCGGGATCGTCGTGAAGCTCCAGGGTGGCCCGTCCCTTTCCTCCGGCCAGCAGCTCGGACGTCCAGGTCGGAAGGGTGAAGACCTGGCCGATCAACGTGGAGAGGTCGGAGTAGACAATGCGGCCCTCGGGAGTCCAGACCTTGACGCGCACGATTGATCCGTCAGAGAGGCGGGGGGCCAACCGTTCGTCCAGCCGTCGGGTCGACCCGGCCTCACCCGCTATGACCGCGTCGGTGAGAAGTGGCCCCACGGAGTAAGCGGCGAGGCGTTGGGTGTGCTGGATGGCATTGTCCATGGCGTTGCGCTCGGACAGTTCACGCACCCAGATCGCAGCCGGCACGGCGACGATGATCATCGCGATGATGCCGATGGCGAGAAAACGACCCACCGCCATTCTCACCTCGAAGCGTTCTGCCGACCGGGTTCGATCGAGGCTACTGGGTGGTGACTGCGCCGCTGACAGCCTAGACATGCTGAGCCGGCACCAGACCGAGTCGGGTCGCAATAACAACCGCCTCAAGCTGCGAGTGCGCCCCCAGCTTGCCCAGGATCGCCTTGACATACCCGCGGCAGGTGTTCTCAGAAATGCCCAGAACCTTGGCGTTGGCTCGCACGTCGGAGCCCTCGCCCATGAGTCGGAGCACAGCGAGCTCACGTTTGGTGAGATCGGGAAACGGGATCTCCTCGCTGTGCTGCCGACGTCGAGCGCTCAGCAGGCTCACGAGTGACGGGTGCACGATGAACCCGCCGATGCGCGCGTGTCGGAGAGTGTCGAGCACCGTCGCGAGGGAGCCGTCCTTGGGCAGGAACGCACACACCCCGATCGCGGCCGCCTGCTCGAGGGCTTCCAACGCCGGGTCGCCGGTGAGAATCACAATGCGGGTATTGGGGGCGCGGGCCAGGATCGCGGCGGCGGCTGCGAGTCCGCTACCGTCGGGCAGGTGGTAGTCCATCACGACGACGTCGGGGACCAGTGCGAGGCAGGCGGCGATGCCGCTGGCCACGCTGTTGGCCGAGCCGATGGCGCACAGGTCGGGCTCGCGATTGAGGGAACCGGTGAGCAATTCGGCAAAGGTGGTGTGGTCGTCGACGATGAGAATACGAATCTGCTCTGCCATGGTGGCACCGGAGAGTGACGTGATTGCGGTTATCCCCTGCATGCCGGGATCAATGGGGGACATCTGTGCGCTCATTTTCTGCGACCTCTCTGCCCGTTCTTGAGCCTCGCTGCTGACGGGGGGGGGAGTACTGCACTATCCCGATCGACGAGACCATAATCAGGACAATCTGAGTTTCTGTCGAGTACTTTCGTTTTTGTCCCCCATATGGTAGGTCGGTCGGTGGCCGGACGGTCAACTCAGGCGCGAGCGACGGCGCGTCGCAGAAATTTCGTGACAACATCGGTAGCCTCCCGGAACGAATCCGCTACCGGCTCTGGCCGCGGAGTAGTGGTGGTCGCCCCGGTGGCAGGGCGAAAAGTTGGCCCGCTGGCGGGCAACACGCGCAGTTGGTCATGCAACACGAGCAGAGCAGAGAGCACGTCGGCCAGATCGCCGTCACCGTCGGCCGTCGCGTGCAAGAGGCGAAGCTGGGCGGAACGCAGAATCGTGCCCGGAGCGCAGCCCAGCTCTCTCTGCAGCGCGTGGCGACACCGGTCGTAGGCCTGCAGGCCCTCGGCGTGGCGGCCGCTCGTTTCCAGCCCGAGGATGAGGGCGGCCCAGGCTCGCTCATTGAGTGGCTCGTCGGCCAGTGCCAGGTTCGCGAATTCGAGGGCGTCGTCGATGTGGTGCAGTGCTGCGGCGGTTTCCGAGGCGAGAATGCGGGCGCTGGTGAGGCGGGCGGCGTGCAGTTCGCGGGCTTCCGATGCCCAGGCCGGCACGAGTTCGTCGCCGAGCAGTGGTGCAGTGGCGAGGCCGAGGGCGCGCAACAGCAGGGGGTAGGCGAGGCCAGGAACAGTCTTGTGGGCTCGTTGCAGCAGAACGTCAAATTGATCGAGGTCGACGTCGACCAGGTCGCGGTCGAGGACGTAGCCGCCGGTCGTGGTTTGGAGCGGGCCGAACTTTCCCTCGCCGGGCTGCAGGTGTCGACGCAAGACACTCACGTAGCTTTCGAGAGTGGGCAGAGCCTCGACCGGAGCGCTCGCGCCCCAGAGCATCTCTATCAGGCGATCCTTGGAGACCGGCAGCCCGAGGTGTACGAGCAGGATTTCGAGGATCTGGCGGGGCTTGGGGCCGCCCAGTTGGTGGGCGTGGAGTACGACCGATCCGCGTCGAACGGTCAGTTTTCCAAACAGGTGCACGTTTACATGGGCCATGGCTGTCGCGGCGGGCTGTTCTCGAGTGTCGAATCCGGTAGTCATGATGACCTCCACTGTTGGCATGCGACCATGGTGCCCGGGTGCTGCTGGCCGGGGTAGCCGCGTATGGAGTAGGTGAATACCCCCAATTTCGGGGACAGGTCAGGGCGCGGTGTGGTGTCCGGTCCCGAGTGATAGATGCGCCCCCTCCGGGCCGTCGAGAACCAGGGCGATGGCCTGATTGGGAATCTCGAAGACCAAGGTCGCGAGAATGGATGTTCCGGTACCTGCCTTCTGCCGGATCGGGTCGACCCAGAGCGCGATGGCACTCGATCCGATGCCGGACAGGGAGTAGTCGGCGGCGTCGAAAGCCAGGCCGGCGGCATCCGCTGCGGTGAGCTCGAGCAGGATGCGCACGCGGTGAGCTCCGGGCGGTACGGGGCCGACGAGACGGTCGGCCGCGCTCGGTGGCACCCACCCGTCGGATTCGAGCGGGATGACCGCGCTGATGCGGGCCTGACCGCCCGGAACGGTGGCCGTGTCACCGAACGGAGTGCTCGGTTTCGTGCCGGTGAGAAGCAGTACGCAGGCCAACGCCGCCATCACGAGCCAGACAATGGCCAGCGAGATCACGATCGTGCGGCGCCGCCGGAACAGCGTTGGTGTGTGGCGTGGCCGCGTGTGCCTCGTGGTCTCGGGGTGTTTCTCGCCGTCGTCGGGGCGAACCAAGCGCAGCAGTGCATTTGCGGGAGTCATGGCGGAATCTTGGTGCCGGCACCATGGGAAAACCCTGCTGTGTGGGGGTGGGGTGTTCCGGGCCCGGGCCGGATTGTGCGGGGGTTAGGATGTGGAACACAGCGCGCGAGCGATCACTGGAGGGGCATCGTGGCCAAAGCATCGACCGTGTACGACGTGGCGGCCCACGCCGGGGTGTCTATCGCGACCGTCTCCCGGGTGCTTCGTCGTCCGGCGGATGTACGCGCATCCACACGGGAGAAGGTGCTCGCTTCGGTCTCGGAGCTCGGCTACGTTCCCAGTGCGAACGCCCGCGGACTGGCGGCGCGACGTACCGGCGTTCTGGGGCTGTACTTTCCGAGCCTGGACGCCATGGAAGAGCTCGAAGACGCCGAGTTTCTCGGTTCGAGCCTGGTCGAAGTGGTGCGGGACATGCCCGACTCGGGCTTCGTTCGGCCGCCCAACCTGTACTTCGACGAGGTGCTGCGTGGGAGCGAGCTCGAGGCGTGGCGCCAGGGGTTCGCGCTCATGGTGGGCGTTGGCCGCGGGGCGTTTCCGGTCGATATGGTCAATGACATTGCCGGTCGGGTCGACGGCATGGCGGTGTTGGCGCAGAGCGTGCCCGACTCCGTGCTGGAGCACGTGTCACGGCGCATTCCGATCGTGCTGATCGCCGGTCCGCGCCGCGGTGACGATTACGACCACGTCAGCGTGAGCAATGCCGCGGGCATGAACGCCCTGACGACGCACCTGCTCGACGGGTTAGGGGTCACCGATTTTGCCTACCTGGCTGGCCCGGAGGATTCCCCCGACGGGGCCGAGCGGTTGAACGGGTTTCGGCAGGCGCTCGAGGCCCGCGGGCTGGACCCCGACGTGAGCCCTGTCTTGCGCGGAGGATTCGCCCGCCAGCGCGGGCGCGAGGTGACGACGGAGCTTCTCGACACCGGCATGCTGCCGCGGGCGCTGGTCTGCGCGAACGACCAGATGGCACTCGGCGCGCTCGATGTGCTGCGCGCCCACGGCGTCGGCGTGCCGAATGATGTCATCGTGACCGGATTCGACGGCATCGAGGCGGGCCGCACCGCGTCGCCGCGCCTGACCACCGTGCGCCAGCCCATGGTCGATCTCGGCCGGGCGGCCATGCGGGCGATGCTGAGCCGACTGGAAGATCCCCAGCAGCCGCCCATCTCACTGCGGCTGCCGGTCAAGGTGCTGCTGCGCGAAAGCTCCGAGGGGCCGACGGGCTCGTCGAGCTGAGCGTCTGACGGGGGCTGGCCTCTGTATAAATTCCTTGCCTCCTGATCTGTATGCGCTTACACTGGGGGTTCGAGGCGCGTGCTGGCCGGTGGAGAGGTATCCACTGCCCGCGCCCAGGCGAAGCTACCGAAGGTCAACGACGACACGAAGGATATTGCTGTGAAACGAAACTCGAAGATACTGGCGCTCGCGGCCGCGCTGATGACGGGCGCGGTTGTGACGGGCACGCTGCTCGCTGCGCCGAACGCGATCGCGGCCCCCGGCGGCAATGGCGGCCCGACAGGCGACGACAAGGTACTGCGGGGTTACGCCGCCGACACCTGGAAGTCCCTCGCGGCACTGACCGACAGGAAGACCGGCCTGCCCGCCGACAAGCTTTCCGGCGATCTCACGGTGGCGAGCGAAAACACCAGCCCCACCAATATCGGCGGCTATCTCTGGTCGACGGTTTCGGCTCGTGACCTGGGGATCATCAGCAACGACGACGCCTACCAGCGTATGAAGACCACCCTGAAAACCCTCTCGACGATCGAGCGGCACGAGCCGAGCGGCATGTACTACAACTGGTACTCGCCGCTCGACGGGCACAAACTCACCACCTGGCCGGGCAGCGCCGACCCGGTCGACCCGTTTCTCAGCACGGTTGACAACGGATGGCTCGCCGCGGCTTTTCGCATCGTGGCCGAGGCCGAACCCCGGCTCGCCCACTCGGCAAACGCCCTGTACGACAGCATGGACTTCGGCTTCTTCCACAACCTCGACGCCCGGCCCGGAGTCGGTTTGAACCGCGGCGGATTCTGGGTGGTGCCACCGCCCGGCTGCAACGTTCCCGGTAATTACGGCAACGACGGACCCAACGTGTACTACACCTGCCACCACTACGACACGACGGTGAGTGAGGCGCGGATCGCGACCTACCTCGGCATCAGCAAGGGCGAGATTCCGCCGGAGGCCTACTACGGCACCCTGCGCACGATGCCCGACCAGGGCTGCGACTACGCCTGGCAGGAACAGAAGCCCACCGGCGTCACCCGCGAATACCTCGGCGTGCCGGTCTACGAGGGTGTCTATCAGTACCGCGAAATGTCGCTCGTTCCGGCCTGGGGCGGCAGCATGTTCGAGGCGCTCATGCCCGACCTGCTCGTGCCCGAAGCGCAATGGGGGCCGCGGTCCTGGGGCGTGAACCATCCCGCCTCCGTGCGCGCGCAGGTCGAACACGGCCTCGACGAAGCCCAGTACGGATACTGGGGCTTCTCCCCGGCGAGTGACCCGTTCGGTGAGTACGCCGAATACGGCGTCGAGGGCATCGGTATGTCGACCGACGGCTACGCCTCCGACAGGGAGCGCACCAACGTTGATGCCGGCTACGACGGATGCCGCGAGGCAACCAACCCGACACCGGTCTACGGTGACGGCGTGGTCACCCCGCACGCTTCGTTCCTCGCCCTCGCCTATGACAAGAAGGCGGTGCTGACGAACCTCGCGAACCTGAAGTCGGACTTCAATTCGTATGGTCCCGGCGGATTCTACGACGCCATCGCGACCCAGAGCGGCACCGTGGCCGACCGCTACCTGTCACTCGACCAGTCGATGATCATGGCGGCGATCGCCAACAACCTGCTGAAGGACCGCCTCAAGGATTACTTCGTCGACCCGCAGTTCGAAACCGCAGTGCGGCCGCTCGTGGCCGCGCAGATCTTCGGATCGAGCCTGGGGTAGGAGCGCTCTTGCCATTGTGTCGGTTGCGGGCCGGGGCCGGGGCCGCCCCGGGGGGGGGGGGGGGGGGCGGCGCGGGGGGGTAATAAA
>NZ_JAJAYI010000100.1 GCF_026786305.1 Cryobacterium sp.
CAGGCCAGCGCCGCGCCGGCGAGGAGGTTCAGTGCGTCCCCGAGCGGAGTCGGCCAGACCAGGTCGCGGTTCAGGATGTCAGGATCGGCACGGTACGCGTGCTGCACGCCCTGTTCCTGCAACCAGTCGGCGTGTGGTTCCCGTGCCCGACGCAGCCAGCGGCGCACCGTGGAGACCGGGCGGCCCAGCTGGGCCGCGATCGTGCGGTGCCCATCGCCGCGGGCCTTCGAAGCCAGGGCCATGCCAATCACCTGGGCCGTGTCCGCCCGCCGCAGAACCAGCGCTGCGGGCAGCAGCATGTGCGTGGCTGCGCACTCCGGGCAGCGGGCACGGCGGGGTCGCACCGAGACCGGTGCTTCGCCGAGGCTGCGCACCCTGCGGATGCGGCCATACCCGTGCGGGCGTAACGCCCCGGGACAGCCGGGACAGCCCAGCTGCCCCGCGTCGAGCAGGGCCTCGGCCTGCTCCGGCGAGGCGACGACGACCATCGCGTCCGGCTCCATTCTGCTGCCACAAGGTCATGCCAGTAACTCTTGACTACCACACCCGGCCGGGGAAGGGGCCACCTCGTGTTGAGGGTGTGGCGGTCGCCGTTACCGTGCCGACCAGGCCGGCCAGGATCCTCATGACGATCACGGCCCAAGCGTTCGTCCGCGACCATCGCTGCTCGTCACGATGACGCCGCCGATATCGACAACCCCATCGTCACCCACCGCGACGCACAACCCCGGCCTCATCGTCATCCACGGAGACGTACAACATCACCGAGCGAGTCGACCCTTGGATCTGCGACGCTAACACCCCAAGCGTCACCCTCGCCGATAACACGGTCATACCCGCCAACGAAGGACCCGGAGCATCCAGCGAGCAGCAGAATCAGCGGCAGAAAGGCGAGCGGAAATCGTCGCATGGCCCTCCTTAGCTAACCCGATCCTATGTCACCGAGATTTCATCCCGCCCGCTGTCCGGATGCCGTCATAATCCGGGATGACGAGGCCACGCGTGCGACCGATGAGCGTTCGGCTTTCGCGACAGTGCAAGGGCGGTTATCAGTGCCGGCCCAAGGATCTGACTACGGTACGGCGTGGCAGGAATACTGCAGAAGGGGCTGGTGACTTTTCGCCGAGTCCCTCTCATTCCTGACAGCGAAGAGCTGATGTTTCCCAAGAGTCCCTGCATGGACCATCGAAGCTGGGCAGCGATACAACATTCGTTCGTCAGCCCATTGCCCCCAGTGCGGAGCGCGCGGATCATATTCATATGAGCGCTAGAGCCTTCGGACCGGTCGGCGAAGACGTTGGCAGCCTTGTCCGGTTCGGCGATGCGATGACCGCCCAAACGATGCTCGGCACAGCAGCGACCACCGGAAGGTTCTCCATCGTCGAACATCTGCTCGCGCCGCGTGAGCTGGCGGCGCCTCTACACATGCACAGCCGTGAAGATGAGTTCACGATTGTCATCTTGGGAAAGATCGGATTCCTTCTCGGTGACAAAGTCTTCCATGCCGATCCGGGCGAGCTGGTCCGAAAGCCGAGGGATCAGTGGCACACCTTCTGGAATGCAGGAGACGAGCCGGCGCGGGTTCTGGAAGTTATTTCTCCGGCGGGATTCGAAAACTACTTCGAAGAAATTGGGCAGTTCTTCCTGGACGGCGCCGGACCTGACATTGAGGAAATGGCTGCGGTGTCCGAGAAGTACGGGCTGCAGATGAACTTTGAGTCGTTGCCTGAACTGATCGAAAGATTCGGGTTGGTGCGTCCTTTGGAGATGGACGGGACGCCCCCGGCATAAACACCAACGAGCCAGGGCAGCGGCAGGATCTCCTGATGCCGGATGAAGCTGGCGCGCTGACGTGATATGAAACATGGACTGACACAGCGGCGGCGATACGTTGTTTGAAACCCGAAAAAGTGCCCGCTGAGCGTTCCGCTTGCGGGCGGCATCGGCTTCGCCCAGCTCAAATTGAGGCCATCCACTGCCTCGAAACCAAAATGCCTCGTATCCCATCGGTTTCGAGGTACTCAGCGCATATAGCGCGCACGTCTGCCACCCGGATCTGTTGCGCGAAGGTGGGTTCATTCAATTCATTCCGAAGGAGGGCCTTCCGCTTCTCTGGCGAGGAACGCGGAGCTGGAGAATCATGATTGCTTCTGGCCCGAGCGTGATGGCGGGTGCTAGGTTGCCAGGGCGTCTCGGGTTCTAGGGCTCGCGTGTTCGCCTCTCGCCGCGTCCGCGTCGTTCTCAATTCCGAGTTGCGTGCGGAGCGAGGTGCGCGCGCGGTGATAGCGGCTGCGTACGGTTCCTTCCTTCATGTGGAGGACGCGGCTGACCTCTACGAGCGAGAAGCCTTCCCAGTGGACCAGCCCGATGATGTCGCGGTCGACCATGTCGAGACGTGCGATTGCTCTGTGCAGGTCGTCATGCTCTGTGGGGTCCGAGAAGCCTGCGCGCGGTGTGGCGGCCAGAATGCTCCGAAGTCGGTCTCCCATTGTTCTTTGATAGGTCGCGCGACGGTAGTGGTGCATAAGTACTTTTCGTGCGATCCCGAACATCCAGGGACGAACCTCGGCGTCGTCCGCGGGTAGCGCTGCGGCTCTACGCCAGACGACCAGAAGCGTCTCAGCGAGCAGGTCAGCGGCATCTTCTGTCTCGTCGACCCGTCGAGCGAGATAACTCAGAACAGGGACCGAATGTAGTCGAACGGCGTTCTCAATCCGGGCCGTGCGATCACCGTGGTCGACCATCATTCGGCCGGGGGGACGCACGTAAAGCCCCAAGCGTCCACAGCGGCTAAATCGGTTCCTACGCCCTCCGAAAGCCAACCGACGCCAGGGAAAGTTTCTGCTGCGAACGCGCGCACCACGGGGTCGAATCCGCGACCCACTCGGCTCTCCCCGACGCTGTCGTCGTCGACGCCCGGTGCCGTCGTGTCATACAGTTCCTGTCCCACCCCCGCCCAGTCACGGGAAGTGATGGCGGCGTCGAGAGTTTCAGCAGAGTTGGGCGGAGGGTTGCGAAGTTCAATCCACACTCGGCAGGACTGCACTTGGCCCGTCTCCGTGGTCCAGCTAATCGGGATGGGTTCATTGTTTCGGACGTTCTTGATGGGCATGCTGACGCCTCCCCAATGGGACATGGTGATCGCCACGGTGCTCGCCCCAGCTGTGAGTATGAGCCCGCCTGTGACCACCACAGGAAGTACCCACCGAGCCCGTGGCGCATGCCCGTGTCGAAGTCGCGCCGGCATGGCCGTGTTCACCATCCGTTGCGCTTCGGCCTGGGCTGCAAGGGGAAGTTGTCCCGGCATCTGGCCGAGCAGTTCGTCGAGATCGCGTTTAGTCATTTTCTCTCCTCGTTTAACTACTCATTCCCCGACGACGTCAGATCGTTGCAGAACGGGTCAAATGAATCGCACGCCTTTACGTCCACGTGTTCCGAGCTGTGTCAGCGCGACGGCGGACGGAAAGGGATCCTCTTCGGGGCCATTGTCCCGCAGAGGGTTCCCCTATTGACAAGAAAAGTACCCGCGGTTCGCTCAGTGAACGGAGAAGCCGCCGTCGACCGCGAGTCCTTGGCCTGTGACATAGGCCGATGACGAGCTCGCAAGGAAAAGAGCGGCCCCTGCGAAGTCCTCGGCGAGTCCGTTACGTCCGATCATTGTCCGAGCGGCAAGTTGCGCAACCAACTCTGGCTGTGAGGCGAGCCTCTCATTCAGCGGCGTGAGGACGAAGCCGGGTACCAGCACGTTGCTCGTCACGCCGCGAGCAGACCAGGCCTCGGCCTGTGAACGGGCCAAGGCTTCTAACCCGGCCTTGGAAACGCCATACGCGCCACTTTGCACGAACGCGCGATGCGCCTGCTGGGAACTCACCGAAATCAAACGACCGAATCCTCGATCAGCCATTCCCGGAGCGAACCGCTGGCCAAGGAGGTAGGGCGCCTCAAGGTTGACCGTCATGATTGTGTCCCACACTCCGTCGGTGAGGTCGTTCATCGCAGGCCGAAGATTGATGCCCGCCGAGTTGACTAAAATATCGGGCTCACCCACTTCCGCAGCCACGGCTTCGGCGGACTCACGAATTCCCTCACGGCTGCTGAGGTCTCCGACCACTGCTAGCGCCCGTGCGCCGTGCTCACGGATGTCTCCAACCGCCTGATCGAGTCGGTTCCTGTCCCGCGCAACCAGCACAGTCGTGGCGCCTGCCAGCGCAAGGCTTTTCGCGATTGCCAGACCGATTCCGGAGCTACCTCCGGTGACAATCGCGGTGCGGCCCTCGAGTGAAAACAGCTGCCGTAAATGGGAGTCGATCGTCATGCCCCGACTATAAAGGGATCGACGGAAAGCCACGCAACTGGGACGGCCGGGATTTCACTCGAAGCTGGCACCGGCTGGTTCATCCGTCGGCGGCACCCCATGTTTCTGTGCGTGAGTGGTTCCGCTGCGGGCACCTGGGCAACGTCGAAATCCAGCCTCGATCACACGTTCGCGAGCACTTGAAATGCCGCCCGCTGATCGACCCCCTGCGGACACATGAGCAACGTCGAAATCCAGCCTCGATCACATTTTCGCGAGCACCTGAAATGCCGTCCGGTGATCGACCGACTTGCGGGCGCTTTGACGACGCGTTGTGGAAGAGTTAGGCGTGATGTGGCCAGCACCCGAGCAGGTGGAAACGGAACGGTCCTTGTTGGAACCGCTCTCGGTCGACCACGCTCCGGAGATGGTCAGGGTGCTGGCTGATCCGTCGCTCTATGAGTTCATCGGTGGCGAGCCACCCACTCCCGAAGGGTTGGTGCGGCGCTACGTCGCCCAGTCGGTGGGGCAGTCGAACGACGGCTCGGAGTGGTGGCTCAACTGGGTCATCCGCCATAAAGTTTCCGAAGTCCTGGTCGGTTTTGTTCAGGCCACCGTTGAAGGCGAAACAAGGAAACTGAGCGCCGATATTGCGTGGGTCGTGGCACCTAAGGCGCAGGGGAATGGCGCTGCTACCGAAGCGACGCGAGCAATGATCCAATGGCTGCGGGAACGCGGCGTTGGCTCTTTCGGCGCCTTCGTACATCCTCAGCATCATGCCTCTATGGCGGTGGCAAAGAATCAGGGTCTTGCACCCACGTGCACGATCGAAGATCGCGAGATTCGATGGGAACTGAACATCGGCGGCGACCGATAGGCGTCCGGCCTACGGGCACCGGTGCAAGGTTGAAACTCGCCGTAGATCCCACGCGCGCGGGCATCGGGAAAGCGGCCCGGTGATCGACCTGCTTACGGGCGTCCAAGATCAATCGAGATCGTAGATGACGGCACAGGGAAAGTGCGCAATCGAGGGACTTGCGCGCCCTCGGCCAACGTCTTACGTGATCACACTGAACAGCAGACGGCTGACAATCGCACGGTGACCCGGTCGCAAACGGGTGAGAAGTAGGGTTCAAATCCCGCCGGTACTGACAGCGGATAACCCGCTAATCCCCACGATTACGGGGGTTTTTCTTTGTTCGCGGGTGCGCAAGCTATTGGGGGTACGCCCCGATCATCCGTTCACGCGGGTCTGTTGGTCGCGCAGAAGTGCCGGAATCTTTTCACGGAAAGGGAAGAACCCTCGTGTGGCGTGCGGCCACGCTTGGGCATCCCACGAGCGCAGCACGCGGGTGAGCGTGACCCCCTCAGCGGCAAGGTCGATGGCCAGTCGGTCGAGCCGATCGCGCACAGCGCCGACAGGCGCGTAGGGGGTGACGAGCGCCGTCACGCTATGAGCCCGCATCCACGGCAGAACAGCGGATGCCGTGAGAGCGTCGAGTGTGGTGGTGCCGGTCGAGAAGTGCGTGCCGGCCCGGTCGAGGCCGTCAGCGAGCGCGCCGGCCGTGAATGCGACCACAAGTGGTGACGACGGTTCAGGCGCGGATGCCGTCGTGAAGTCAGTGGCCGACAGCGGCGACCGTGGCTCGCCGGCGCTCGGCGCCGCCACCGCGGCGACCTGTGCTCCGGCCGCCTCGAGGGCCGGTGCGAGGCTCTCGGCGTGGAGGTCGTCTTCGTGAAGCATCAACGCCACCCGGCCGGCGGGCAGCGGCTCGGGCCGCGGCGCCGCCAGAGGCGTGGGAGGGGGCGCGTCGTCGTCGATCGCGATCGCGTGTGTGGCCAGCCCGTGCGGGTGAAACCGCCCCCCGGTGGCGAACGCAATGTTCTGAGTCGTCGCAAGGTAGGTTTTGCCGACAGTCTGCAGCCCGCCCACCCAGCGCCACGAGAGAGTATTCGAGGCCGGGTCGCCGTCGAGCAGGCGCCGCATGAAGAAGTCGGCTCCGAGCTGCCAGGGCAGACACAGCGTGAAGATCCAGATGCTCGCGAACCACATGCGTGCGTGGTTGTGCAGGTAGCCGGTGTCGACCAGTTCTCGTGCCCACTCGTCGAAGCCGTCGATACCCGTGCGGCCCGTCACAGCCGCGTCGTAGCTCACACGTTGCGCGGCACTCAGCCCTACGAGCGCGGGCCCGACGGCCGCGGCGTACCGCGCCCAGACGCTCGGCCGCAGCTCGAGCCAGCCCTTCCAGTAGGTGCGCCAGTAAACCTCTTGAACAAACTTCGAGGCCGCATCGAGCGAATGCCGCTGCAGCACTGCCTCCGCCACGTCTGCCTCGGTGACGAGCCTGTGCCGAACCCACGGCGAGAGGGTCGACACGTTTGTACGATCCGCCGGGCCTCGGTCGAGATTGCGCTCGGCGGCGTAAGCCCGACCGGCACGGGGAACAAAGTCGGCGAGCCGGGCGAGGCCCGCAGCGCGAGTGGCAACGAGCGTCATGCGGACAGTATGGGGCAGGCACACTGAGAAGCGATGGGATGCCCAGATCGGATGCTGTCATCTCCGCAGCCCAAGACAACGCGTCACCGAAATTCTGAGCAGCCCCGGGTCAGGACATGTCGAGTCGAAATCGGGTTGAAGCCCGTGCCCACCGGTTTCACCAGAGGGCCCAGAGCGAAACGTGAGCCGCCGAGTTACGAAACGGGAGTCCAGCGAAAAAGCCGCCGATGTTTCGGCGGCTATCTTATTTTCCTGACTTCATCGTTCCTCACCCGTCTCAACAGAGCCGCCGCTGTGATTGCACGTTACCCGCAATGCGGGTCGGGCCAGAAGGGGACGTTCTCGATTTGATCTCGGGGTCTTGTCCGCTGATGCGGAACGCATCACGATAGCCACATGCAGTTCGCTGGAGTTCTCCCCGAGGACGCACCCGACCCACGCGTGGAGTACGCGGAGATGCTGACGGCGATGCCGATCCCCGTGATCGAGTTCGCGGCACAGCGCTCACTGGAGATCACGGACATCGGCGTCAACTACGGCACTGACCGCGTCGGATTCTCTATCCCGGCGGTTGCGAAGCAGGTGGGGTCAAAGCCGAGGGAACGGCGAGTCATTCCAGTCCGCCGCGATGGCGTCGATGCTTCTCCGCGCAGCTGCTGCGTCATTTTGTCGTCGCGGCTGTCCTACCTAAGCGAAAGTCCAAGCCGGATGGGTCGCATGGAAACAGACTCGATGCGGGGATCCTCGGCGGCCCATTGGGTCTGCTGCACGTGCTCAAGTAGTGCGCGTCCAACACCGGCACGCCGGGCGTCGGGACGGACGAGAATGTCCTGCAAGTAACAGATAGTCACGTCGTCGGAAATCGCGCGCGCCAGATCCCAAAGTTCTCGCTGTGGACCACGAGCAGACACCACGAACGAGGATCCGCGAATCGCGCGCGTCAGCACGTCCGGATCACGCGTGTACGCAGTCCGGCCGACCGAGCTGTAGAGGAAAAGCAATTCTTCATCAGAGACGGTGTCGCTGCTGGAGATCCAGAATTCACTCATCGCCACACCCTCCCATACCAGCGAGAATTACCCGGAGCCTCTGCGGCCCGGAGGTGCGACGGCGCTATCAACGCGGTGGGCCGCCGTCACCGCGGCAGCGCTTATGCACTTCTGGGAGGTGGTCCATTCAGGGCTAGATTTGCTGAATGGAATTGCGTCAACTCGAACACTTCGTCACCGTCGCCGACGAGCGGCACTTCACCCGAGCCGCCGAGTTGCTGCAGATTTCGCAATCGGGGCTCTCCGCCTCCATCCGAGCGCTCGAAACGGAGCTCGGCATCTCGCTCTTCGTGCGCAGCACCCGACGCGTCGAACTGACCGCGGCCGGCCAGGCGCTGCTCGCCGACTCCATTCGTACCCTCGCTAGCGCCGCCGCCGCGCGGAATGCGGTCGCCGCGGTACGCGGCGTCGTGCGCGGGCGCCTGACTGTGGGAGCCGAACCGTGCATCGGCGCGATCGACCTTCCGGCCGAACTCGGACGATTTCGAATCGCGAATCCCGGGGTGGAGGTGCGTCTGCGCTACGAAGGCTCGATGGAACAGCTCGAAAGCGTTGCGAGCGGGCTCCGGGATGTGGCCCTGGTCGTGGCGACCGGTCCTGCTCCGCAGGGCGTGCGGATGCGGCGAGTGAGCTCGCAGAAGCTCGTGGTGCTGTGCCACCCGGATCATCCGTTCGCCGCACGAGGCGACGTCGACATCGAGTCGCTCCATCACCAGCCGATGATCGGCTTTCAACCCGGGTGGGGCGCCCACGTGCTTGCGCGTCGGGCGTTCGCGGCGGCCGGATTCGACTACCTCGCCTCGATGGAGGTCAACGACGTGCATCCGCTGCTCGACCTCGTCGGCTACAACCTCGGAGTGGCGATCGTGCCGGCGAGCTTCGCCGCGAAACGTCCAGACACGCTATGCGCGGTGGCGCTCCCCGAGAACATGCCGGAATGGACGGTCGCCGTCGCGGTGGCGGATGAACCGAGTCCGGCCGCCACCGCGTTCCTTGATCAGCTTTTCGAGGAGACCCCTCAGGCCGCGTCGAGGATCGAGAGCTCGTCGGCGGTCAGGGTGACCTCGGCGGCCTGAACCGAATTGGTGATGCTCTCCGGCCGGGATGCGCCGGGGATGGGGATCACGCGCGGCGATTTCGCCATCTCCCACGCGAGGCACACGACCTGCGGGGTGATCCCGCGGTCGGCGGCCACGCGTCCGAACGCCTCGAACCGGTCGCCGAGGGCGCCCGCCGAGGAGATGCCACCGAGAGGGCTCCACGGCAGGAACGCAATCCCGAGTTCGTCGCACAGCTCGAGTTCGGGCTCGCTGCTGCGGAAGGCGGGCGAGAACTGGTTTTGCACCGATGCGAGACGCCCACCGAGGATCTCCTGGGCTAGACGGATCTGTTCCAGATTCGCGTTTGAGATGCCGGCCTGCTGGATCGTGCCGGCATCGAGCAGATCGCGGATCGCGCCGACGGAGTCCGAATAGGGCACCTCCGGGTCCGGGCGGTGCAATTGGTAGAGGCCGATCGCGTCGCCACCCAGACGCTTCAGCGACGCCTCCGCCGCCTGCTTCAGGTACTCGGGTCGGCCGTTCACTGTCCAGGAGCCGTCTCCGGGGCGGAGGTGGCCGCCCTTGGTGGCAACGAGCACACTCGACGTGTTCCCTCCCCAGGTGGCGATCGCCCGTGCCAAGAGCGACTCGTTGTGTCCGACGTCCGTGGCCGTCAGGTGGTAGGCATCCGCCGTATCGAAGAGGGTCACCCCCAGGTCGAGAGCGGCGTGAATGGTGGC
>NZ_JAJAYI010000101.1 GCF_026786305.1 Cryobacterium sp.
CGGGAGAGCAGGGTACGCCCGGCCACCTCGACCGCGGGCTTGAGCGCGCCGCCGAGGCGGCTGCCGCGTCCGCCGGCGAGCACGATGAGGTCAACGGTAAGCATCCGCTCAACTTTCGGCGCGCAGCCAGTCGCCACTCTTGCCGCCGCTCTTGGCGAGCAGGCGTACGTTCTCGATCGTGACGGATTTATCGAGGCCCTTCACCATGTCAACGACGGCGAGGGCGGCTACCGAGACGGCGGTGAACGCCTCCATTTCGACGCCGGTGCGGTCGGCGGTGCGGACGGTCGCGGTGATGCTGACGCCGTCATCCTCGACGACCAGGTCGACGACCGCGCCGTGTACGCCGATCACGTGGGCGAGCGGGAGCAGGTCGGCGGTCTTCTTGGCGCCCTGGATTCCAGCGATGCGCGCCACCGCGAGCACGTCGCCCTTGGGTGCAGTGCCGTCGCGGAGAGCCGCGATGACCGGGGTGTCGCAGCGCACGAAGCCGGCGGCGGTGGCGCTGCGCACGGTCGGAACCTTGTTGGTCACGTCAACCATGCGGGCCTGTCCGGCCGAGTCGAGGTGGGTGAACAACTGGGCGGGCACGGCCGCGCCGGTCGTGTCCGTGCTGTGCGTCATGATGTCAGCATGACAGTAATGGGGTCGCCGCCGCGAATGTGAGTCGTGTCTTCGGGCACGATGGCGAGCCCGTTCGCCTGCGCCAAGCCGGCAACGAGGTGCGAACCCGACCCGCCGCGGGAGGCCGGGCGCACCTCGGTGTGGGTGCCGGCACCGTCGGTGCGGTGCGTGACGATGACGGGCATGTACTGGGCGCGGCCGGGCGGGGAATTCCATTCGTCGACGACGGTTGCCGTGACGGTGCGGCGGTGCAGGGCCGGGTGGTCGAGGCCCGGGTGGTCCGTGGTGAGTGCGGGCTCGTTGTGCGCCTCGTTCGACGGGTCGACCCGTTCAGCCATGCCGTGACCGAGCAGACGCCGCAGGGCCGGACGCACGAACACCTCGAACGACACGTAGGCGCTGACCGGGTTGCCGGGTAGGGCGAAGATGAGCGGTCCGGGCGCTTTTGCGGTGGCGGGCCAGCGTCCGAAACCCTGCGGCTTGCCGGGCTGCATCTTGACCGGTCCAAAGTTCACGGTTCCGAGTGGTTTCAGTACGGCCTTGACCACGTCGTAGGCTCCTACGCTGACGCCGCCGGAGAGCACGATCACGTCGATCGTGCCGGCCAACTCGGCCAACAGGGCGCGCAGCACGTCTTCGTCGTCGGGCACGGCACCGATCCGTACGGGTATGCCGCCGGCCTCGGCGACGGCCGCCGAGAGCAGAAAGGAGTTGGAGTCGGGAATCTGACCGCGGCGGGTCGGGCTGCCCGGGGTGACGAGTTCGCTTCCGGTCGAGATGACGGCCACGCGCGGAGCGGGGTGCACGAGCACCGAGCTGGTTCCGGCGCTCGCCGCTGCGGCGACCCGGGTGGGCCAGAGTACGCTGCCCGCTCGCAGCACCCGGTCGCCGGCGTGGGCATCTTCGCCGGCCCGGCGCACGTGTGCCGCGGCGTTGGGGGCCCGAACGATGGTGACCAGTTCGGTGCCCTGGTCGGTGTCCTCAATCGGCACTACGGCATCCGCTCCGTCGGGAATCGGCGCGCCCGTCATGATGCGCGCGACGTGCCCGGGCGACAGGTGTGGGTTCTCCGCGGTGCCGGCGGCGAGGTCGGCGACGACGGGCAGGGTGATCGGATTCTGAGCGGATGCGCCGAGCAGATCGGAGCGGATAACGGCGTAGCCGTCCATCGCGGAGTTGTCGAAGGGAGGCGTGTCGGTCACGGTGAATACATCCTCGGCCAGCACCAGCCCGCGGGCCGCGTCAAGCTCGACGCGCACGGGCGGCAGGGGAGCGACACTGCCGAGTACGACCGCGAGTTGCTCGGCAACGGTACGAGCGGATGCGGCGGGTGCGCAGGCATCCGCCCGATCGGTATGCGATTGACCGTGACGGTGGTCGTGCGCATGATCGTGCGCATCGTGTGTGTGGTTCGCGTGATCGCCTGGCGCAGCGTCGCGCACATCGACATTGGGTCGCGCCGTCGACGCAGCCGCAGCCGCAGCCGCAGCCGCAGCCGCAGCCGCAGCCGCAGCCGCAGCGTGCGCGGGGACTCCGGCGCCCGGTCGTTCGGTGTCGGTCACCGCCTAGACCAGGCTGTCGGAGTGGCCGGTGCTGCCGGCATCATCGCGCGCCGACGCGTCCCGCCCAGCCGGGGCGGGCTCGAGCGTGGCCCAGCGGCTGCCGAATCCGGGAGCACGCCCGGCTGTGACGAGGTCATCCCACGCGACGATTCCGCCGGTGAGCACCGAGACATCGGTGAATCCGGCCTCGCGCAGGGCGTTCGCGGCCCGGGCGGCGCGGCCGCCGGCGTGGCAGTGCACGATCAGTGGGGTGTCCTGGGGCAGCGCGGCGCGGCCACTGTCCGAGAGCACGCCATCGGTCACGAGCTCGCCGAGGGGCAGCAGCCGGGCCGTCGGAATCGAACTTTCGGCATATTCGCTCGGCTCGCGCACGTCCACGACGAGAAAACTGTCGGTGCCCGTGCTCAGAGCGGCGAGGCGGTCGACGAGTTCTGCGCTCGAGACCTCGGCGGTGCTGGCGGCGGCGACTCGTGCGGCTTCGGCGGCCACTTCGGTGGTGGTCGGTGCGGCAGCAATGCCGGTTCCCAGCAAGGGAATCTCGCTGAACCGGCCCGACAGGGCGTCGATCACGAGCACACGACCGATTAGCGGTGAGCCGATTCCGGTGATGAGCTTGATGGTTTCGGTTGCCATGAGCGACCCGACCTGGCCGCACAGCGCGCCGAGCACACCGGCGTCGGCGCAGTTGGGCACTTCGCCCTCGGCCGGCGGCGTCGGAAACAGGTCACGTAGGTGCACGCCGGTGACGCCCGAGTCGACTGGCGGGGTGGCCCAAAACACCGAGAGCTGGGCGTCGAAGCGCAAAACGGAGGCCCACACCAGCGGCAGCCCGAGCCGCGCACAGGTGTCGTTGACGAGGAACCGGGTCGGAAAATTATCGGTGCCGTCGATGACCACGTCGTAGCCGCCGATGATCTCGGCGGCGTTGTTCGCGACGAGGCGTTCGGCGTGCCGTACGACGGTGGTTTCCGGGGCGATCTCGGCGATTCGCTCGGCGGCGCTGTCTACCTTGGGGCGGCCGACATCCGCTTGCCCGTGAGCGATCTGGCGCTGCAGGTTGCTCGGTTCCACGTCGTCACCGTCGACGATGCCGATGGTGCCGACGCCGGCCGCCGCGAGGTAGAGCAGGGCGGGGGAGCCAAGTCCGCCGGCGCCGAGCACGAGCACCCGGGCGTTGGCGAGGCGGCGCTGGCCGAGTTCATTGAGCTGGGGGAGACGACGTTGACGAGCGGTACGCACGGATTCGGACGCACTGAGCCGATCAACGGGCTCAACAAGGGGAGGAATAGCCATGACTCAACGCTAAGCGTTGCGCGGCCTCGTGGCCACCCGATCGGCGCCAATGAAACGGCCCGCTGCGGTCGGGCGAGGCGCATGACTCCTGCACTTTGAGGGGGCGCGGTGAAAGCGGCCCGTGATTACGCACTGCCGGCGTCGGACGGCATCACTGTGCAGAAGTTTTGCGCCGGGGTTGACCGGGAACGCACCGACCGTGTTCATTCGTGGCCCACCGGCTTCAGCCACGCCGCGGGCCGCGCCGGCCGGGCCGCGCCGCGGGCCGCGCGCACCGCAGAGCCGCAGGGCCAAGACCGCAGATGCGGTGCTATTATCATGATTATGACGCAATATCGTATTATTGAGGCGGCAGAGCTGCTCGGGGTCAGCGCTGACACGGTGCGACGCTGGGTGGACGCGGGCCGCCTCGACGCCGTGGCCGACGCATCCGGTCGCCAGGTCATCGACGGAGCCGCGCTCGCCGCCTTCGCGGTGGAACAGGCGAGCGCTCCGGCCGACCCGTCGAGCGTGGGCCGCAGCGCCCGGAACCGCTTCGTCGGCCTCGTCACCGCCATCACCATGGACACCGTGATGGCGCAGGTTGAACTGCAGTGCGGCCCGCACCGGGTCGTCTCACTCATGTCGAGCGAGGCCGTGCGTGAACTCGGCCTCGAAATCGGCTCCCTCAGCGTCGCCGTCATCAAAGCCACCAATGTGATCGTCGAAACCCCCGGGCGGATGCCATGAATCGCTTCTCACAAGTCAGCCCACGAAGGCGGCACCACGGCGTCACAGCGCACCATCGGTTCGCGCCAACCGCGGTGGTGGCCGCGAGCCTCGCCCT
Source organism: Cryobacterium sp. (assembly GCF_026786305.1). Classification (GTDB taxonomy): domain Bacteria; phylum Actinomycetota; class Actinomycetes; order Actinomycetales; family Microbacteriaceae; genus Cryobacterium. The sequence continues at coordinate 4,306 of NZ_JAJAYI010000101.1, forward strand.
GCTGGCCGGGTGCGCCGCCCCCACTCCGGCCAGCTCGCCGACCGCACAGGCTCCGCAAACCCTCACGATCTACGCCGCAGCGTCACTCTCCGGCGTCTTCGACACACTCGCCGCGCAGCTGACGACGGACAACCCGTCGATCACCGTCGAGACGAACTACGACGGTTCATCAACCCTGGTCACCCAGATCAGCGAGGGAGCCCCGGCCGACGTCTTCGCCAGCGCCGACACCAGGAACATGGACGCCCTCGCGGCCGACAACCTCGTCGGCCCGTCGATGCTGTTCGCCTCGAACACGCTGCGCATTGCGGTGGCGCCGGGCAACCCGCTCGGTATCAACACTCTCTCCGACCTCGCCCGGCCCAACGTGATCAGCGTGCTGTGCGCGCCGCAGGTACCGTGTGGGACGGCATCCGCTACCCTGCTCGGCAACGCCGGCGTCACCCTGTCACCGGCCAGCGAGGAACAGAGCGTCACAGCCGTCGTCACCAAGGTCGCCGAAGGCATAGCGGATGCCGGCCTCGTCTATGCGACGGACATCGCGGCGAACCCCGACCGCATCGAGGGCGTGACTCCCGCCGGGGCAGCGGATGTCGTCGCTCACTACCCGATCACGATCGTCAGCGACAGCGCGCATGCCGCCGCCGCCCAGGCTTTCATCGACCTCGTGCTCTCGCCCAAGGGGCAGTCCATTCTCGCCGCCGCCGGGTTTCTCGCCCCATGACTGTTTGGCGGGTATCGAACCGTGAGTTTGGGCCCGAAAAATGGCGTAAACCGGGCCGAAACTCACGGTTCGGTGGCAACGTGATCGCCGGGCACGCATGATCCCGCGGCTGCTGTACATTCCGGCGAGCATCGGACTGGCCCTGCTCATCGTGCCGCTCGCCGGCCTGCTGCTGCGCGTGGACTGGGCCGGCCTCCCCGCGCTCCTGCTCTCGAAGGAGGCGCTCGAGCCGCTCGGACTGTCGCTCGTCACCGCCTTCATCTCCACAATCCTCTGTCTGTTGCTCGGCGTTCCGCTCGCGGTCGTGATCGCCCGGTCGACTCCGCGCGTGGCCGGCCTGCTGCGCGCACTCGTGACGGTGCCGCTCGTGCTGCCGCCCCTCGTCGGCGGAATCGCCCTGCTCTCGTTGCTCGGCCGCACCGGCGTGCTCGGCGAATACCTCGAACTGGTCGGGCTGCGGGTGCCGTTCACGACGGCAGCGGTCGTCATCGCGCAAACCTTCGTGGCCATGCCGTTTCTCGTGATCGCGGTCGAGGGCGCACTACGCACCATGGGCACCCGCTATGAACGTGTCGCCGCAACGCTCGGCGCGCACCGTTCAACGGTGTTCGCCCGCATCACCCTGCCGCTCGTGCTTCCCGGCCTCCTGGCCGGCACCGTGCTGAGTTTCGCCCGAGCGCTCGGCGAGTTCGGTGCAACCGCCCTGTTCGCCGGCAACCAGGCCGGCGTCACCCGTACCATGCCGCTCGCGATCTATACCGCATTCAACGGTTCGGGCGTCACCACCGACCAGGCTGTCGCACTCTCACTGCTGCTCATCGCGGTGGCCGTGATCATTCTCGTACTGATCGGCACCCGGCGTGCCGCGGTGCTGTCATGACAGCGGACCACGGCCGTCACGCTGTCGCCTCCTGGGCAATGCCCGCCCGGAGCCTGTCATGACCCCCGCCCCGCGGAAGACGGCCGCGAGCCCCCTGCTCGAAGCCAGGCTCGCCCTCACCCGCGGCGACTTTGAAATCGATCTTGGACTGACCCTTGCGGCCGGCGATGTGCTCGCCCTCCTCGGGCCGAACGGTTCGGGCAAGTCGACGGTGCTCGAGCTGCTTGCCGGGCTGCTCGCTCCGGACTCAGGAACCGTCACCCTCGATGGCGCCGGCCTGACCGGCCCGAAGCGGTTCATTCCGCCGGAGAAACGCGGCATCGGGTTGCTCGGCCAGGATCCCCTGCTGTTTCCCCACCTCAACGCCCGTGCGAACGTGATGTTCGCGCTGCAGGTGGGTGAATCATCCGCTCTCAACCGGGCACAGGCGCGACGCGTCGCCGATGACTGGCTCGACCGCGTCGGGCTGGGCGGGCGCGGCGACAGCAAACCGGGCGAGCTGTCGGGCGGCCAGAAGCAACGGGTGGCGCTGGCCCGGGCGCTCGCGGCCGGTCCGCGCGTGCTGCTGCTCGACGAGCCCCTGGCGGCCCTCGACGCCGAGACCGCCCCGCACATTCGCCAGCTCATTCGTGAGCAGCTCGCAGCCACCCAGACCAGCGCGATCGTCGTCACCCACGACGTCGTCGACGCGGTCGTGCTGGCCAACCGGGTAGCGGTGCTGCATCAGGGCCGCATTATCGACCAGGGAACGACGACTGCCGTGCTGCAGGCGCCGCGCAACCCATTCGTCGCGGCGCTCGCCGGGGTGAACCTCGTGGTCGGCACGGTTTGCGGCGACGCCGTCGAAGCCCCCGACGGTCGCATTTTTCGGGTTCGCCCAGCGGATGCCGCCGTACTCGCCGAGCACGCCGGCGCGCTCGCGCAGGCGCCCGCCGCGACAACACGGCAAGGAAGCGGCACGTTCACCGTCGCGGCCGCCGCCGTCTTTCGGCCGTCCGCGGTCGTGGTGCAGACCGAGCAGCCTCGGCACGCGAGCCCGCGCAACGTGTGGAGCGCCGAAGTGACCGCAATCGAACCGGGCAACGGCGGGGTGCGCGTTCGCACGAGCGGCTCGCCCGAGATCATTGCCGAGCTCACCCCGGCATCCGTCGCCGAACTCGGCCTGCAACTCGGCTCGACGGTCTGGCTCGCCGTCAAAGCCACTGAGGTGACCGCCCACCTGCGCTAGTGTCGGCGCAAGCCGGTACCATCGACTTGGAGACCAAGGAGATTCATGACCTCGATTGCCCTGCTCATCGAAGCCTTTGAGTGCATCGAGGGTGCCGTGCACGGGTTTTTGACCGGCACATCCGCTGACGCCCTCACTTTTCGAGCGGATGCCGACGCCAACACGATCGCCTGGCTCGTCTGGCACCTCACCCGCGTGCAAGATGACCACGTGGCCGAGCTCGCCGGCAACGAGCAGACCTGGACGCGGAATGGCTGGGAACAGCGGTTCGGCCTTCCGTTTGAGGCATCAGCCACCGGTTATGGGCAGTCAACCGCTGATATAGCGGCCGTGCGCGTGGACGCCGAGCAGCTCAAAGGGTACTACGACGACGTGCACGCCGACACGATCGCCTACCTCGAGACTCTGACCGACGGCGATCTCGACGAGGTCATCGACCGCCGGTGGACTTCGCCGGTCACGCGCGGCGTGCGGCTGGTCAGTGTTATCAGCGACGACCTCCAACACGCCGGCCAGGCCGCCTTCATCCGCGGAATCGCGGAGCGCGCCGGGTATTAGGGATTCGGATCCTGCCAATGATCGCGCGCGTCACCTGATCCGTTGCAGGAATTGTTCTGGCGGAGAATGGGGGGTCGGATCCTGCCCTTGAGTGCGCGCGTCACCTGATCCGCTGCACGAATTGTTCTGGCGGAGAATGGGGGATTCGAACCCCCGAGGGCTTTCACCCAACACGCTTTCCAAGCGTGCGCCATAGGCCACTAGGCGAATTCTCCTGGCCGCCGTTCGATAAAGCAACGGCACCAGTGAATCTTACCTGTTTCCAGCGGATGCGGCCGCCACCCGCTCAGACCGCCCCGGTTGGTGCAGCCCAGCGTCGTACCCTAAACTGGTCGTCGGCTCCTCGCGTGGCGCCACCTTGGCCAATTCCCCCAGGACGGAAACGTAGCAAGGGTAACCGGGCTCTGGCGGGTGCGCGAGGAGTCTTTTCTCTCCCCCACAGCACGGGTAACCGGGGCTGTGCCCCTGTACCGGGGTGCGCGAGGAGTCTTTTCTCTCCCCCACAGCACGGGTAACCGGGGCTGTGCCCCGGTACCGAGGTGCGCGAGGAGTCTTTTCTCTCCCCCACAGCACGGGTAACCGGGGCTGTGCCCCGGTACCGAGGTGCGCGAGGAGTCTTTTCTCTCCCCTCTGTTCTGCGAGAGGGGGTAAA
>NZ_JAJAYI010000102.1 GCF_026786305.1 Cryobacterium sp.
CCCCCCCCGGGGCCGGGGGGGCGGGGCCCCCGGGGGGGGTTCGCCTGCGCGGGGGGGCGGGGGCGGGGCGCCGGGGGGGGGGCGCCCAACCCCGGGCCCCGGGCCCCACCTCCCGCGTTTCGCGTGGCGCGGGTGATAGAGCTCAGGCGGGGGGAGCGGGGATGACCACCGTGGGCGACTGAATGTTCAGCACTATTGAGTGACTCACCGAACCGAGCAGCAGTTTCGAGACGCCCTTGAGCACATGATCACCGACGACGAGCAACGCGGCCCCACGTGCGGCGTTCAGCAGCGCTGATTGTGGGGCGCCGCGCACGAGCGAGGCGCGAATACCGAGCGCGGGAAAGCGCCGCGACACGGCGAGCAGCGACTCGTCCAGGATGCGTCGATGCGAGTTTTCGAGCGTCTGCAGAAAACGGGCGTCGGGTTCGGTCGTGTCGCGCCACACCAGCGGTTCCTGCCAGGCGTGGATCGCGTGGAGCTCCTGACCGGTACGATCGGCCTCCGCCGCGGCGAAGTCCACAGCGGCATTCGACGCCGCCGAACCGTCGACGCCGACCACGATGCCCGAATGATGTTCGTTGTCACTCTCCGGAATGATCGCGATCGGTCCGTCGGCCGAACCGGCCAGTCGGGCACCCATCGACCACTCGTAGCGCAGAGTCGATCCGCGGCGGCGGTGCGTTCCGACCACGACGAGGATGTCCGTTCCGCTCAAGGCGCGCAGCTCGGTGATCGGGTCGCCGGAACGCAGATCGGCGTGCACCGTTCGCGCCGGATACTGCGCGCTCACCCGGTCGGCGTCGTCCTTGAGCAACTCGTGGGCGCGCACCGTGGCGGATTCGTCCGTGAAGTAGTCGGCCGACGAGACCGTGCGCTCGAGCACGCGCACCAGGGTGAGGTCGCCGCTGACGGACCGGGCGAGGGACCAGTCCAAGGCGGCCCTGGCGGGTTCCGATCCGTCCCAGGCGACCACCGTCTGGCTCTGTGCGAGTGTGTGGGTCATGAGGTCAATTCCTTCTCCGGTGCAGTATCACGGGCGGGAATGTCACGACCTGCACCAACGCTTGTTCTTCAGGCTAGCCATGCGCGGCCCCCCCGAGTAGGGCCTTAGGTCACGACCCCGTCTGAATCGATCCGGTGTTGTTCGACGGATGCCGCGGCTCGGGTGTCGACCGCTCCACCAGCATGGCGCCCCACGCCTCGGCGACGAGACGGGTATTGCCGTACATCGATTCGAAAACGATCAGGGCGCGCATGAAACCTCCAGGAGGGTGAAGCGAACTAGCGGGAAATGACGACCTTGAGCGCCTTGGTTTCAGCAGCGCGACCAAAGGTGTCGTATGCCTCGAGAAACTGGTCGAAGCTGAAGTGGTGCGTGGCCAGCTTCTCCGCCGGCAGTTTTTTACTCGCGACGAGCTTGAGCAGCATTTTGGTGGTGTTGGCGTTGACCAGGCCCATGCTGATGTTGATGTTCTGAATCCACAGGTTCTCAAGGTGCAGGTCGACCGGCTTGCCGTGCACACCGACGTTGGCGACATTGCCGCCCGGGCGCACGATCTCGGTGGCCATGGTGAAGGTCTGCGGAATGCCGACGGCCTCGATGGCGACGTCGACGCCCGCTCCGTCGGTCAGGGCGAAGACCTGTTCCTTCCAGTCGGCGGCGGCGGAGACGACCGTGTCGGTGGCGCCGAAGTCGCGTGCCCGCTCGAGGCGGTTCTCATCGAGGTCGATGGCGATGATGGTCGCGGCACCGTAGAGGCCGGCGGTGGCGATGGCGGCGAGGCCGACCGGGCCGGCGCCGATCACAGCGACGACATCGCCGGGCTTGACCCGACCGTACTGCACGCCGATCTCAAAACCGGTCGGCAGAATGTCGCTGAGCATGACGCCCTGGTCATCGCTGACGCCCTCCGGCAGCTTGTGCAGGGAATTGTCGGCGTAGGGCACGCGCACGAAATCGGCCTGGGTGCCGTCGATGAGGTGGCCGAACACCCAGCCGATGCCGGAGGCGCCCTCGTCGCCGAGACAGTGTGAATAGAGCCCGTTGCTGCAATTGCCGCAGTGACCGCAGCTCTTGATGCAGGAGATGATGACCCGGTCGCCGACCTTCAGGTTACTCACCGACGAGCCGACCTCGGTGATCGTGCCGACGCCCTCATGGCCGAGGATGCGACCGACCGTAACGGCGGGAACGTCGCCCTTGAGTATGTGCAGGTCGGTGCCGCAGATCGTCGTGGTGTCCACGCGTACGATCGCATCGGTCGAACTCTGCAGTTTCGGGTCGGGAACGTCAGTCCAGCTCTTCAGGCCGGGGCCGCCATACACAAGTGCCTTCACGGGTATCTCCTTGATTCGCGAATGTGGGCGGGCAAACGACCCGTCAGAGTCACGGTACGACCGAAGAGTCGGTGCGACAAGGGCCAAAAGTCCCCTCGCGCCGGCGGCGACCATTCGCGGCGCATATCGGCCCAATCGGGACTTCCGGCCCTATTCGTCGGCACCGTCGGCTGACAGGATGGGTTCACGGCGACGGGGCATCAGCTCCTCGCTCGTAGCGGGGGACTCCTCTTGCTGCGACCCGCGATCCAGAACGAGGTAGAGCAATGAACCGGATGATTGTGGTTGGCATCGATGATTCGGCTGCCGGCGAGACCGCCCTTTCGTGGGCCATGCGCCGGGCCGAGAGCGTCAAGAGCCCGGTAACCCTCATGCACACCGTGTACGAGACCTGGCTGGCCGACGGATACGGCTACTACGACTCCATTCTCGACGCCGAGAAGAAGCTGCTCGCCGAGGCTGGAGCCCGGGCCGCGGCCCTGGCCCCCCTCGTTGCCACCCAGACAGAGCTGCGCACCGGCAGTGCGCCGCGCGTGCTCAGCGAACTGTCGAAGGACGCCGACCTCATCGTCGTTGGCACCGATCAGAAGGGCCGGGTCGAAGGCGAACTTTTCGGCAGCGTGAGCCTGCAGATCGCGGCGCTGTCGACCTGCCCCGTCGCCGTCATCCCGTCATTGCCGGAAAGCGTGCGCTCCGGCGTCTACGTGGGCGTCGACGGTTCGGCCGACTCGGTCACCGCGGTGGCGTTCGCCGCCGCCGAGGCCGACCGCACCGGCCAGGACCTGTATGCCCTCTACGCGGTGCATCTGCCGAGTCGCCGTGTGCTGCGCAGCATTCCGGCCGACGCCGTGACCGAGCGCATGGAAGAGGAACGCGTCGTGCTCGCCGAGTCCGTGGCTGGCCTCACCGCGCACTACCCCGACCTCGTGGTGCACCAGATTCTCGAAACCGACGAATCGCCGGCCCGGGCCCTCGTCTCCGCCGCTCAGCATGCCCAGTTGCTCGTGGTTGGCAGCCGGGGCCGTGGCTCGCTGCAGCGCCTGCTGATGGGTTCGGTCAGCCACGAGGTCCTGCTGCACATCACGTGCCCGACAATTGTCACCAGAACGACCCGTAAGTAGGTCCAACTCCACGAAGTCATGCCAAGGTTAGATCACCAGATGGCTTGCTGGGGGAGGGACGACGATGACGGATCAGACCGCCACCGAACTTGCCCTCACCCAAGACCGTATGCGGGGTCTGCTCGACGCCGTCGTGTCGGTGGCCGAAGACCTGAGCCTGGAAGCGGTGCTCGAACATGTCGTCACCGCGGCCTGCCAGCTCGTGCAGGCCAGATTCGGCGCCCTCGGCGTGATCGGCCCCGACCAGGCGCTCAGCCATTTCGTCACCGTCGGGCTCGACGAAGAGACAATCCGTCAGGTTGGTGCACTGCCGGTCGGGCACGGCGTGCTCGGCCTGCTCATTCGGGAACCGCACCCCATTCGGCTGCACGACCTGCACGATCACCCCGACTCGTTCGGCTTTCCCGCCCATCACCCGCCGATGAGGTCATTTCTCGGCGTTCCGGTGCGAGTGCGCGACACGGTGTTCGGCAACCTCTATCTCACCGAGAAAGAGGGTGGCGGCGACTTCACCGACGAAGACCAGGAACTAGCCGTCGCGCTCGCCGCAGCCGCCGGCGTCACGATCGAAAACGCCCGCCTCTACGACGATGCCCGCGCCCGCGGACGCTGGCTGGAGGCGGTCGCTGAAATGGGCCGTGACCTGCTGCGACCCGTCGACGGCGACGAAGACAACGGCCTCGACTTCGTCGCCCAGCGAGTGCTCGTTGCGTCCGGGGCTGAACTGGCCGTGATCGGATTTCCCACCCACGACAGCCTGTACTGCGCGGCAGCGGTCGGCGCCACGGCGGCCGGCCTGGTTGGTACGACCGTGCGCCTGCAGGCCGGCGTGCTGAGCGAGTTGCAGAAAACCGGCCGGTCAGCCACGCTCGCCAGACCGCCACTTCAGGCAGCGGATGCCGCGCCCGACTCCGCCGCCCAGTGGTCGCAGCTGGGCTCCACGCTCATTGCCGCCCTCGGGCCGGCTGGCGACGGGCAGGGAGTGATTATGCTGTCGCGGGCACTGGCATCCACTGGTTACAGCCTCACAGATGTGGAGATGAGCGCGGTCTTCGGCACCCAGGTGTCACTCGCCCTTGAACTCGCCTCGGTGCATCGAATGCGCGAAGAGCAGGCCGTGCTCGGCGACCGCGACCGCATCGCCCGTGACCTGCACGACCTGGTCATTCAACGGCTGTTCGCCGCGGGGCTGAGCATGCAGAGCCTTCGGCGGTTCACCAACGATCCCATCGCTCTCGACCGCATCAACGCCGTCACCACCGAGCTTGATGACACCATTCGGGAACTACGCGACACGATCTATTCCCTGCGCGGAGTGGCCCAGGACACCGGCACGCTGAGCAGCCGAATTCTGGCCGTGATCAAAGAGGGGGCGCAGGGCCTGCCGTTCGCGCCGCGCATTCGCTTGTCGGGACCGATCGATGCGCCGCTTTCCGACGATCTCGGCAGCAGCGTGCTCGCGGTCATCTCGGAGGGGCTGAGCAATGCCGCGCGCCATGCCCGGGCGAGCGCGATCGACATCTCGGTCGACGCCCAGGCCGATCGCATCAAGCTCGTCATCGCCGACAACGGCTGCGGCTTCAGTAAGCCCACCAGGCGCAGCGGATTGGATAACCTCAAGGAGCGCGCGGCGTTGCTCGGCGGTAAGTTCTCGGTTCGTAGCGTCCCGGGCGAGGGAACCCGGCTGCGCTGGTCGGCGCCGGTGCCGGAGACTACCGTGGGCGTTCGTCTCCGCGTTTCGCGACGTACACGGCAGCCTGGGTTCGGCGCTGAAAATCCAGCTTCGCCAACATCGACGACACGTAATTCTTGACCGTTTTCTCGGCCAGAAACATGGTCTGACCGATTTCACGGTTGGTCAGGCCCTCGCCGATGAGGTCGAGCACCTTGCGCTCCTGCTCGGTGAGTGACGCGAGGCGGGCGTCTTGCGGGTCGGCCAGTCCGGCGATGATGCCCGCCTTCACGACCGGATCGAACAGGGATTCGCCGGCGGCGGCGCGACGGATCTTGCCGAGCAGATCGGTGCTGCGAATCTCTTTCAGCACGTAGCCGGCCGCGCCGGCGAGCACCGCGCCGCGCAACGCCTGCTCGTCGTCGTAGCTCGTGAGAATGAGGCACTGCAGCGAAGGATCGATCGAGCGCACGTCACGACACACTTCGATGCCGGTTCCGTCGGGCAGGCGGGCGTCAAGAATGGCCACATCGGGTCGCAGCTGCAGGATCATGACGATGGCCTCAGCCGCCAGACCGGTGTCGGCGACGACGTCGAAGCCCTCGCCCTCCAGCAATTCGCGCAGGCCGCGGCGCACCAGTTCGTGGTCGTCGAGAATGAAGACGCGAATGGGAGGAGCAGGCAGAGCCTCAGCCGTCGTCGGGGGTGCGCTGTGCGGCAGGTTCATGGTGGTCCTTCCCGATTGGGCACGGGGGTCTGGGTACTAACAGTGTTGCGTGCTGTTAGACCGGGGGACTAGGGCCAAAGGTCCGGTCCTTCAGGAACGCACCAACCGGGCGATGGCCGCGGATGCCTCCTGCAGCTTGGCCTCGGCTTCGGCGCCACCGGCCATGGCCGCGTGCAACACGCAGTGATTGAGGTGATCGTCGAGCAGGCCGAGAGCGACCGATTCGAGCGCGCTCGTCATCGCCGAGATCTGGGTCAAAATGTCGATGCAGTACTTGTCGTCGGTCACCATGCCCTGCAGACCGCGGGCCTGGCCCTCGATGCGGCGCAGTCGTTTGAGGTAAGCGTCCTTGTTTGAGATGTAACCGTTTGAGATGTAACCGTGCGGGCCGTCGTGGGTCTCGGCCGGGTCTGACTCGTGCATAACAATGTCCTCTGCGTCGCTCGCGAACCCCGTGTCCCACTGTACCCCCTCGGGGTATAGTTTGGGGGATAGTACCCCCAAGGGGTATGCTCGGATGGACACCTCTTCGGGGGGTAGAAAGCAATGAGGTATGACAATGAGTACCACGACCGCCTACGGCGTTGCCGGAATGACCTGCGGCCACTGCGTCGCGAGCGTGACCGAAGAGATCGGGCTCATCGCGGGCGCCGAAAACGTGACCGTGGAGCTCGTCACGGGCGGCACGTCGCAGGTGACCGTCACGAGCACGGGCGCACTGGACCGCGCCCTGGTCGCCGCGGCCGTCGAGGAGGCGGGCTACCGGCTGGTAGCTGCAGCCTGATGACCGCCGGCCAACAGGTTGACCTGCTCGTTGGGGGCATGACCTGCACCTCGTGCGCCGCGCGCATCGAGAAGAAGCTCAACCGGATGCCCGGGGTCGCCGCCACGGTCAACTACGCCACCGAAAAGGCGAGCGTTTTTGTGCCGGCCGGCACGAGCATCGACGACGCCATCAAGACCATCGAAGCCACCGGCTACACGGCCGTGCGGCCGTTGCCAGTGCCGCTGGGCGACTCGGCCGTACCCGATGCCGCCGACGTGGAGGTGTCGGTGCTGCGCCAGCGACTACTCGTCTCGGCCGCGCTGGCCCTGCCGGTCGCCGCCCTGTCGATGATTCCCGTGCTGCAGTTCACGAACTGGCAGTGGTTGGCCCTGACGCTCGCAGCCCCGGTCGCGGTGTGGGGCGCCTGGCCGTTCCACCGCGCCGCGTGGGTGAACGCCCGCCACGGGGCGGCGACCATGGACACACTGGTCAGCGTCGGCGTGCTCGCTGCCCTCGGCTGGTCGCTCTACGCCCTGTTCTTCGGCATGGCCGGTATGCCCGGCATGACCATGAGTTTCACCTTCTCCGCCACCCCGGGTAGTGGCGCCGACGAGATTTATCTCGAGGTGGCATCCGCCGTCACCGTGTTTATTCTGGCCGGTCGCTACGCGGAGGCGCGAGCGAAGCGCAACTCCGGTGCGGCCCTCCAGGCCCTGCTCGAGCTCGGCGCGAAAGAGACCACCCTGCTGCGGGATGGCGTGGAGAGTCGCATCAGCACCGCCCTGCTCGTGGTTGGTGACCAGTTTGTGGTGCGGCCAGGGGAGAAGATCGCGACGGACGGGGTGATCGTTGACGGGGCATCCGCTATCGATGCGAGCCTGCTCACCGGCGAATCGGTGCCGATCGAGGTGGGGCCCGGCGACAGTGTTGTGGGCGCCACGCTGAACTCCGGTGGGCGACTCGTGGTGCGAGCGACCCAGATCGGTGCCGACACCGAACTGGCCCATATCGGCCGCCTGGTGGAACAGGCGCAGACCGGAAAGGCCGAGGTGCAGCGCCTCGCCGACCGGGTCTCCGGCGTGTTCGTGCCGATCGTGATCGGGCTGGCCCTCGCCGCGCTGGCTGGCTGGCTGTTGGTTGGTGCCGGCGCGGCGATGGCGTTCACCGCGGCCGTTGCCACGCTGATCATTGCCTGCCCGTGCGCGCTCGGGCTGGCGACGCCGACCGCGCTGCTCGTGGGAACGGGGCGCGGCGCGCAGCTGGGCATTCTGATCAAGGGGCCGCAGGTTCTGGAATCCACGCGCCGCGTCGACACGATTGTTCTCGACAAGACCGGTACTGTCACCACCGGGCGCATGACGCTGTCGACCGTTGAAGCGTGCCAGTGCGGTGACGTAGACGAGCTGCTGCTACTGGCGGGGGCTGCGGAAAGTGGATCGGAGCATCCGATTGCCCGCGCCATCACCCTGGGCGCTCGCACGCGGCTCGGCCCGCTGCCCGATTCGTCGGCCTTTGCGTCGGAGCAGGGACTGGGGGTGCAGGCCACGGTCAATGGACGCGAGATTCTGGTCGGGCGACCGGCCTGGCTCACCGAGCGGTGGCAATTGGTGGTGCCGAGCGCAATGCAGGCCGTGAAGGCAACCGCCGAGGGACTCGGCAAGACGGCCGTCATGGTGGCCTGGGAGGGCAAGGTGCGCGGTGTGCTCACCGTCGCCGACACCATCAAACCCACGAGCAAGGCCGCGATCGCGCGCTTTCGTTCCCTCGGGCTGACGCCGCTGCTGGTCACCGGTGACAACGAGATCGTGGCGCGCAGCGTCGCGGCCGAGTGCGGCATCACCGATGTGACCGCCGGGGTGCTGCCCGCCGACAAAGCGCGGGTGATCCGCTCATTGCAGGCGCAGGGTCACGTGGTCGCAATGGTTGGAGACGGCGTGAACGATGCCGTGGCGCTCGCCACTGCGGACCTCGGCATTGCAATGGGGACGGGCACCGACGTCGCCATTGAGGCGAGCGACCTCACCCTCATGCGCAGCGATTTGCTCGCGGCAGCGGATGCCATCCGGCTGTCTCGGCGCACCCTCACCACAATCAAGGCGAACCTGTTCTGGGCCTTCGCCTACAACGTCGCGGCGATTCCGCTGGCGATGTTCGGGCTGCTGAATCCGCTCATCGCCGGTGCCGCGATGGCACTGTCGTCGGTCTTCGTGGTGACCAACAGTCTGCGCCTGCGCGGGTTTCGCGCGCTGCACGACGCCTGAGTCGGAGATGCCTTCCGTGTGAGTGCGTTCCCGGCCCGGAACGCGGGCCCATGTTCTATCCTGGGCCCGCGTGCGTAAGGTGGGCCCGGGTTCGTCAGGCAGGCCCCGGCGAGCGCTGGGTGGGCGTGCGTACGGGCTTGTGCGCAAATACCCTATGGGGTATCCTCGACCCGGAGGTAAATGTGAAAATCATCATCGTCGGCGGAGTTGCGGGCGGCATGTCGGCGGCCACCAGGTTGCGCCGGCTCGACGAGACGGCCGAGATTATCGTGTTCGAGCGCGGGCACTACGTGTCGTTCGCGAACTGCGGCCTGCCCTATTTCGTCGGGGGCGTCATCCGTAATCGCGCTGAACTGCTGTTGCAGACCCCGGAATCCCTCGGTAGCCGCTTCGCGCTCGACGTACGCATCGACACCGAGGTCGTGCGGATCGACCGCGTTGCCCAGACCGTCTCGGTGCGCAACATGCTCACCGGCGCCGAAAGCGTCGAGGGCTACGACCGCCTCGTGCTCGCGGCCGGTGCCTCGGCCCGAGCCGGTGCAACCGACAGTCCCATTCCGACGCACACGCTGCGCACGGTCGACGACGTCGACCACATCACCGCGGTACTGGCGACAGTGGGCGCGGCATCCGCTGTGGTCATCGGTGGCGGCTTCATCGGCCTCGAAGCCGTCGAAAATCTCGTGCATCGCGGCGTTCGCGTGACCCTGGTGCAGCGCGGACCCCAGATCTTCACCCCGCTCGACCCCGAAATGGCGGCCCCCGTGCTCGACCGGCTGCGCGAACGCGGCGTCGACGTGCGACTCGGTACTACTGTGACACGGGCCACCAGTATCGGGGCTGCCGAGCCCGGCCTGGTCGAGCTCAGCGACGGCACGAGCGTGCCCGCCGACCTCGTGATCGACGCGAGCGGCGTGCGCCCCGACCTGACCCTCGCCGAGCAGGCCGGCCTCAGAATCGGCCAGAGCGGCGGCGTCTGGGTCGACGACACCCAGGCCACGAGCGACCCGCTCATCTTTGCGGTCGGCGACGGCGTCGAGAAAACCGATGCCGTCAGCGGCGCAGGCCAGCTCGTCACCATGGCCGGCCTCGCGAACCGCCACGGGCGCTCCGTCGCCGACAGCATCGCTGGCACCCCCGAGCACGCCGCCCCGGCCCTCGGCACCGGAATCGTCGGAATCTTCGGCCTCACCGTGGCTCTGGTGGGCTGGAGCGAGAATCGCCTCGTGGCCGCCTCGCGCGCCCACCGCATCGTGCACACCCACCCCGCCAACCACGCCGGCTACTATCCCGGCGCGGAGGGGATGTCCATCAAGCTCCTGATCGACGCCGAGTCCGACGCTATTCTGGGCGCGCAGATTGTGGGTGGTACGGGGGTGGACAAGCGCATCGACGTACTGGCGGTCGCGATGGCGGCGGGGATGAGCGCATCGGCTTTGATGCGGCTGGAACTCGCCTACGCGCCGCAGTACGCCTCGGCGAAAGACCCGATCAATCAGCTCGGCTACGTCGCCGATAACCTCGCGCAGGGTACGAGCGTAAACCTGCAATGGCACGAGTTGGAGGCGATGCGCGCGACCGGCTCCGTGCTCGTCGATGTTCGTTCCCCGGGTGAATTTCTAGCCGGCAGCATTCCGGGCGCGATCAACGTGCCACTCGACGACCTGCGCAAGCGACTGGGCGAGCTGCCGCGGGTACCGCTGATCGTGCACTGCCAGGTTGGCCAGCGCGGGCATACCGCCGCGCGCATTCTCAGCCAGCACGGATTCGACGTGCGCAATCTCGATGGCGGCTACCGCACCTGGCTGGCCGGAACGTCTAGCCTTAGTGTTTCCTCACCTGCTGAAAGGGTTCTCGTATGAAAGAAATCACCGTCACCGAGCTGTCCGTACTCTCCGCGCCCGTCGTCGTTGACGTGCGCGAACCGTGGGAGTTCGACGCCGCTCACGTTCCCGGCGTCATACACATTCCGATGGGCGAGGTCGTTGAACGAATCGGCGAGATTCCGGCGGATGTGCCGGTGCACGTCATCTGCGCCGTCGGCGGACGCAGCGCGCAGGTCGCCGAGTACTTGACCCAGCACGGGCACGACGCCATCAACATCGCTGGCGGTACGAATGCCTGGCAGCAGGCCGGACTTCCCATTGAGCAGGGTGCCTGAGGTGGCGATCAAACCCGACGCGGACTCCCGAACTGCCGAGCAGAAGAAGATTCTCAACCGGCTGCGCCGTGCGCAGGGGCAGCTGACCGCGGTGATCGCCGCGGTCGAGGGCGGCGGCAACTGCCGCGATGTCGTCACTCAGCTCGCCGCCGTGTCGAGTGCCCTCGACAAGGCCGGCTTCGTCATCGTCTCCACGGCGATGCGCCAGTGCCTCGAGAACCCCGACAACGAGAACTCGCTGACGGTGCCCGAGCTCGAGAGGTTGTTCCTGACTCTCGCGTAGCGGTTGTAGCTTGACCCCGCCTTCCGGGCCCGGGCCCGGAACGTGTCGGATCGGATCGGATCGAGGCGCAGTGCGGGCCACTGCGATGCCCCGGGCCGCCACAACTCACCGCCGTGACAACTGCACTGCGGTGGTCGTTGGTGCGACGGCTGGGAGCGGCAGGAACCGCAGTCACGCCGGTGGGACAGACGCCGGTATCGGATGGCACGAGTTGCACGAGGCGGGCCGTGGCCACGGTGCCGGCGCACTCGTCGTCGTCTGGCCAGCCGGCTCAACGAGCTCCCCGCCGACGAAGCGTTCACTGGTTTCTGCGGCGAACACAACAAGGAACGAGCCAGTGAGTTCGCCGGCCAGTCGTGTGAGCGACTCATCGGGGTGGCTCAGGCCGCAAAAGGCCGCGCGGGTTGGTCGTGATCAGGCCTGAACGGGCAGAATCTCGGCGAGGAGCCGCTCGATGCGCGCCTTGATCTCATCGCGAATCGGGCGCACGCTCTCGATGCCCTGACCGGCCGGGTCGTCGAGCTGCCAGTCCTCGTAGCGCTTGCCGGGAAAGATCGGGCAGGCGTCGCCGCAGCCCATGGTGATCACGACGTCGGACTGCTTGACCGCCTCGGTCGTGAGAATCTTCGGTGAGTTACCCGTGATATCGATGCCCTCTTCGGCCATCGCGGCGATCGCGACCGGGTTGATGCGGTCTTTCGGTTCAGATCCGGCCGAGAACACGTCGACGCGACCCTGCGCCAGGGCGTTCAAAAATCCAGCGGCCATCTGCGAGCGCCCGGCGTTGTGCACGCAGACGAACAGTACCGAGGGTTTCATGGAACTCTTCTTTCTTCAGGGTGGACTAAACGAGTGTGCGAGCGGATGCCGCGGCCGGCGTCGGCGTGTCGGCCGCCGGCATCCGCTCGGGAAACAGGCGGGGTTTGAGCCAGAGAGCGACGTAGACGAGGGCGAGGAGGGCTGGAACCTCGATCAGCGGACCAACGATGCCGGCGAGGGCCTGACCGCTGAGTGCGCCGAAGGTTCCGATAGCGACTGCGATCGCGAGCTCAAAGTTGTTGCCGGCAGCCGTGAAGGCGAGCGTCGTGGTGCGCTCGTAGGTCATGCGCAGCAGGCGTCCGGTGAGAAATCCGCCCAGGAACATTAGAGCGAAATACAGAAGCATTGGCAGCGCGATGCGCGCGACATCGCCGGGGTGGTCGATGACCTGCTGGCCCTGCAGGGCGAACAACATGACGATCGTGAACAGCAGTCCCCAGAGCGCCAGCGGCCCGACCCGGGGCAGAAAACGCTCCTCGTACCAGTGGCGACCGCGTCGCGCCTCGCCGATGCGGCGGGACAGGTAGCCCGCGAGCAGAGGGATGCCGAGGAACACGAGCACACTCGCGGTGATCGCCCAGATCGAGAATTCGGCGCTCGTCGTCGACAGGCCGAGCCATCCCGGCAGCACTTGCAGGTAGAACCAGCCGAGCGCGCCAAAAGCGGCGACCTGAAAGACCGAGTTCACGGCCACCAGAAAGGCGGCGGCTTCACGGTCGCCGCAGGCGAGGTCGTTCCAGATCAGGACCATGGCGATGCAGCGGGCGAGTCCGACGATGATGAGGCCGGTGCGGTATTCCGGCAGATCGGGCAGAAAGATCCAGGCCAGGGCGAACATCAGGGCCGGGCCGACAAGCCAGTTCAGTAGCAGGGAGGAGACCAGCAGGCGCGTGTCGCCGGCGACCGCACGGGCATCCGTGTAGCGAACCTTGGCGAGCACCGGATACATCATGATGAGCAGTCCGATGGCGATGGGCACGCTGATCGACCCGATCGTGAACGCGTGCAGCAGGTCGCCGACGGCGGGAACGGACACGGCCAGAATCAGCCCGAGGCCCATGGCGGTGAGGATCCAGACTGGCAGTAGCCGGTCCATCGCGCCGAGCCGACTGGGGGTGGACGCCGTGGTGCTCACAAATCTCCAAGTGGTTGTGACAGCGGGGGTTCCATCGAAGCGCGGTAACATTGATCGTTGTCGATGCCTACGCTAGAACAATATATCGACCAATGTCAATCTAAGGAGACCGTGTTCAGATGACGTTTACCCGCACGCTTCTGCTGACCGACATTTCTCCTCCTGTTGCAGCAGCGGATGCCGCAGCCTGCTCTTCTCCGCTGGCCCGCGAGGCGATCGGCTCCCTGCACGCCGAGACTCTCGCCCGCTCCCTCAAGGCCCTCGCCGACCCGGCCCGATTGCGCATCATCTCCATCGTGGCCGCACACGCCGACCAGGAGGCCTGCGTCTGCGACCTGACCGGCCAACTCACGCTGAGCCAGCCGACGATCTCGCACCATCTCAAGGTGCTCGTGGAGGCGGGCTTTCTGGCCCGCGCCAAACGCGGCACCTGGTCGTACTACAGCCTCGTGCCCGGCTCGATCGACTCCGTCGCCGGGGTGCTCGCCGCCGTCTGACGCTGCCAGGGGCTGCGTTCGAACTCCTCGACCAGTTCAGCACCGCTCAGGCCAGAACGGCCCTATCCGTTCGGCCGGAATGCGGCCAAGCTGATAACGGAGCAGTCGAGGCGACAAGGAGTTATTCGTGAGCACGTACGTGATCGTTGGAGTGACATCGGGCCAGCCCGACGCTGTCGTGCTGGCGGCCGCATCCTTTGCGGTCCAGTTTCACGCCGAACTCATCTGTACCACGGTCGAGCCGGGTAGATATGTCGTTGATGAGTTCGCCGACGGCAGCATCGTATCGCTGCCGGTCGACCCCGACCTGCTCGACCTCGATGAGAAGAGCTTTCCGGTCGCTCTGAGAACCCACCTGGCGACCCTGCTCGACGGTCGCAATCTGGAATGGTCGACCCGCGCCGTGGCGGGCGACCCCGCCCGCGCCCTCGCCCACCTCGCCGACACGCTCAGCGCCGCGATGATCGTGGTTGGCACCCGCGAGCGGGGCGTGCGGGCCAGCGTGCAGGAGTTCTTCGGCGGCTCCGTGGCGGTACACCTGGCGCACCGGCAGCACCGCCCGGTCGTGGTCATCCCGTTGGCACCGGTCGCCTTCCGCGATGAACTGCCGTGGGAATCCACCGACTAGGAGCGTGTATTCTGGCCACGGCGATGGATCCCGCCGGAGCATCCGCTCAAATTGACAGGGCTGATCGTTCCTACTGATTGCGACGGAACCAGCGATCGACCGGGTAGGTGAACCATCGACACGATCACGCCGCGCGCCGTGCACCTGCAATGGCGCTACCTCGGCCTCGTCTTTCTGGGTGGAACCGTGGGCACCGCCCTTCGCGAAGCGCTCGGGCTCGCGCTGCCGCCGGTCGATCTCACCATGGATGCCGGCCTGCCGCTGACCACCCTCGGTATCAATCTGCTCGGCGCCCTGCTGCTCGGGCTGCTGCTGGAAGCACTCGTTCGCCGCGGGCACGATGCCGGCCGCCGCCGCACCCTGCGCCTGCTGCTCGGCACCGGACTGCTCGGCGGATTCACGACCTACAGCGCCCTCGCGATCGACAGCGCCCTGCTACTGCGGGACGGCGCCGTTGGGATTGCCCTTGCCTATGCGCTCGGCACGGTTCTGCTCGGTGGCCTCGCTACCTGGCTGGGCATCGTGATCGGCGCGGCGCTGCACCAACGCAGGCGCGATGGCCAGGCACCCGCTGCGGGGGAGGATGGATGACCCCACTCCTGGTCCTGACAATCGCCGTCGCTGGCGGCGTGGGCGCGGCCGCGCGCCTCTATCTCGACGGCCTCGTGCGCTCCCGCCTCGGCGGCGCGTTCCCGTTTGGCACCACGATCATCAACGTGAGTGGCTCGTTGCTGCTCGGCCTCGTCACCGGCCTCGCCCTGAATCACCTGCTCGCGCCGGAGTGGGGTCTCGTGCTCGGCGTCGGCCTGCTCGGCGGCTACACGACGTTCAGCACGGCCAGTTTTGAGACCGTGCGGCTGGCCCAGGCCCACCGTTATCTGGCCGCGCTGGCCAACGGAATGGGCATGCTCGGGGCATCCGTTGCCGCCGCCGCACTCGGTCTCTGGGTCGGGCTCGCGCTGGGCTAGCGTTCCCGGGCCCATGGTGCGACCGCGTGCCCATAATCTTACCCGGGCCCGCGTTCCGGGCCCGGAATGACAGGTGGGGCAAGGATCTCGCTACGGCTCGTCGAAGTAGAGGTGCGCGTGCAGGCGGCAGCCGGGATTGAACTCGGCGGTGCAGCGCGGGCAGCGATCCGCCCGGCGATACTCCGTGATGCTGAGCTCACGATGGCAGGCGCCGCACAGAATTGCGAGCTCCGACCACTGCGCCAGCGGCCACCGCCGCGTTGCGTGGGGGGTGGGTTCGAGCCGCACGGCCTCGTCGTGGCATCGCGAGCAGGGGTAGTACCGCAGGCAGCAGGCGAATTTGATCGCCACGATGTCGCGTTCCGAGTGAAAGTGGATGCACCGGGTCGACGCATCGAGAACCGCCCCGAATACGGTCGGCGCGGCACCCGCCGCAGAGGGGGCCGCGCCGTCGTGCGCACTCATCGGGCTTTCATCGCGCTCATGTGGCGAGCGTTCGTCGGGCATACTCATCGGGCTTCGTACGAGTGGGCGGTGTTACTCGCCCGCTCCGGCAGCCGCGGTCATCTGGGCGGTGACGAAGGCTTCGAAGGCGGCAGCGTCGGTGAAGGCGCCGGTGTAGCTCACGCCGTTCACCAGCACTGTGGGCGTTCCCGTGACTTTTTCAACGTCGGAGTTGGGAATCGGTCCAGCGATCGCGCGTTGGGTCGACGCGGCGACCCAACCGGAATACGTCTGATCGGTGATGCAGCTGGCGACAGCGGTGGAGGTCACCCCGGCTCCCGCCACGAGGCTCGTCAGCTGAGCATCCGTCTTACCGTTCGAATTCTCGGTGGGCTGGTCGGCGAACATTGCCGTATTGAAGGCGAGAAAGTTGTTGGGGTCGTCGTTTGCCACGCAGGCGGCTGCGTTTGCGGCTCGGGTGGCGTACTTGGTGCCCGACGACAGCCGGTCGAGAATCGAGATCGGGTGGATCTCGACCGTCGCGTTGCCGGCGGTGACCCAGTTGGTGATCTGCTCACCGTTGGTGGTTTCGAAGTTGCCACAGATCGGGCAGAGGTAGTCGACGTACATCACGATATTGGCCGTGTTGGTCAGGGCAGTCTGGTCGGTGGCGATGGGATCGGCGTCGGCGGCGAGGGCGACCGTCGTGTCGGCGGAGACCGTGGTTCCGTCGCTGCCGAGCAGAATGCCGTCGCTGGCCATATTGGCCGGGCCCGGCGCCGCCGGAGCAGTGACGTTGTTCACGATAACGAGGGTCACGATGGCGACCACGGCGAGCAGGCCAACACCGATGCCGCCGCGCAGAAAGAGGCGACGGCGTTTGTCCCGCTTGACCTGTTCGGCGCGCATCAGCCGCGCGTGTTCGCGGGCCTCCTCGCGGCGATCTTTCTTGGGAGAGCGGGCCGGGCCGGAAGTGCTCATGCGGTAGTTCACCATTCATTCGTCGCTGCGCTGCCGGAGCAGCCGTTGCCTACGAGGCTAGTGGGCTGGCCTCACGGTCCGGTTCACGCCGGCCGGGAGGCGTCTGGGAGGCGACTGGGAGCCGACCAGAAGGCGGCTGGTAGAGCACCCGGGGGGTGCGCCACCTCGGGGACGTGGCCAATTCAGGAAAAGGCCGGCCGGCAGCATCCGGTGCCCGGGCAGACCGCGGATGCCGGCATGCCGGATCCAGATTTTCTGAATTCGCCACGGGGCACCGACCAGCCGGTCCACGCCGTATTCAACAGGTAGATCGGCTGGTGGACGCCCTACACGTGGTCGCGCCAGCTGTGCTCGGGTGCGAAGCCGAGCACGCGGCGGGCCTTCTCAATGCCGAGCAGCGTCTCGTGCTCGCGCACGACTCGTGTGAACGCGACGTCGGGAAAGACACTGGCGGCCAATTCCGCGCTGGGGCGACTCGAGACGGTATCGGCGGCGGCAATGATGAACCGGTCGAAGCCGGGGCCGGCCACCTCGAGCGCGCGCGCCACGGCCTGTGCGCCGTCGCGGCCGTCGATGTAACCCCACAGGTTCCACTTGCGAGTGAGCGGATCGGTGTCGTAGCCGGGAAAGGCCGCATAGTCGGCCGGGTCCATCACGTTGGAGAAGCGCAGGGCGGTGATGCTCAACCCCGGATCCCAGCGCACCAGCTCGATCGCCATCTGCTCCTCGAGGTGCTTCACCAGAGAGTAGGTACTCTCCGGTCGTGCTGCGTAATCCTCATCGACCGGCAGGTAGGGCGGATCGGTGTCAAACGGCAGTCCGAGCACCGTCTCGCTCGACGCGTAAACGATGCGGGTGATGCCAGCGCGCCGGGCGGCCTGGAACACGTTGTAGGTGGAGAGCATGTTGTTGTGGAAAGTGGCGACATCGGGGCGGATGCCCGGGGCCGGGATCGCGCCCAGATGCACGACCGCGTCGAACCCGTCGGCCGTGTCATCGACCCCCTGGAAGGCATCCGCCACCTCGCCGTAGTCGCGCAGGTTGATGTTCAGGAACCCGGGGCCGCGGGTGCCGGCCTGGTCCAGGTTCATGACCGTGTGGCCCTCGGCGCGCAGCCGGGTGACGACGGTGCGACCGAGCTTGCCGCTGCCGCCGGTGACGATGACGCGCACGCCTCAGGCCTCGCGCTTCGTCGGCGAGACGGTCTTGCGTGGGTCGGTTTCGGCGAGGTTGCCGATGGCCGAATCGATGCGTGTGAGCACCTCGGCGTCGAGGCTGACCCCCGCCGCCTTCACGTTGGCGGCCACCTGCTCAGGACGGCTGGCACCGATGATGGCCGACGCCACATTCGTGTTCTGCAGCACCCAGGCGATGGCCAGCTGCGCCATGGTGAGCCCGAGGTCGTCGGCGATCGGCTGCAGATTCTGCACGCCGGTGAGTACCTCGTCGGCCATCCAGCGCGAGATCATGTCCTTGCCGCCATGCTCGTCCGTGGCCCGGCTGCCCTCGGGCAGCGGCTGGCCCGGCCGGTACTTTCCGCTGAGTACGCCCTGCGCCACCGGCGACCAGACGATCTGCGAAACGCCCAGCTCGACGGATGCCGGCACCACCTCGTCGTCGATGACCCGCCACAGCATGGAGTACTGCGGCTGGTTGGAGATGAGCTGCACACCCAGCTCGGTGGCGAGCTTGTGCCCGGCGCGCAGCTGCTCGGCATTCCACTCGCTCACGCCGATGTAGAGCGCCTTGCCCTGGCGCACGACGTCGGCGAAGGCCTGCATCGTCTCTTCCAGCGGGGTCTCCACGTCGTAGCGGTGCGCCTGGTAGAGGTCGACGTAGTCAGTTTGCAGGCGGGTGAGCGACCCGTCGATGGACTCGAGAATGTGCTTGCGGGAGAGTCCCACATCATTGTGCCCCCTGGGGCCGGTCGGCCCGAACACCTTGGTGAAGATCTCCAGCGACTGGCGCCGTTCGCCCTGCAGCGCCTCGCCGAGCACGGTCTCGGCCTGGGTGTTGGCGTAGACATCCGCCGTGTCAAAGGTACTGATTCCGGCGTCAAGCGCCGCCCGCACGCACTGGGTGGCCACATCGTTCTCCACTTGGGAGCCGTGGGTGAGCCAGTTGCCGTAGGTGAGCTCGGAGATCTTCAAGCCGCTATTGCCGAGGTATCGGAATTCCATGTGGTCCTGTTCTGTCAGCTGCACTGTCGATTTGTAGACCGTGGCAACCTATCACGGTGTTCCGCATGCGGGCCGGGTAATCTGGGAGCCGCAACGACGAAGGGAACACCGTGCAGGGCTCCAGCAGTGACGACGTGCGACGGCACAACCTGGGCGTCATCCTGCGTTCCCTCCACCGCAACGGACCCGCCTCCCGGGCCCAGCTGACCCGCCTAACCGGGCTGAACCGGTCCACCATTGGCGCCCTCGTGGCCGAGCTTTCAGCGCGCGGCCTGATCCAGGAACGCGACCCCGACCCCACGCGGCTTGTCGGCCGGCCCAGTCCCGTGGTGGCGGCCAACCCCCGTGTGGCCGCGTTCGCCGTGAACCCGGAGATCGACGCGGTGACCGTGGGCCTGGTGGGGCTGGACGGCGTCGTACGCCGGCGCATCCGTCACCCCACCGAGCTGTCGCCAACCGTGGCCGAGGCTGTTGGCATCGCCGCGGCCGTCATCAACGACCTGCGAGCCGAGCTGGAGAGTGAGTATTCCCCCATCGGTATAGGCGTGGCGGTGCCGGGCCTGGTCCGGGTATCCGACGGTCTCGTGCGGCATGCCCCGCACCTCGGCTGGGTTGACGCGCCCCTGGCCGCGCTGCTCGCGGCCGCCACCGGGCTGCCGGTGCGCGCCGCAAACGATGCCAACCTCGGGGTCACCGCGGAGCGCTATTTCGGCGCCGGCCGCGACGTTGACGATCTCGTCTATCTGAATGGCGGCGCCAGCGGCATCGGCGGCGGCATTGTGGTGGGCGGTGTGTCGGCGCGCGGTGTAGCCGGATTCGCTGGCGAGTTCGGTCACACCCGGGTCAGCGGCGCTGAGCGGACCGACTCGGCCGGTATCCCCGGCACCCTCGAAGCCGAGGTGCGCCGCAGCGCGCTGCTCGGCGTACTCGGGCTGGAACGGGCGGATGCCGACGAGCTCGAACAGGCCCTGCTCGGCTCCCATGCGCCCTCCGTTCGCGCCGAGGTGAACCGCCAGCTTGACGCGCTGTCCGTGGCCCTGGCCGGTGCGGTGAACCTGCTCAACCCGGAACTGGTGGTGCTCGGCGGTTTTCTCGCCGCCCTGCATGCCGTCGACCCGGACCGGCTGCGCGCCGGGGTGGCCAGGCTCTCGCTCGCCGCGCCGAACGCGGACGTGCGGGTCTGCGCGGCCGCCCTCGGCTCCGACCTGCTCATGATCGGAGCCGCCGAGCTTGCCTTTGAATCGCTGCTGGAGGACCCGGCCGGCAGCAGCCGATGATCGTCTACGCCGGCCCGGCACTGCTCGTGCGGCTGCTGGTGCCAGCCCGCACCGGACCGGACTGGGGCGCCGCCCTGCGCGATTTCGCCGAGGTGCAAGTGGTTTCCACGCCGCTGGCCGTGGCCGAATGCAGCGCCGAGGCTGTGCTTGCCGGGCTGGAGCAGGGGATGACTGTCGAGTGCGTGCTCGACCGGCTCAGCACACTGGTTGACCCCGTTGACGGGCTGGTCGAGC
This sequence comes from Cryobacterium sp., assembly GCF_026786305.1. Classification (GTDB taxonomy): domain Bacteria; phylum Actinomycetota; class Actinomycetes; order Actinomycetales; family Microbacteriaceae; genus Cryobacterium. The sequence continues at coordinate 20,495 of NZ_JAJAYI010000102.1, forward strand.
TGGTTGACCTGGAACCGGTCGAGATGGAGGCACGGGCGACGAAGTTTGCCGCGAACGGGCTGGCGCTGGGCCACGCCCGGCATCTGGCGGCCGCCGAACTGTGCTTTCGCGACCTCGCCGAACCGGGGGAGAAGCTCGCCTTCGGCGCCGACGACGGCCGGCAGGCGCGGGTGGCGACAGCCTGCGGCTGGCATGTGCTCTGAGCTCGAACCCATCGCGTGGGAATAGCCGGACGCCGCGGGAACTTACTCTTGAAGCACACCCGCTCACGCCCGGACCTGTTTCGATGACGCAGGTGCCACTCGCTGGACCGACAGGTGCAGCCGCGCGCGGCCCGGCTGCAAGGCGATTACGGCCCGCTGCGGCGGTCGGCTCCGAGCATCCGTTGCCCCGACACCCACACCGTTACCAGCTGGAGGATCTTTTACACGTGACTACTGCCGCCATCCCCGTCGTGAGCAGGGCCCAGCTCGCCTCGACCGCCGCGCACCCCGGGGACAGACTGACTCGCCGCCAGCGCGTCGTCTACATTCTCATTCTCGGCGCGCTGACTGCTCTCGGCCCGTTCACCATTGACCTGTATCTGCCGGCGTTCCCGACGCTGGAGAGCGAGTTCAACGTGATGCCCTCGGTCATTCAGCTCACCCTGACCGGAACGATGATCGGGTTTGGATTCGGGCAGCTGGTCGTGGGCCCGTGGAGTGACAAGGTTGGTCGCCGACTGCCGTTGATGCTCGCCACCGGGGTGCACATTCTCGCCTGTGTCGGCGCCGCCATCTCGAACGACATCGTGATGCTCGCGGGGTTCCGCGTGCTGCAGGGCTTTGGCGCTGCGGCCGGCGCGGTCGTCGCGATGGCCATGGTACGCGACCTGTTCGGCGGTAAGCCGCTCGTGCGTATGCTCTCCCGTCTCGCCTTGGTCAGTGGCCTTGCGCCGGTCCTGGCGCCGGTGATTGGCTCACAGCTGTTGCTCGTCATGAACTGGCGCGGCATCTTCTGGGTGCTCGCCGCCTATGGTGTCATCGTGATTCTGGCCGTCGCCTTCTGGATCGTCGAGACCCTGCCCGAAAGTGAACGCCACGCGAAGGGTCACAACACCCTGGCTCAGCGCTACAAGGCGGTGCTGAGCGACCGCACCTTCGTGGGCGTCGCGATCATCGGGGCGATGACCTTCACCGGGTTGTTCTCGTATCTGTCGGCCTCGCCGTTTCTGTTTCAGGACGTGTACCAGTTCAGTCCGCAGGAGTACGGCCTGCTGTTCGCCGTTAATTCCCTCGGCGTCGTCACCGGGGTGCAGCTCAGCTCGCGCCTGATGCACCGATTCAGTATTGGTCCGCAGTGGATCCTCTCCGTCTCCACGGTCGTGCTGCTGCTCACCGCCGGTGCGATCGTGCTGCTCGACCTGGCCGGCGTGGGGCTGTGGGGCACCCTGGTGCCACTCTGGTTCTTCATCGCGGCCTGCGGTTTCACCCTGCCGAGCGTGCAGGTCATCGCCCTCAACGCCCACGGACACGAGGCCGGAACGGCGGCGTCGTTGCTCGGCGCGGCCAACTTCGGTGTGGCCGGTTTGATCTCGCCGATCGTGGGAGTGCTCGGAGTGGGAACGGCGATACCGATGGCATCCGTCATGGGCGTCACCGCTGTGCTCTCGATTCTCTCGCTCTGGCTCATCGTGCGCCCGCGCAGCGTGCCGGCACTCGACCGCTAGCGCGACCTCACGCGCCCGCCGACCGGGCCCACCTTGTGATAATGGGCCCACGATAGAACGTGGTGCGGGAACGCGATGGCGGCAATCTCGGCACGCCGATAACCCAATTGCAGCGGGCTCACCTACGATGGCGGGATGACTAACCCGGAACGCGCCGCAGACCCTGCCGCTCGCCGCGTGTCGCGCCGCTGGCCCGTCATCAGCGGGCTCTCCGCCGTGGCGCTCACCGCTCTGCTCGGCCTCGTCGTGGTCGTGCGGGGCAACGGCCTCGCCCTCGAGGTCGACACCGAGTGGATGGGCGAGATCATCGAGCACCGCTCGCCGATCTGGGAGATTCCGTCGCTGTTCATGAACGCCCTCGGCGGCGGCCTGTTCGGCGTGCTCGTCATTCCGCTGGTCATCACCCTGGCCATCCTGCTGATCAAACGGCCGTGGGCCGCCGGGTACTACCTCGTGGCGACCGTGCTGAGCGCCGGCGGTGTGCAACTCTTGAAACAGCTCTTTGGCCGCGCGCGACCCGAAGACATGCTGGTCGCCTCTGATTTTGGTTCGTTCCCCTCCGGCCACGTCGCCAACGCGGCGACCATGGCGGTCTGCCTCGCCATTATCTTTCCTCGGCTGTGGGTGGCTATCGCCGGCACCGCGTACACGATCGTGATGCTGCTCAGCCGCACCTACCTGGGAGCGCACTGGCTCACCGACACCATCGGCGGGTTGCTCCTTGGCGCCGGGGTTGCCGTCGTACTCTGGGCTCCGGTGGCCGCCAAACTCGACGGCGAACGTGAACTCGCCGCCCGTCGGCGACTCGAACGACAGCGACAGAAAGCGCTCAAATCATGACGAACGCGCTTTACGCACCCCGGCGCAACGGGGATGTCTCGTTCTGGTGGACCCAGCTCGGCCAGCCTGCGCCGCGCGCCGCCCTGCCCGGGTCGACCCGCGCCGATGTCGTCATCGTCGGTGCCGGTTACACCGGGCTGTGGACGGCGTACTACCTCAAGAAGGCGGCGCCGCAATTGCGCATCGTCGTGCTCGAGGCCCGATTCGCCGGATTCGGCGCGTCCGGCCGGAACGGCGGCTGGCTGACCAACTCGGTCACCGGTGGGCGCGAGCAGTATGTGAAAAGCCACGGTCGCCCCGCCGCAGAACAGTTTCAGGCCGCCATGAACGACACGGTCGATGAGGTCATTCGGGTCGCCGCCCAGGAGGGAATCGACGCCGGGATCATCAAGGGCGGCGAGTTCACGGTCGCCTACGACCCCGCGCAACAGCACCGCCTGGAGCGGGCCGCCCGTGCCGAGCAGTCTTGGGCGCACACCGACGTCGAGTTGCTCTCCAAAACTGCGGCGCAGAACCGTATCAACGTGGCGGGCACCACTGGGGGCATGTGGCACCCGCACTGTGCCCGCATCAACCCGGCCGCGCTCGTGGCCGGACTTGCCCGCACGGCCGAGTCGCTCGGGGTAGAGATTTACGAGGACACCCCGGTGAGCGAGATCGCACCACACCGGGCGGTGACCCAGTACGGAACCGTCGACGCCTCGTTCGTGGTGCGCGCGACCGAGGGGTTCACGGCCGGTCTCAAGGGGCTGCACCGAACCTGGCTGCCCATGAATTCGTCGCTCATCGCGACCGAGCCGCTCGCGGCATCCGTCTGGGAGAGCATCGGCTGGTCGGGCCGGGAAACCCTGGGCGATATGGCGCACGCCTACATGTACGCGCAGCGCACGAGCGACGACCGCATCGCGATCGGCGGGCGCGGTGTGCCCTACCGATTCGGTTCCAAAACGGATGCCGACGGCCAGACCCCGCAGGCCACCGTCGACGCCCTACGCGACATTCTGGTGCGCTTCTTTCCGGCGACGGCGGGTGCTCGCATCGACCATGCCTGGTCGGGCGTGCTCGGCGTGCCTCGAGACTGGGCTGCAACGGTGGGTCTCGACCCGCAGACCGGACTGGCCTGGGGCGGCGGGTACGTGGGTACCGGTGTTGCGACCACGAACCTGGCCGGGCGCACCCTGACGGACCTGATTCTCGGCCGGGACAGCGGCCTGGTGGAGCTACCCTGGGTGAACCACCGGGCGCGCTCGTGGGAGCCCGAACCATTGCGGTGGCTCGCTGTCACCGCGCTGTATCGGGCCTATTCCCTGGCTGATCGGGCCGAGCTGACCGGCCGTCGCACGACGTCGCCACTCGCGCGCGTCGCCGACGTGGTGTCGGGCCGGGGGCACTAAGGGCCCAGACCGGTTCAGTGTCGCGTACACCGGTGCACCAGCTGCGGCCGGAGTCGTCCGAGTTCGGCCAGGGTGAGTGGGTCGGGCGGGCGCACGACAGCGACCCCGAGCGTGTCGATCATGTTTTCCATGCCCGATCGAGGCCAGATCTGGCCGCGCAGGCGCAGCAGCACATCGCCGGCGGAGTCGAGCAGGTACAGGTGGGTGAGAGTGTCGACGGTTCCGCTCTGGTAGAGGTCGACAAGCACGACACTGGCGATATCGGCCGTGTCCCAGGTGGTTACGGTTCCCAGCAGGCTGCGGCTCTGGAGGCTGTCAGCGGTGATGGTCACCCACATTTTGCGTGCTCTGTACACTCCTACGACGCCGAGAATGGTCAACCCGAGTTGAATGGCGGCGACAAACATCCAGGTGCCCTGCGGAATGGTGAGCCAGTACAGCACGATCAGCAGGGGCACCAGCAAGGACAGTGCTGCAATGATCGCCCGGGCGACCAGCTGTCGCCGGGGTCGCACAACCTGCGTCCCTCGTGGCTCGAACCCGTCGCTGACCATGTATTCCACCCCTTAGAGCGAGTATTGCGCATATCAGATGGTTAATCTGTCCTGCCTGTTGGGGGTAGACGAACCTGTCTGAAACGACTGCACCGGTGGGCCGGTGAGTCCCGAGGGGGAGTCGTGCGGTATGCCCGGCGTAGAATTGGTCCGTGCACTCACGGGCCGTTCGCGAACGCGACAACACAGCGAAGCGGCACCGACTACATCCGGCGCAGGTGGTCGTTTCTGGTTTTGCCCTGACCATTTTCGTCGGTACGGCGCTGCTGATGCTGCCCAACGCCCGGGTCGGGCTCGGCGGGGCATCGTTTCTCGAGGCGCTGTTCACCGCGACGAGCGCCGTGTGCGTCACCGGTCTGACCGTCGTCGACACCGCGGTGTACTGGACGCCGTTCGGCCAGATCGTCATTCTGCTGCTCATTCAGATCGGCGGGTTCGGGATCATGTCATTCGCCTCGGTTGTGGGGCTTGCGATCGCCCGCAAGCTCTCGCTGCGCTCGCGCATCACGGCGGCCGCAGAGACCAAGAGCGTCGGCCTCGAAGACGTGAAGGGGCTCGTGTTCGGCGTCGTGCGCATCTCCCTCGCCATTGAGGTCACCGCGGCGGTTCTGCTCGCACTGCGCTTCATGATCGGCTACGACGAGCCCGCGGGCCGGGCGATCTGGCTCGGAGTGTTCCACTCGGTGTCGAGCTTCAACAACGCCGGCTTCGCCCTGTTCAGCGACAACCTCATGGGTTATGCAACGGATGCCTGGATCTGCCTGCCGATCTCCGCCGCCGTCATTCTGGGTGGGCTCGGCTTTCCCGTGATCGTGCAACTGCGGCGGCAGCTGCGGACGCAGGTGCGGCATCCGTTTCGCTGGTCGATTCGTACCTGGACCATGAACACCCGCATCGTGGTCGCCGGCACAATCGTGCTACTTATTCTCGGAACGGCATATATCACGGCCGTTGAATGGTCGAATCCGAATACGCTCGGCCAGCTGGATTGGCCGGGCAAGCTGCTCGCCGGTTTCTTTCAGGCGGTGCAGACTCGCACCGCCGGTTTCAACAGCGTCGACATTGCCCAGCTCGACTCCGCGACCCTGCTCGGCATGGACATTCTGATGCTGATCGGCGGCGGCCCGGCCGGAACCGCCGGAGGCATCAAGATCACGACTTTCGCCGTCTTGTTTTTCATTATCTGGACCGAGGTGCGCGGCCAGGTGGCCGTCAACGTCTTCGGCAAGCGGCTCTCCCGGGCGGTGCACCGCGAGGCCATCACCATTGCCCTGCTCGCCGTCGGTGTCATTACCGCCGCGACCACGGCCCTCATGCTCATGACCGACATCTCGCTCGACGCGCTCCTGTTTGAGACGATCAGCGCCTTCGCGACCGTGGGACTGTCGACCGGTATCACCGCGGGGCTGCCCTGGGAGGGGCAGGTCATTTTGATTCTGCTCATGTTCATTGGCCGTCTCGGCCCCATCACCTTTGCGTCGGCCATCGCCCTGCGAGAGCGTAACACCACCTACGAGTATCCTAAAGAAAGGCCGATCATTGGCTAAATATTCGCTGTTCGGGCATCGCGACCCCGCCCGCCTCGCCGAAGCCGAATCGGTCGTCGTCATCGGTCTCGGCCGGTTCGGTAGCGCCCTCGCCCTCGAGCTCATGAAAAGCGGCACCGAGGTGCTCGGCATCGACGGTGACGAAGAGGTCGTGCAACTGCACAACCGCCTGCTCACCCACGTGGTGCGCGCCGACTCCACCAAGGAGGCGACCTTGCGGGAACTCTCGGTACCCGACTTCTCGAGGGCGGTCGTGGCGATCGGCGGCGACGTTGAGGCGAACATTCTCACCGCATCTCTGCTGCTCAAGCTCGGCATCCCCAATATCTGGGCCAAAGCGGTCAGCGACCCACACGGCGAGATTCTCACCCAGCTCGGCGTCAACCACGTCATCTACCCGGAGAAGGATATGGGGCAGCGGGTCGCCCACCTGGTGCGCGGCGCCATGCAGGACTACATCGAGATCGGCGAGAACTTTGCGCTCGTCAAGACGGCCCCGCCGCGCTCGCTCATCGGCGTGCCGCTCGGCCAGGCCAAGGTGCGCGCCCGCTACGGCATCACCGTGACGGCGTTTCACCGCCCCGGCGTCGGCTGGAGTTACACCTCGCTTGACACCGTGATTGAAGAGGGCGACATCATTCTCATCGCCGGAGAATCGGCGCGGGTCGAAGAGTACAGCCTGATTCGATGAGCGGTCCCCTCGCTTTTCTCGTGGATGCCCCGCTCGGAACCCGCGTCGTCGTGCGCACGCGCAGTGCGGTTGGTTACACCGACGCGCTCGGGTTTCTGCGTGACCGCAGCGCGGCATCCGTTTCGGTGGAGACCAAGCGGGGACTGGTCACGCTCGCGCTGGCAGACGTGGTCGCGGCGAAAGAAGTGCCACCCGCGCCCCGGCCGCGACCGCGACCGCGGCACAGCTAGCTGTTGCTCTTCCAGTCCGTGACGAGGTGGACGAGGTTGAGAACGTTGACGACGCACAGGTGCGGGCCGACGAAGGGGCGCGGCTCGACCGCGCTGTCGTCGTGGCCGAGCATGCGGGCCACCCGTTGAATGAGCCGAGGTGCACCACGCGGCGTGCCGGGCGGGACTGCGTTCTTCGGATTCCACGTTTGTATGAGTAGTCCGGCTGTGTGGGTACCGGTGTGCTTTTAATCCGGTTGGCGGGGCTGCGGAACGACCCGAAGCGGCTCCCCAAGCAGGGTCGTGAGGTCGCGTAGGAACGTGGAGACCCCGTGCGAGCTCGACGAGCTCGGCTGCTCACTCGACACCGACGGCGGCCCGGCATGGGCGGGCCGGGCTCGGCCGGGCCCGGTGCTGGTGGGCACAACGGCCCCTGCGGCAATACCGTCGGCATGCCGCTCGGCGCCACGGTCGACAATTACAACGAGATGACCGGGCGCCACAGCGCGACCGTGCCGACCACCGCGGTTCGGGTCAACCTGCTCAACTGGAACGGCGGCGGGGTGCCCACGGGTATGTTCCCGCCGGTAGCTCCTGCCGGGAGCCCCCTACCTGTCAGGCTCGGCATGAGCACCGGCACACGCCTGCCCGGTGCACTCGGCGCACGGATGAACTGTGGCTTTCGGGCGCCCAAGACGGCTTCGCGCGCAATCACGGCCGTTCCGCTGACGCCCGAGCAGGGTGTGATCGCGCACATGGCGGCGTCGATTCTGCTCGACTATCCGACACCGAAGCGGCGGGCGCAGTTTTCGCTCGTGGAGGCATCCGTTTGGATCTGCCCGGCAGCTGCGCCGCAGCTCGAGGCGCACTTCACGGCGACCTCCGATCTGAAACGCAAGTGCTGCCCGTACCTCCCTACTCTGCGGCTGGCGATACCCGCCGCCGCGGCATGGCGCTCGTGCGATTCGTCGAGGCCAACGGGCGGCCGGCTGGCAGGTTGACGCCGACGAACTACCGACCACCTGCCGATGGTGCTGCAATTCTCGGCCCTTTCGAATTCGCCGATCGCGCAGGAACTGCTCGCCGCGCACCGCGACTGCATCGCGGTGCTGCGTTCGGCGCTCGAGACGGTCGGCATGACCTACCTCGGCAGTCTGAAACCGTTTTCCGTGCACGCGACTGGGGCCAGAGAGAAATGGATACGTCGAGTGTGACCGCCGGGGATGACCTGCTCTGGGTCGTTTTTCCCTATGCCGCATCGGGCGTGTTCGTGGTCGGCCACCTGCTGCGCCAGCGCTGCGACCAGTTCGGCGGGCATGTCGTTGGCCTGGTCAATCCCAAGCCGTGGCTCGAATTCTTCGGCGTGACCGAGCACGTGCACCATCTCGGCGCGACCGGGCTCGACAGTTTCACGGCCGCATCGACCGTCGCCGGGCTCGCCGTTTTGATCTATCGTCGCAGCCTGACCAAGCGGGTACCGCTCGTCACGATGGTGATGGACAAGGTCGTTCACCCGTTCGGTGCACGTGTTCTCTGCCCCGCTTGGCTACCTCAGGCGCCCCGACCTGGTCTACCGTTCGCGGGATGTCCCCCGCGGTGCCGGGTCGCGGGCGCCCCGCCGCGGCTGGGAGAAGAGCGAGCGCCCGCTCGAGCGCTCGCGGAGGGAGGACACTGGGAGCATGTCGGTACGGAGTACCCGCAGGAGTAGTTGACACACAGAGTCACAATCTGCCCGGAGGAATACTGTGCCTGCTTCCGGCCTTGGGTATAGAGCCGCCCGCACGCGGAGGGGAATCCCAGGGGAATCCACTGCGCGGGTCAGGGGGCGTCAGCGTGTTTCACGAATGACAACAGAAAGTGTCGAATCAGTGACTTCAGTAATTCCCGTCAGCACCAGAGGAAGCCGGCTGCCCAAATGGGCAGGTTCCTTCGGCGTTCAGATCATCGCCGCGCTCATCATTGGTCTCGGGCTCGGGCTGCTGGCCAAATACACCGGTAGTACCGAGGCGAACCCCAATGGTCTCGGTGCCACACTGAAAATTATCGGGTCGAGCTACGTCTCGCTGCTTCAGGCCGCTGTTGTGCCGCTCATCTTCACGGCCGTGGTCAGCTCCATCGCCAACCTGCGCGCGGTGTCCAACGCGGCGAAGCTGGCCTGGAACACACTGCTCTGGTTCGCCATCACCGCGTTGATCGCCGTCGTGATCGGCATCGGTCTGGGTGTGCTGGTGCGCCCGGGAGCAGGAACCGGCATCAGCGAGAATACCGAATACACTGGCAAGACCGGCGACTGGTGGGCCTTCTTGACCGGGCTCTTCCCGAAGAACTTCCTCGGCCTCGGAGCCGACACCGCCGTCGTCGACGGTGTCACGAGCACGAGCGTCAGCTTCAACGTGTTGCAGATTCTGGTCATCGCCATCGTCGTGGGCATTGCTGCCTTGAAGGTGGGCAAGGCGGCCGAACCTTTCCTCAACCTGAATGCCTCGGCCCTTGCGGTCATTCAAAAGGTGCTGTGGTGGATTATTCGCATCGCACCGCTGGGCACGATCGGCCTGATCGGTAACGCGGTCGCGGTCTACGGCTGGGACACCATGGGGTCGTTGGGCAAGTTCGCCCTGACCATCTACATTGGCCTGGTCCTGGTGCTGTTCGTGGTCTACCCGGTGCTGATCAAGTCTCACGGACTCTCCGTCAAGCAGTATTACTCCGGTGTCTGGCCAGCCGTTCAACTGGGTTTCGTGTCGCGCTCATCCATCGGTACCCTTCCACTGACGCAGCGCGTCACCGAGCGCAGCTTGGGTGTACCGCGCGGGTATGCATCCTTCGCCGTTCCCCTCGGCGCGACGACCAAGATGGATGGCTGCGCGGCCATCTATCCGGCCGTCGCCGCCATATTCGTGGCACAGTTCTTCGGCATTCAGCTTGATGTCACCCAGTACCTGCTGATCGTCCTGGTGTCCGTGCTGGGTTCCGCAGCCACTGCCGGTACCACGGGTGCCGTAGTAATGCTGACGCTGACCCTGTCCACGCTGGGACTGCCGCTGGCGGGGGTCGGCCTGCTGCTGGCCATCGACCCGCTCATCGACATGGGCCGCACCGCCGTGAACGTGGCGGGCCAGGCCCTCGTGCCGACGATCGTGGCCAAGCGACAGGGCATCCTCGACGAGACGCTGTACAACGCTCCGCGGACCGCGCAGCCGTTTGCGGACGATTCCAACGATTCCAACGAAGCGACGCCGAGCGAGCTGGCCGATACTCGGGCCTAGCTAGACGTTGTCGAGGGCGATCGTCAGATCGGCGAGCCGCGCCGGATCGACCGGTTCGCCGCGGCGAATCAGATTCTGCACGGCGTCGTTGACGTTCCAGACGTTCACGTTCATGCCCGCGACGACCCGGCCGGCATTCAGCCAGAACACGACGAATTCCCGGCTGGCCGGGTTGCCGCGGTAGACCAGATCGGCGCCGCGGGTGAGCGAGCCGAAGCCGGAATACTCCATACCGAGGTCGAACTGGTCGGTGTAGAAGTACGGGACGGCGTCGAAGGACACGTTCTGGCCGAGCATCGACCGTGCCGCCACCGGGCCGCTGTTCAGGGCGTTCGCCCAGTGCTCGTTGCGCAGGCGCTGCTTGATCAGCGGATGCTCGGCGTTGGCCACATCGCCGGCCGCAAAGACATGCGGGTCGCTCGTTTGCAGGCTCGCATCGACGAGGATTCCATTGTCGACCGCGAGCCCGGCCGCGTGGGCGAGTTCCACGTTCGGAACCGCGCCGACCCCCACCACGACGAGGTCGGCGGGCACGATGTCACCGCCGGCCAGCAGCACCCCGGTCACCTGGCCGTCGGTTTCGACGAAGCCCTCCACCACCACGGAGCGGCGCACGACCACCCCGTGCTCCTCGTGCAGGGTCGCGAACAGGCCCCCGAGTTCCTCACCGAGCGCCGCCGCGAGCGGCACCTCGCCGCGCTCAAGGATGGTCACCTCGTTGCCGAGGGTTCGTGCCGTCGCGGCCACTTCCATGCCGATCCACCCGGACCCAACGACCACGAGCCGTTTGCCGCCATCGGCCAGCAGGGTATGCAGCACCTCGGAATGGTCGAGGGTGCGCAGGTAGTGCACCCCGCCGAGGTCCCCGCCCGGCACGGTCAGGCGGCGAGGTCGTGAGCCGGTCGTCAGCAGCAGCCGGTCGTAGCGGCGCGACTGGCCATCGTCGGTGCTGATTCGGTGCGCCTTGAGGTCGAGGCCGACCGCGCGGGTGCCGGGGTGAAACTGCACGTCGCGGTCGGTGTACCAGCTCTTGTTTTCAACGAAGACGGAGGCCCGGTCGGCGGTGCCCGCGAGATAATCCTTGGACAGCGGCGGGCGAATGTAGGGAAGGTGTTCTTCGGCGCCGACCAGGTGAATATCCCCGTCGAAGCCGTCATCGCGCAGGGTGCGCGCAGCACTCGCGCCGGCGAGGGACGCCCCCACGATCACGAAAGTCTGTTGGTCTGCCATCTGTGCTCCTCCCTCGAAAGCGTGCTCTGACTGTACGAGGGTTTGCCCGATTGGGCGAGGGGCGCAGGTCGATTGAGGCGGCGGCGAGCGTGTCGACGAGTGTGCCGTCCACGAGGTGAACAATATTGAACGTCACCTCGCACTCCGCCGCAGCACGACAACGTGGGACTCTGCGTTCGCCCATCGTCTCCGCTGTCTGACGACGACCGAGTGTGACGCTGCACACGACACCTACCCCGCACCGGGCACGGGCCGATCTGCCGTGCCACCGTCGAGAGCGGCGTGAACGTGCGTGCGCAGTTCTGGAAGCACGTCGGCGATGAACCACGGATTCTGAGCATGCCATCGGAAGTTCAGCGGTGACGGGTGCACAAGCGGAAACTGCTCCGGGACGAAACGACGATGGTTTCGTACCGTGGCTGTCAGCGTGTCGTGCCGCGCTGACGGCAGGTAGTGAATCTGCGCGTACCGACCGATCAACAGGGTTAGCCGAATATCGGGCATCAGCGCCAGCAGCCGCGGATGCCATCGATCAGCGAACCCTTTCCGAGGTGGTAGGTCGCCGCTGGTGCCCGTCCCGGGGTAGTAGAAATCCATGGGGAGTACGGCGAACAGATCCGGATTTCGGAACTGCTCTTCAGTGACACCCAGCCAGTCGATCAGATTCTTCCCGCTGGCGTCGTCCCACGGCACACCGCTCGTCTGCGCCTTGCGCCCGGGCGCCTGCCCAATCACCGCGATCCGGGCGCGTGCAGACGCAACGTAAACCGGCTGCCACCCGCGCTGTCGCATACGGGCACTGTTCTCGTCGTTGATAACGGACTGTCTTATTGTGTCGAACGCATCCATTAGGGCTCGTTCATGCCGGTGGTCTGGATCGTGGCCAGGTCGACGCTGCGGTTGCGGAACATTCCGCTATGACCTCCATCGCTATTCTCCACTCTTTCGTCGGGATAGGTGATCCTGCCGTCGTGAACCCGCGCGAACGCGTTCATTTCGGCGCGCCGGGTCGACGAGGCCGACATGATGTCGAGTACCTCCACCCGCGCAATGATCAGCGCATCCGTAATCAGCCGGCGATGGCACCGCCACGGCACGGCCTCGCTGCCCATGATCGCCGGAGACGTACGCGCCGCATTCGGGGCAGACCCCTTCGAGCCACCAGGCGGGGTCACCGGCGATCGGTTCGATTGTGTCGTGTGCTCTGATCGATGACCTCCTTCTTGCAGTATGGCCCCGCGAGCAGGAAAAGACCCGAGGCACCCCGCTGAGCAGAGGGGGCCTCGGGTGGGAGCAGGGAGCGTCAGCTCGGGTTGGCTGCGCCGGGACGCGCGCAGTGAAACCAGGCGAGGCCGGTGCAGAGCACGCGGAACACCGAGCAGCCGATGAAGAAGGCGGTCGGGCTCATGGCGATGAGGGCCATACCCACGATGAACGTTCCAAAGGCGGCGATCGCGGCGGTCCAGCCGATCGCGCCGCCGATGAACGTGAAGATGGCGCCGCCGAACCGGTCGCAGAGCGGCCCGGTTCGTGACCAGCCTGTTCGCTTGCCGTTCGGGGTGAAGTTCGCAAACGCCGTGACAAATGATTCCGGCCAAAGCGGAGATCGGGCTGCTCGGTGCGGGTCGCGGTACTGTGGAACAGTGAAAACTCAGCTCAAGCTTGGGGCCGAACTCGGGGCCGTCGTGATCACCGTGTCTGATCGCTGTTCGCGCGGCGAACGCGAGGACCGGTCGGGCCCGGCCACCGTCGATGCGCTGGAAGAGGTCGGCATTCCGTGCGGGCCGCCGCGGGTGGTGCCTGACGGCATCGAGAGTGTGGCCGGGGCGATTTCGGCCGCGCTCGGCGACGGCGCCCGCCTCGTCGTGACGACCGGCGGCACCGGAGTGTCGGCGCGCGACCTCACGCCCGAAGGCACGGCCACCCTGCTGCACACGATTCTGCCGGGCATTTCCGAGCGGATGCGCGCGGTCAGCGTCGCGACGATCCCCACCGCGGTGCTGTCCCGCGGCATTGCCGGCATCGCCGATTCGGTCGGCAATAACGGTGCCCTGGTCGTGAATCTGCCCGGTTCGGCCGGCGCGGTGCGCGACGGTGTGGCCATTCTCGCGCCGCTCGTGCGGCATATCATCGACCAGCTCGACGGCGGCGACCACTGATGGGCACGGGTGCCGTTTCGCTCGGATTCGCCCGGGTGACCGAGTCGCTGCTCGATGTCGGCGAACACGTCAGCGCGGTGTCCGGCGCGACGCACGGCGCCGTCGTCACGTTCATCGGGCAGGTGCGCGACCACGATCCGGATGCTGCCGGCCGCGTCACCGGCCTCGACTACAGTGCACACCCCGACGCGGGGCGCATTGTAGGTGAGATCGCGGACCGGGTGCGGGCGGAGCATCCGCTTGTGGTCCTGGCGGTCAGCCATCGCATCGGACATCTCGAGGTCGGCGACCTCGCCCTCGTCGCGGTGGTCGCGAGCGCGCACCGAGGCGACGCTTTTGCGGCTTGCGAGGGTCTCGTCGAGGCGGTGAAGGCCGAGGTTCCGATCTGGAAGAAGCAATATGAGGTCGACGGAACGCATTCCTGGGTCGGTTTGTAGCGGCTACCCAGGTCCTCAGCCGCCGGCGAAGGGCGGGAGAACATCGACCGCGTCGGTGGGTGCGAGAGTGACCGAGTCATCCGTGGCGCGTGCGCCGTTCACGAGCAGGGAACACAGCCCGAGCACGCGCACGAATTCGCTCCCGTAGCGCTCGGCGAGCTGCGCGCGCAGCTCGCCGATCGTGCCCGCGTCGAGCGTGACCGTGTCGGCCTGGGCGGCTTCGGCGGCGCCGGCGAAGAATCGCAGGGTCGCCATCAGGGTGTCCCGGGCGCCCAGTCGCGGGCGAGTTCGCTCGCGGCGGCGCAGGCGGCTTCAATGTCGGCGCTGGTTCCGCCGTTCTTCGCGGCGGCAAGGCCGATCAGAAAGGTGCTGAGGGGTGCGGCCGGCCGGGCCACATTGTGCGCGACGTCGCGGGCCAGATCGAGCAGGTCCCCCACCGGCACCTCGGCCGGGTCGAGCTGGAGCAGGTCGGCGAGGGCGGTGAGCCAGTCGTCGAGCGCTTCGGGAGGTAGTGGTGCAGAGCTCATTCGGGGTCACTCCTCGGGTCGGGCTGGATGGTTGGGCGCACCGGTCAGACGAGCGGTACTGCTCTCAACATCCTGCCACGTGTCCACGTCGATACCGGCGCCACCCTCGTCCAGCACCCCCACAAGGTTGAGTCCCTCCAGCAGCTCGCGCATGCTGGCCCCGTTGACGCGATCGCCGAGCCGGTCCACCGCTGCGCGCAGGGCGGCGGCGCGGTAGATGCCGGCAAGCCACTGGGCGTGCCCGGTGTAGTCATTGAGGTGCACGCCATCATTCGGCTGACCAATTTTCTCCAGAGCGGATGCTGAAGTGACCAGCAAGCGCGCAGCATCCGCTCCCCAGGGCAGATCGCAGGCGAGAACGATCAGCCAGCCGGCGGGTTGTTCCGCGCAGTGGGCCGCGAGGTGTGAATCGAGCGCGGCCAGACCGGCCGCGATGCCCGCCACCGGGCCGCCGAACGGGGGGTCCTCGAGCGCCCAGATCAGCGCATCGCTCGGTCGG
>NZ_JAJAYI010000103.1 GCF_026786305.1 Cryobacterium sp.
CCACGAGCGTCCCCGCACCTCAGGTGCCGATGACTTGGCACGTGCGGCCGCCCGAACGGAGGCCGGCCGCCCCGGTTTCCTTCGAGGCCTCCTCGCCCGCGCCGGCGGACACGATTCACGCTCGGTCGGCGGCATCGGCCGTGGAGCGATGCTGGGTGGCGCCGCAGCAGGAGCCGGCCTCGCCGCAGGTGGTGTTCTCGCCGCGGTTGCTGGCGGAGCCGTCGTCAGCACCGTCGCAGGCCCCCTCCTCGAGCAAGCGGCGAGCTTCGGAGTTGATTTCGACGCCTTGGCTGGTGGCATCGACCTCGAGGGCCTCACCGGGGGAGTGGACGAGCTCGCCGCCAGCGCCGGCGAAACCGTTTCGGGCCTTGGCGACCAGGTGAACGAAATCGGATCCGACTTCAACCTCCCAGGGCTGGGCGACATCTTCGGCCGCTGAGCGCACAACTAGCTCGGCAGACTGGGCAACACTTCACGCGGTCGCGGCTGCGGCGCAGAGAACACTCCAGTGCGAAGGCTGGCAGCGAATCGTCGACCTCCTACTGGTCGCTGGCGACGACGGGGTCGCCAAGGTGGCGGACTGATGGCCCGGTCCCCCGGATAAGGCACCCCGCGACATGTTCGGCCGTCTCGGCCGCCAGCTGCCTGTCCTCATCACACGAAGCGGGATGTTCGCGGCCTTCCTGATACGAGCGTCGAGGGGATTGCATCCGGTGCGGAAACTCAACTCCGTACCGGCAACGCTTCACGGCGCCCCCAACTCGCCAGCACCAGTAGGCGCCAGTTCACAGAATCGAGCAATGGGAACCGCGGAAATCCGCGGAATTTCGGCTCAGCAGCCACAAAGACCTAACGCCCCGGGGAGTCTCGGTAGCGTTGAGTGTTCTCATCGGCCGACTGTGGCCGGGCGGCCGTGGCCGGTCCGAAGTTGGGCGGCGGTGGCCGTTGAACGACGAAGCGCCCGATACCGGCTGCAATTCCGGGTTCGAGATCCATTCAGGCGCGGTCGGCATGCAGAAGTGGCGGGACCGGATCCGCTGGAGTCAGGTGCGCAGGACAATCACGTTTTTGACGTCATCGAGCTTGATCGTGGCCCGAGGGGGAGCGACCCCATCACCCCGCGAACACCTCCCGCAGGCCAAAGGTCCACGCATCCGCGCGGCACAGCACGACGTCGCTCTCGAGCGGGGCATCCAGTTCGAGGAGGCCTTGTCCGTGCGCCGACCCGTCGCGGGGGTCCACCCAGTCGCCTCTGAAACGTACACCGACCAACGGTCGACGCCGGGCGCGACAACCGGCGCGACCAGGAGGTCATTGCCGAGGGTCCACCGCAGCGGATGGTTCCACCTCTCCGCATCGATGGGCGAGTCAAAGTACAGCGGGCGCATCAGCGGGGCACCGGTCGCGATCGTCGCCGGTGCGTTCGGCGATGTTCCACGGGGTGCGGTCGACAGAGGGTGTCCTGTGGTGGTTGAACTCGGAGTGGTACTGCATGATCGGCACGAACGCCGAGGCCGCCATGGCCTGCAGGTACAGCTCCGCATCGGGGATCTCGCCCGCGAACCCGGCCCGGCCGAAGGTGGAAGATGGCCAAACGCGCATCGGCGCTGGGCTGCCCGCGGGGATGCGGGTGGAGCTTCACAAGCGGGATTTGCCAGAGGTGCACGCGCACGCCATTGTCGTGCAGCTCGTCGAGCATGGCTTTTGGGTCGGGCCACGCGCCCTCCTCGGGGAAGCCGAAGTTCGCGAGCCGGTGCGGTCCGGCAGGCCAACGGGGGATGAGCCGCTCGCGGCGCAACGCATGCCTATCTAGTAATCGGCGTACACATCGAGACCGACTTCGGAATTCATTATCAGGCCGAACAACGAGCTTGCGTGCATGTCTTCGTCACGTTGAATAGTTGCGCTCGGTAACGACGCAATAACGCGGGTGGGTCGAGAGTCCTTCCTATCGAGCGCCGCACCCGCGTGCGCCAAGGAATGAAAGGGAGATCGTCGTGGCTCAGATCGAAGAATTTGAGGACCCGTCAGGAGATGAGACGGGGGGTGACGCGACGGCGTCCGCCACCGCATACGGTGAGCCCCCGGAAGCCAAATCAAGCACCGATGAGGAGGGATTCTCGTCTCAGCTTCTCGATGTGCACGGCGCCATTGCCGGGGCGCTGAAGGACCAGGCCCGGTCGTCGAAGGCCCAGACCCTGTCCCTGGACGACGGAGTGGACAGCCTCGAGAATGTCGAAGCGGTCGCGATAGGGCTGGGCGAGCCCGGTCAGGGCGTGCCGGGTGAGCCGACGCTGAATGTCTTCGTGGCGAAGTCCGTCTCATCGGCGGCGGCGCGCGAGGCAGTCGTCGACGGGCTTGGTATCCGGGCAGCAGGCGACATTCCGCTGACGGTACGACAGTCCGGAGCGTTCGAGGCCCAAGCCCTCAACTTCAAGATTCGGCCGGCCCCGGGCGGAGTCTCCGTCGGGCACGTGAAAGTCACGGCCGGGACGCTCGGAAGCCTGGCGATGGGGAAGAATGCGCCGCGAGACCGGCGAAGGCTCATCCTGTCGAACAACCATGTCCTCGCCAACTCGAACGACGCGGCCTACGGCGACAGCATCATCCAGTGCGGGACCTACGACGGTGGTTCCTCGCCGGCGGATCGGATTGCGATCCTCGAGAGCTTTGTGCCGATCCAGTACGGTGGGGGCACGAACTACGTGGATGCCGCGACCGGATGGGCGTGGCACGAGCTGGTCCGACACGAGCAGCTGTACCGCTCCGGCGGGGGCTTCGCGTTGTACCGTACCGGGAATGCTCCGCAGTATCCAACCCTCGGCACCGTCGTCGGCAAGTCCGGTCGCACCACCGAACTCACGCAGGGGCGGGTCATCGCGACGAACTGGGCCGGCTACGTCAACTACGGTGCCCCCGGCCAGGCCTACTTCACCGGCCAGTTCGTCGTACAGGGGGTCACAAACTCGTGGTTCTCGGCCGGTGGTGACTCCGGCTCGGTGATCTGGAACTGGCAGAACGGTGCACCACCGGTCGGACTCCTCTTCGCCGGCGGCGGTGGTTACACTATTGCCAGCCCAATGCCGTGGGTCACCTATTTCCTCGACATCAACCTCTTTACCTGACCGGACGACCTCCTTCCCATTGAGAAGCGTCCGACGCGGACACGCAGTCCGCGCAAAGGAGCTGCGATTCCGAACATACCGCCACCGGGTCCAGACCCGCACCCCATCGAGTCGGCCATCGACTCGTGGCGCGACAGGCTGCTCGCGACGGTGGGCGTTGAGGGCGTGGCGCACGGACTGACACCAGACGGGCACGATGCCGTGCTCGTCTGGGTCAGC
>NZ_JAJAYI010000104.1 GCF_026786305.1 Cryobacterium sp.
GGCCACCCCCGCCCCGAGCACCACGTCGGCGCCAGTCGCGAGGGCGAGCATCGCGCCCACCCAGGCTCCCCCGGTCTTCGCGTCGAACGACGAGGCCCTGGCTGCCGCCACGGCGGCATATGCGGCATACGAAGCGCTCTCCGACTCAATAACAGCTGAAGGCGGAATTGGCGGTGACCGAATTGCGCTTGCGGCAAGCGCCGCCTATCTGCCTGAGCTCTTGGATGGATTCGAAGGATTCGCCCAAAAAGGACTATCTAGCCGCGGTGCGACAACTTATGACCAGGCTTCACTCATTCGAAATTCGTCTGAACCGCAAGGAGGTGTCTCAATCGAGCTCTATCTATGTTCAGATATTTCCGCCGTTCGGCTATTTGACGCATCAGGAACTGACGTAACTCCGGTCGATCGCACGAACCGCATTCCTCTGCAAGTGGGCTTCATCTCGAGCGCAGCGGAACCTTCCCTGTTGCTCATAGACAAGGAGGACGTATGGTCCGGCAGAAACTTCTGTCAGCGCTCGTAGCCGGAATTCTTCTGGCTATTTGTCTTCCGAACATTTCACCTGCGTCGGCATGCACAATCTCGGCCTCTCTGACAAAAAACTGTCCGGAAAAAATCATCTCGGACGGTGTCACAAATGGCGACGGGGTTGACCTCACGGTGGAAGCAAATGGTCGCTCTGGTGGCGGATCGGGCGAGTCCGGTAGGGCTGGCGGCCGGGCTGGAACGGGCGCGTCATTGGCAGAGATCTGCGCCCACCCCAATGGCAGTCTGACCTCGGAGCAGGAGTGGACGCTCTGCGGCACCGGCGACTTCCCCGTAATCTCACGCCACCCCGAGTGGCCGCCGACCATCTCCGCGCCCACCACGCCCTGCACGGTGTGCTCCGCCGAAACCATCGTCAGGGTCACCGACCTGAAAAACTTTCCCGCACCCGCCGCCCCCGGCGGAATGGAGCCCAACGGCTGGGCCATCGTCGGCCTGGCCGCGAATTTCTGGGCCGGAGCATCCGCTCAAATAGGCGAAGGGCTACTGCTCGGCGAACCCGCCCAGGTCATGTTCACCCCGATCGGATACCGCTGGAATTACGGCGACGGCAGCGCCGCATCGAGCGCAACCGGCGGGGCCAGCTGGGAGGACCTCGGCCTGGCCGAATTCTCCGCCACCGCCACGAGCCACGTCTACACGGCGACAGGTACCTTCACCGTCGTGCTCACCGTCGATTACCGAGCCGATTACAGCTTCGGCGACCAGGGCTGGCGACCGGTCGAAGGAATCGTGACCGTACCCTCAACCCCGTTCACGGTCGTCGCAGCGAAAGAGTCCACCGTGCTCGTTGCCGAAGACTGCCTCGCCAACCCCCGCGGCCCCGGCTGCTGACCCGGCCGCAGGGTCACACGTTCGCTTACGGGAGGAGGCGGTCCGCTGCCTTCTTCGGCAGACGCGCGGCGGCAGCACGGGCAATGGCGGTCGCCACCGAAAACGTCGCCACCGAAAACGTCGCCGACGCTACCGATGGCAGGGCTGACGGCGGGGCTGACGGCACCGCTCATGGCACAACTACTGACGGTGCGACCGACACCGAGGTCGGCGTCGCATCGTAAGCCGACTACGCAGCGCCCGACTACGCAGGGCCCGACGAGCCAGCGCCGGTCGTGGTTGAACTTGTCGAGGCTGCACCTGCGGCCGAAGCGGATGCGCCCGCGTGAGGGAGCGCGGGGTTCCGCTGGGCGGCTCCGGCGGCTCCGGCGGCTCCGGCGGCTCCGGCGGCGCCGCCCAGCAGCCCGCCGAGCAGGTCCTTGATGCCAATGCCCATGGTGGATCCGAGCACGGCGTCGACCTCGCTGAAGCCCGACGCGACGTTTTTGGAGAGCTGGCTGGCGCCATCCGTTGAAATGACGGTGAGCTGGTCGATGTTGCTCATGGGCGCGGCGAGCTCGCGCGCGATCTGCGGAAGCATTTCGACCAGGCGCAGCTGAATGAGCGCCTCGGACTGCTGGGCGACGGCCTCAGCGGAGAGCCGGGTGGCTGTGGCTTCGGCGGTACCGCGGGCGAGAATGGCGTCGGCCTCGGCCTGACCCTCGGCGCGGGTGGCCTCGGCGTTGGCAACACGGCTGTCGCGGTCGGCGGTGGCCCTGGCGACGGATGCCTCAGCAGCGGCGATCGCGGTCACCCGAATGCGGTAGGCGTCCGCGTCGGCGATGGCGTTCACCTCGGACTCCAATTCGGCCTTACGCAGGCTGGCGCGGCGCTGGGCGGTGAGTTCCTGCTCCTGCACGATGGCCTGCTGCGCCTTCGCTTCGGCGAGGGGCCTCGACGCGGCGGCCTCGGCGGCGGCCTTGTCGGTGTCGAGCTGCAGGGCAGCCCGGCGCAGGGCAAGCGTGTTCTGCGCCTCGGCGATGGCCTGCTCGGCGAGAATCGCGGCTTCCTGCGACTCGCGGTTGGCGAGGTGCTCGGCGACCTCGGCCTGACGACGCACCTTGGCCTGCTCGGCACGACCGATGTCACGGATGTAGTCGTTCTCATCGGTGATGCCCTTGATCTCGAAGGAGTCAACGTCGAGGCCCTGGTTGGCGAGCGACTCGCGCGCGGTGGCGAGCACCGAACTGCCGAGCTCGTCGCGCTTCTGAATGACGGTCATGACGTCGGTCGCGCCGATCGAGGAACGCAGCGAACCGCTCAGTACCTCTTGTGCGAAGCCATCGATGTTCTTGTCCTGCCCGAGAAAACGCTGGGCCGCGGCGCGAATCGCGGCGGGGTCGTCTCCGACCTTGACGATGGCGACAGCCTCAACGGTAAGCGTGATGCCGTTCTTGTCCTGCGCGACAGCGGTGATCTCGATCGCCCGGCTGCGCAGGCTGATCTTGAACGCCTTCTGAAAGAACGGGGTGATGAACACGCCCTGCCCATGCACGACCCGCTGACCGGATTCCTCGAGCGTGGCCCCATCGACGATGGTTTTGCGGCTCTTTTTACCGGTGATGATGAGGGCCTCATCGGGCCCGGCATTCTTATAGATCGTCTTGGCATAGATCAAAGCGACGAGCAGCACCACAACGATCGTGAAAATGATCCCGGGGATCGGGCTGAACAGAAAATCGAGCATGGGGTCCTTCCGAGGGGCGAGGCGCGAACGTCGTTTCGGCGATCCGGCCAGGCGACCGCGGCGCAGAGTTGTGCGCCCAGTCTCGCAGGCGACAGCGCAGGATGCGAAAGATGTCGACACTCAATGCGTTCGCGTCCTCCCCCAGTGACCGGGCCCGGGTCCGGAAACTGGGCCCACGATAAATCATGGGCCCAGTTTCATACCAGGGGCCCGCACGGCTGAGCGATCCAAGTGGATCGGGAACAGGGCCGTGCCCACATGATTCTTCCTGATTTGATGAACTTAATTCGTTTATTAATGCGACGCTTGATAGCTCTGTGCCGCAAGTACTTTTCGAAAAATAACCCGAAACGAGCGAAAAAGCACAAACTGCGAGCAAAAAACATGGGACTTACCAGGAAAAATGTCAAATGTACGCTGGAAATTTACCTGAGATTCTATCGTTTTTATGTTCTATTTAGGGTAGACTCGGTGTGAAGGAGGCAATGGCGCCCATGTTCATGGAGAATCCCGATGACAGCAACACCGGTAACACCAGCTCGAACCCCGTCATTGCGGCGGTAGAGCAGGCCAGAGACTTATTGCTGGCGGCGTTGGGTGGAATATCGTTCGGGTCGCTCGGCGATGACGAATCCCTGAACATGCTGCTCGCCATCGAGAGTGTTGGCCGGGTCCTGGACGGTGCCCGGGTCCTCTCCACAACCGACGTGCTGCGCCGCTCCGAATACCTCGATGCGACCGCGCCCAAGAGTGCCGAGCCGACGAGTGCCGAGCCGACGAGTGCCGAGTCGGGCGAGAAGGCAACGGCCACAGCGGCGGGTGCAGTGTCGATGGCGCGGCGGCTGGGCTGCCGCAGTGGCGTCGAGCTGGTCGCCACCCTCGCCCGACTCTCGCGCAGCGAGGTACGGCAGCGCGCCGCGCTCGGCAAAAATGTTGGCGAGCGAATGCTCCTCGGCCGGCCCCTCACCCCCACCTATCCCATCCTCGGCGAAGCCTTGCAGGGCGGCGACCTCGGAGTCGATCAGGCCCGCATCATCGTCTCCGTACTCGACGGCCTGCGCTCCTCCGTGTTGGTCGATGACCTCGACCGGGTCGAACGCTCCCTCGTGGCCAGCGGATCCGGTGCGATCACTCCTGAAACCGAGGGATTGCCCGGCGCGGGGATCGCATTCGCCCCCGAGCTACTGCGGCAACAGGGCATCCAATGGCAGGCACGCCTCGCGCCCGACGGCTCCGCCCCCGGCGAGGCCACACCCGAACGACGTAGCTGGTTCGACTTCGGTACCCTGCACAACGGCGGCCACAGCATATCGGGCTGGCTGACCACCCTCGACCGGGCCATCATCGGCACCGTCTTCGACGCCTACCTCTCCGCCGCCGCAGCCCACCCCGTGCCCGGAGCCGCACCCCGTGCCATACACAGTTCCGCACCCCGCGCAATTCCCCGAGTCATTCCCCGCGCAACGGTCGCCTTCCGCGACACCGAACCCGCCCACACAGACACGGACACGGACACAGACACAGACACAGACACGGACAGGTGCAGCAGCAGCCGTACGACCGACCCACTTGGAACAGGTGCTGGCCCCGATCTGGTCGAGCAGGCAGAGCTCAACGAGGCGCTCGATGAGGCGCTCGATGGTGCCGAGCCTGATACCGCGGTCGCACGCATCGAGCAGGCCGAGTGGGCTGGGCGAGCCGAACCGAACGGCGAAAACCAACAGAACGACGGGGCGGAAGGCTTCTACGAAAAGTCAGCGGAGTGCGAGGCGAGCGAGCCGAACGGTCATAACGAAGGCTTCACCGGGCAGCCGGCGGAGGGCGAGGCCGGCGAAGCGCTCGGCGCCGACCAGCCCAACGCGCTCAGCCCCTGCCCGCAAGAACTCGGCGACAGCCGCTCCATCCGCGAAAAACGAGCCGGCATCCTCCGCGCCGTCTTCGAAGCCGCCGCCCGACAATCAGACACCCCCACCATGGGCGGCGCCGCACCGACCGTACTCGTACACATCCACATCGACGACCTCCTCGCCGGACGCGGTGCCGGCTGGATCGACGGCGTCGACGGCCCCCTCACCACCAAACAAGTCGACAAACTCATCTGCGCCGGCGGCTACCAACCCGTCTTGTTCGGCCACCAGGGCCAAATATTGAACCTCGGCACCAGCAACCGGTTCTTCACCGCCAGTCAGCGCCGCGCCCTCGCCGCCCGCGACGGCGGCTGCGTCATCCCCGGCTGCACCGTGCCACCCCACCTCACCCAAGCCCACCACGTCATACCCTGGCGCAACGGCGGCCTTACCAACATCGACAACGGCGTACTACTCTGCAACGCCGCCCACACCAGCATCGACACCTCCGGCTGGAAAATCAATATGGTCAACGGCCGCCCCTGGGTGCGCGGACCTCTCATCTTCGACCCAACCCAGACCTGGCGTCCCGCCGGCCAAAACCGCGCCGCCACCCCCACAGAAAAACCCAACTGGAGCAAGTGATGCCGACTCGGCGAACCGTTGATGAAATACCCGTCAATCAACTACCCGTCGATGAAATCGGCGGCAGCACGCAGGAACGCGGCGGCCGCGAGGGCGCGCGCGGCGGCATCTGCTTCGCGAGAGCCAGCCGTACCCGCCGAGCCAGCGAGACCGGCGGCGCCGACGGGTGCTGCATACGAGTCGTTCCCGCCACCACCACCGACGCCGCCACCGCCGTCACCCGGGCCGTCACCCGGGCCGGCGCCAACAGCCGCACCGAGCAGTGCCGTGATCGCGTCGGGAATGGTGCTGGCCGCGTTGCCCGGCGGCAATTCCATCAGTTGCGGTGCAGGTGTGCCAGCCACCAGCGGCTCCAGAAAAATGCGCGATTTCGCAGCGCGCGGACCATTGAAGTCGGGGTTCTGTCGCGGCTGGCTCGAAAATGCTTCCCGCACCTTCGCCAGGAACTCCGCGTTGGTCAGCCGATTCGCGCTCGGCACCACGAGCAGGCTCGCTGCCACGGTGAAGTCGCCGTGGCCGCCGGTCTCGTAAGCGACCTCGGTGGGTTTGCACGCGCTGAACAGTACCTCCCGCGCCAACGCCCGCTTTCCGGCCCGGGCGGGCGTGCCGCGTTTGGCCCGATAGTTCTTGCTCGTCGCCTCGTCAGGAATGATGAACCGCGCCCGACGCCCATGGGGAGCGGATGCCGCACTCAGGTCGGCGACGTCGGCCGGCTGCAGTTGCAACCGGCGTTGGCCATCCCCGGAATGGCAGGAGTCGAAGAAGGCCGTGAGGCTGACGCCGTCGGGCAACTGGTCGAAGATCTCCCCCAGGTCATCGTCGATGATCAGGTTACCGTCGCGAAAATCAATCGGGCAGAGCGCTTCGTCATACTTCTTCTCGTCATTGCCGGCCTCGGCCTCGTCGCCGTCGAGGTCGTCCACGTAGCTGCCGTGGCCAGCGTATTGAAAGACCAGCACATCGCCGGCGACACTGCTGGAGACCAGGTCGAGCAGCCCGAGCAGAATGTTCTGCCGGGTCGCCTCCGCGTCGAGCAGCGTGCGCACCCGGAACCCAGCGGCGGTGAACTGCGTGGCCCACGCCTCGGCATCCGCTACGCAGCCATAGAGCGCATCGCCGCCCGGATAGGCGTTGATGCCCACACACAGTGCGTGCTTAGTGCCCACCGGTCGGGGTGCTGCCGGGCCGGGCACCGGCCAGAGCTCGTCACCCAGGTCACGGGTAACCGGGAACGATTGGATGCGCGAGTTGCCGGTGACCCGTCGGGCGACGCTGTCCATCGTGGGAATGTCGTTATCGAATCCGCCGTGACTGGTCGACGTGCTGCGGGTCGTCAATGGGCCGGTCGCCGTTTTCGACCACACGATGTGGGCTGCCCCACCGACCCCGGGCGACCCGCTCGCGCCGGACAGACCAAACAGACGGGCGAGCACTGGGTCGGCGCGCAAACACTCCTCGAGGCCGAGAATCGGCGAAAACTCTTCGGGTTCGAATGAGGCCCGCACGAGATAGAGCAGGGATTTTCCGTAGGCGCCGAGGCAGGTATCGTCGCGTTCGAGCTTTTCGGTCATGGTGAATATGGCGAGCGACTTCACGTCGTGGCCACACAAGGGAACGATCTGCTTCTCGAAGACATCGGTGCGCACGGCGGGCGCGAGCAGGCTGAGCGTCTCGAAGGCCGGCACTCCGGCCTTCATCGCGGCGGGAATGAAGAAGGAGTGAAAGATCGACCCGGCGCTGTGCCCGACAGCGTGCACGCTGATCGTGTCGGCGTGGGCCGTGCAATAGGCGCCGAGGGTCTCGGCCACGTAGCGGGCACCGCCGTCGCCGGCCGACGCGGCCTCAGCCGAACGCTTCATCTGCCCCCAAATCGCCTGGCCCTGACCGAATCGGGCGGCCAGTTCGAGCACCCGGTCCTTCGAGTCGTCGAGCCAGCCGCGGCGGCCCTGCGCCCAGTCGCCGACCGCGCTCGTGATGGCCCCGGCGAGGCCCGTCTCCCAGACGAAGTGGATGGGGTACACGCCGTTGGACTTCCACCAGTCCACCTGGGTCGCGGCAATGCGCAGCCCGGATTGCTCATCGACGAGCCCGCCGTGGGCGTAAAAGACCACCGGCACAACACCGCCGTCATGCTCGGCCACAAAGGCCGGCAAATGCGTGGCGAATATGGTGTCGACATCTTTCTTCGTGGTCGTGAACGCACCGTTCGACGAAAATTTGCCGCCGCTCAGGTTGACCACGTGCGGCCGCAGCTTGTCGAGTTCGCTCTGCGGCAACGGCGGCTCCCGTTTCGTGGCGGTGGTCGGTTTCGCGGGGGTCGTCGATTCGGGCATGGCGCCGTTCCTCTCACGGTCAGATCTTGCTGAAACAGGTGCGATGCCGCAGGGACCGGCCCTGTGATTATGGCGCTCACGCGTTACTGCGGCATTACTGCGGCGTTACTGCGGCGTTACTGCGGCGGTGCCGCGGCGTTACTGCGGCGGTGCCGCGCGGTTACTACGGCGCAGGCCTTGACAGACCCCGCGTTCGGTTGCATATTGCAGGCACAAACGGATGCTGTGGGGGTCACCATGACGACAGGTACCGATCCCGGATCGAGCAATCCGGGACACAACGGCCAGCAGGTCAGCCTGACCGTGCTGGCCGAGGGACCATTCACGAGGATTCACTCGCCAGCAGACGGCCCGGATGCACTGCTCACGACGACCCTGCGCGTTCCGGTGGAGCGCATCGGACCGGGACCACGCAGTGCCCGGTTCGACGTCATCGTGCGTCGGCCCGGCGAGAAACCGTTCAGCCTCGACCTCGGCTCCCCGATCCCGCCCTGGATGGTCGTCGATGAGCAACCTCCCGACAATCTCACTGCCCTGCTGCAGGACAGCCGGTTTCTGGCACAGCAGGTGTATGCGGTGGCGGCATCCACTCTCGCGCTGTTCGAATCGACTCTGGGCCGGCGCATGGGCTGGGTCAATGGCGGGCGACTGACCATCAGTGCCTATGACCGGGTCTCCTACCGTGAGTCTGGCTACTACCGCGACGACGGCCTGATTCGGTTTGGTCACAAACGCGATGGTCGCACGACCAAGGCGGTCCCGCTCGCCCTGTTTCGTGACCTCGTCGCGCACGAGGTCACCCACGCGATCGTCGACGGCTACCGACCGAAATGGGCCGATTCCCATGCCGAAATCGACCAACTCGCCCTGCACGAAGCCATTGCCGACCTCGTGGCCCTACTGTCGGTGTTTTCCACGCAAACCCTGGTCGAGCAATTACTGACCCAGACCAGCGGCGACGACCTCGACCTCGACCTCGATGCCCTCGACGAGGATCTGCTGCGCAGCAAACTGTTTCGTCTGGGTGATGGGCTGTTCCACCGCGGCACGGCCCGGCCATCCCTCGCCTGGAATTTGGCAGCCCACTGGCGAACCCTTCCTGACCCGCACCTGCGCGGCGGGGCGATCGTGCAGGTGCTGCTGCGCGTGGTCGCCCGGCTGTGGCTCAAGCGCCTCGACGCGCCCGGTGGCCGCTCGAGCCTGTATCAGGTGGCGCGCGCCGGGGCATCCGTTGGCCGTCAGGTCTTGAGCATGCTCATTCGCAGCCTCGGCTATATGGCACCGGTCGATGTGACCTTTGAGGACCTGCTGCGCGGCATTCTCGCCGCCGACGCGGCTGTCGTACCCGACGACGACCTCGACTATCGTGGCGCCGTAGTGGCGGCCTTCGCCGAGGCCGGAATCGTGCTGCCCACGCCCACCGACCTCTCGGGTGTCTTGACCTTTGTGGGGCTGCGGTATCCGGTTCGGCTGGCCGCCCTGGCCTCCGATCCGGAGGAGATCGTGCGGTTTCTCTGGGAGAACCCGGTATTGCTCGAGGCGGCCAAGATCGACCCGACCCGGCCGATTACGGTGGAACGGGTGCGCCCCACCCTGCGCGTCGGTCCCGATGGATTCGTTGTGTCGGAGATCGGCGCGACTTTCACGCAGGAATTTCGCCTGAGCGCGGCCCAGGCGCGCAGCTT
This sequence comes from Cryobacterium sp., assembly GCF_026786305.1. GTDB lineage: Bacteria > Actinomycetota > Actinomycetes > Actinomycetales > Microbacteriaceae > Cryobacterium. The sequence continues at coordinate 9,620 of NZ_JAJAYI010000104.1, forward strand.
CGGGCTCGCCACCCGGGCGCCAGTGTTGATTCGCGGCGGCGGGCAGCTGCGGTTCGACGAGGGCGGACGCCTCAGTTTCGCCGCCCTGAAGCCGATCCTCGACCCGGAACGCCAGCGCGCCAAGCTCGCCGCCCAGGAGCTGGCGACTCGCCCAGCGGATACTGCGGTCCCGGTCACCCCGCCGCACCCAGCTGAGCCACAACAGCCGCGAGAACCGCCGCAGCCCGGCGCGTCCCGGATAACCGCCCCGGCCCCGGAGGTCTCAGCAACTCGTCGACCGACCTTTCATCCCTGAATACCTCAACCCTGAATACCTCAAACCTGATGACCTCAACCCTGAAAGTCAAAACGCCGTGCCCCACGCCGTCGATTTGCCGGGAGCGGATGCCTCCAGCTGCGCCCGCTGGGCGAACTTGCGCGCGCGCAGTTTCGCGTTGACCTGCTTGATGACCTCCGCCCGGCTCGAAACGGCCCCGGACTGCAGGGTATCGAGCAAAAAGTGCGTAAACGCACCGTTGTACCGGCCATCAAAGTTGGCGTCGGCGGCCGTCTGATCTGCCCGGCAGGCGGCGAACAACACCGGTTTCGCCGCGGCCTTTGAAGAGCGAACCAAATCACGCAGCGTTCGGGTATCGGCTCCCTCCGCCTCGGCACCGTCCCGGCCGAGCGGCGTCGGCGGCGGCACGAAGCGTGGCCGCCGATGCTCAACGGTGGGCAGCAGGTCCATGGCGCGCAGCCCGCTGCCACTGTGGCAGGTGTCGAGAATCACGTCGAGCAGCACTCCCTTCGGAAGTCGGACGAACAGATCGTGCAACTCGTCGTCAACGATCAGGGTGTCTGGGTCCCATGCGGCACCCTTCTGGCGCAGGTCGTAGGTCGCGAAGGCCTCGTCGACCTGGTCGACTTCGTCGCCGCTGGTATCGGGTAGCTGGGTGCCATGGCTCGACATAGTGAAGACGATGTGGTCGAGATGCTCCCCCGGGGTATTCGCCCGATCAAGTGCCTCGGTCATCGCCCCGAACACGGCATCCTTGGTGGCCGCCTGATCGGTCAAGACCGTGATGCTCGTGTCGGCAAAGCCAAAAGCCTTCCCGAGAAAGGCACTGACGTCGCCGGCATCGTGCACGCAGCCATTCAACCAGCTGGCCATCGGCAGGTTCTCGAACCGGTTGATGCCCACACAGAGTGCAAATTGAGTCATGGTTGTCCGATCATGAAGAGCCGGCAGAAGCACATGCTGCAGGTGCTGCGGAACACCCCGCAGCGGTTGCGGGTAGCGCGCACAAGGAGCGCGTCGCGGGTAGCGACTTGAGGATAGCGGCGTCGGCGTTACCGGCGAGTTACTCGGGCGGCGGGGCCGCGTGCGCCGAAGCATCCGTTTTGGGGTAGCGGCATTGACAACCGTGCCGGTGCTGGCCATTCTGGGCGGTAGCAACACTGCATGGTCGTTGCAGTGCGGCCGTGCTCATTGAAAGTTTTTGCGGATCGAGCACTCATGGGATTTTCGGCGCCAACGGGTTGGAATCTGCGCGTACTGGGCTATTGGCAGTTGCGTTACGACGGCGTCCCGGTCGAGGTCGGCGCACGGCAGCAGCGACTGCTCGCGGCACTCGCCCTGCTGCACACCCAGCCCCGGCACGTGCTCGCCGCACTACTCTGGCCCGATAGCCCCGAGCGGCAATCGGCTGGAAACCTGCGGGCGAGCGTCTTTCGCATCTCGCATGAACTGCCGCGACTGTTGAGCGCGACAGATCCGCTGCAGCTCGACGCGGCGGTGCGCGTTGACCTGCACGAGGTGAGGGACCTGATCACCGAAATCACCCTGACCGGCGGCCGAACGGTACCGCCGGAATCCATCGATCTGCTGCAGGAGGCCAACCTCCTTCCGGGCTGGTACGAGGAATGGGTGATCGAGCAGCAGGACCATCTGCTCAACCAGCGCGTGGATGTCCTGGATGCCCTGTCTCGCTCCTATTTGGCCGCCGGCAGTTTCAGCCGCGCTCTGGGTGCGGCGCGTGCTGGGGCAGTCATTGATCCCCTGCGCGAAAGCACCCAGCACCTGCTCGTGCGCTGCCACCTCGCCGAAAACAACTATGCCTCAGCGGTGCAGGTTTATCGCAATTTTCGCGCCCACCTGGGCCGTGAACTTGGGCTCGAGCCCTCGGCTCATTTCGCCGAGCTGCTCGGCATGGAGGCTGCGATTGTCGATTCCCGCCTGCTCGAGCGGGCGCTGAAGACCAGCTGAGCGCACTCGCTCACAGGAGGTTCCCACTCAGCCCCAATCTAAGATCGACCGGTGATCGACGTCGTGATGATTGCAAACCTTCTGATCATGGTCATTATCGGCGGCTACGAGACGTTTGTCTCGCGCATTCGTTTAGAGGGTCACCCCGACCAGCCGGAATGGCTGTCCCACGTCAACGCCAACGTTCTCAAGGTCAAGCTCGCCATGGCCATCGTGGGGATCTCCTCGATTCACCTGCTCAAGACCTTCATCGAGGTCGGCGATCTGGCCGCCCGCGGCACCCCGGTCGACTCGAACCCGACCGAGACCATCACCGGCAATGTCTACGCCTGGGACGGCGTGCTCTGGCAGGTCATCATCCACATGGTGTTCATTCTCTCGGCGATCGCTCTGGCCTGGATCGACCGCATGTCGCAGGCCGGGCACGCAACACCCCCGGCGGCCGTCCCCGTGGCGCCGCTGCGCAGGGAGCCGGTCGCGGCGCTCGCTGCCGCAGCGCTGCCGGGTCCAGTCCCGCGCCGTGAACTCGAAGGCCACGCCGCGCCTGCCACATCAACGGGAATCGCCCTGCACCTGGCCCAGCTGTGCCAGCTGGGCCAGCTTCGCGATGCCGGTGTGGTGACGGATGCCGAATTCCGCGCCAAGAAGACCGAGCTGCTCGGGCGGTACTAGTTGCGGTTAGAACGTCGTCGTTCTTAGAACGTCGTGAGGCCGCGGACGCGAAACTGGTCGCGCACCCGCTCGAGTAGGGCGGCATCGGGCGGTGGTACCCCGTGGAGCGGGTAGGGAATGGCGAGGCGGTTCCATTTGTCCTCCCCCATCTGGTGAAACGGCAGCACCTCGACCCGAGAGACGTTGGGCCAGCGGGCCACGATCTCGGCGGCCGCGTCGACGTTGTCGACCGCGTCGGTCAGCCCGGGAACGAGCACGAACCGCACCCACACATTTGTTCCGCGCTCGCACAACCGATCGCCGAACGCGATGGTCGGGGCCACGTCGCGCCCGGTCACCGCGCGGTAGGTGTCGGGTAGGCCCGACTTCACGTCGAGCAGCACCAGGTCGGTGTGATCGAGCAGATCGTCGGAGGCGCTCGTGCCAAGGTATCCCGAGGTGTCGAGCGCGGTGTGCACGCCGAGTTGACGGCATTCAGCGAACACGCGCGCCACGAACGCGGGTTGCATCAGCGGTTCCCCGCCGGAGAGCGTCACTCCGCCGCCCGTCGCCGCGAACACACCCCGGTAGCGACGGATGCGTTCCAGCACGTCGTCAAGCGGCGTCAGTGCGCCGTCGCGCATCTTCCACGTGTCCGGGTTGTGGCAGTACTGGCAACGCAGTAGACAGCCAGAGAGAAAATAGGTCAGCCGGGTGCCGGGTCCGTCGACGGCCGTCACCAGTTCCCAGGAGTGCACACTCGCCGCGGTACCGGAGCGATGTCCTTCCACCTGCTCGTGGTGAAATTCGGGCCGGCCCAGCTGCACCGCGACCATCAGACGCCCATCATTTCACACGCTCGTATGAAAAGTTCGGCTGATGACATCGAGCTGCTGCTCCCGAGTGAGGCGCACGAAGTTCACCGCGTAGCCGGACACCCGGATGGTCAGCTGCGGGTAGTTCTCCGGGTGTTCCATGGCGTCTTCGAGGGTTTCCCGGTTCAGCACGTTGATATTGAGGTGGTAGCCGCTCGCGAGCGTGTACGCGTCGATCAGGCCGACCAGGTTGGTGACCTGCTCGGCCGGGGTATGGCCCAGCCCGGTCGGCACGACCGTGTTGGTCAGAGAGATGCCGTCTCGGGCCGCGGAGTAGGGCAGTTTCGCCACGCTCAGCGCCGAGGCGAGCATGCCGTGGTTGTCACGGCCGTTCATCGGGTTGGCTCCGGGCGCGAATGGCGCGCCGGCGCGACGACCGTCGGGCGTATTGCCGGTCTTCTTGCCGTAGACCACGTTCGATGTGATCGTGAGCACCGACTGGGTATGCACCGCATTCCGGTAGGTGGGGTGCCGGCGAATCATGGCCATGAACGTTTCGACGATCCTGACCGCGATCGCGTCGACCCGGTCGTCGTCGTTGCCGAATGACGGGTAGTCGCCGTCGATCGAGTAGTCGACAACAAGGCCAGTGTCGTCACGAACCGGACGCACGGTGGCGTACTTGATCGCGGCCAGGGAGTCGGCGGCGACGCTGAGGCCGGCAATGCCGCAGGCCATCGTGCGCAAAATCGTGCCGTCGTGCAGGGCCATCTCGAGACGTTCGTAGGCGTACTTGTCGTGCATGTAGTGAATGCAGTTGAGCGCGTCGACGTAGGTTTCGGCAAGCCACTCGAGGCTGGCGAGGTAGGCGGTCCAGACGGTGTCGTAGTCGAGCACCTCGCCGGCCAGTGGGGCGGTGACCGGGGCGATCTGCTCGCCGATCAATTCGTCGCGGCCGCCGTTGATGGCATAGAGCAGCGCCTTGACGACGTTGACCCGGGCGCCGAAGAACTGCATCTGCTTGCCGACGCCCATCGGTGAGACGCAGCAGGCGATTGCGGCGTCGTCGCCCCAGGCCTCGCGAATGAGGTCGTCGGACTCGTACTGAATGGCCGAGGTGTCGATGGAGACCTGCGCGCAGAAACGTTTGAAACCGTCCGGCAGGGTGTCGCTCCAGAGCACCGTGAGGTTTGGCTCGGGAGCCGGGCCCAGGTCGTACAGGGTCTGTAAAAACCGGAACGCGGTCTTGACCACGAGGGTGCGCCCGTCGAGGCCGATCCCGCCGAGGGATTCGGTGACCCAGGTCGGGTCGCCGGAAAACAGCTGGTCGTATTCGGGGGTGCGCAGAAAACGCACGATGCGCAGCTTGATCACAAGGTCATCGATGAGTTCCTGCGCCTGGCTTTCGGTCAGGATTCCCGTCGCCAGGTCACGCTCGAGGTAGGTGTCGAGAAAAGCGCTGTTGCGGCCGAACGACATGGCGGCGCCGTTTTGCTCCTTGACCGCGCCGAGGTAGGCAAAGTAGAGCCACTGCACCGCTTCGGTCGCCGTCCGCGCGGGCCGGGCCACGTCGAAACCGTAGGCCGCGGCCATCTGAATGAGTTCTTTCAGTGCGCGCACCTGCTCGGCGTTCTCCTCGCGCGAGCGAATCACGTCCTCGGTGCTTCGCTGTTCGTCGAGTGCGGCGCGTTCGATCGCCTTCGCCGTGATCAGGGCGCTCACGCCGTAGAGCGCAACGCGGCGGTAGTCGCCGATGATGCGGCCGCGACCATAGGCATCCGGAAGCCCCGTGATGAGGTGGCTGTGCCTGGCCCGTTTGACGGCGGGCGGATACACATCGAAGACGCCGTCGTTGTGGGTTTTGCGGTACTTCGTGAAGATAGTTTCGAGTTCGGGCGAGACTGGATACCCATAGGTTTCGAGGCTCGTCGCGACCATGCGCCAGCCGCCGAATGGCATGATCGCTCGCTTGAGCGGGGCATCCGTTTGCAGCCCGACGATGATTTCGTTCGACCGGTCGATGTAGCCGGGCGCGTGCGCAGTGATCGATGCCGGGGTGGTGGCGTCGACGTCGTAGACGCCGAGGGCCCGTTCCCGGGGGAACATCGCCGACAGGCGGGCCCAGAGACCGAGGGTGCGTTCGGTCGGCCCGGTCAGAAAGCTCGCGTCGCCCGTAAACGGCGTGTAGTTGCGCTGGATGAAATCACGCACGTCAATACCGTGCTGCCACGGCCCGGTGGTGAAGCCGGCCCAGCCGTTGTCATCTGTGGTCGTGAAACGAGGGGTAGTGAGGAGGGTCATACCTCCACGCTAGCGACGGGGTCGGGGCCTGTCTCGGGCCGAAAGTCCCCTCCTCAAAGCGGATGCTGCTAGCGCTTCAATCCCGGAAACTGGTCGTCGCGCCATTCGCCCGGCAGACGGATGCCCGCGGCTGCCGCGTCGTCTTCACGCTCGCGCAGCTCGACCCGGCGAATCTTGCCCGAGATGGTCTTGGGCAGGTCGGAGAACTCTACCCGCCGCACCCGCATATAGGCGGGCAGCCCGTTTCGGGCGTGCCGCAGCACGGCTTCGGCGGTCTCTTTCGTTGGTTCCCAGCCCGGTGCGAGGTGAATGTAGGCCTTGGGAATGTTCAGCCGGGTTGTATCGGGCGCCGGAACAACGGCGGCTTCGGCGACCGCGGGGTGTTCGAGCAGCACACTCTCGACCTCGAACGGCGACACCTTGTAGTCGCTCGACTTGAACACGTCGTCGGTGCGGCCGATGAAGGTGAGGTAACCCTCGGCATCCACCTTGGCGACATCGCCGGTGTGAAAGAAGCCGCCGCGGATGGCGTGAGCAGTGAGGTCGGGTTCGCCGTGGTAGCCGGTCATGAGATTGACCGGGCTCGTCGAGAGGTCAAGACAAATCTCGCCCTCGTCTGCGGGTAGCTCGGTGATCGGGTCGAGCAACTTGATCGAGACTCCGGGAAGGGGCAGGCCCATCGACCCTGCTTTCAGCACGGATCCTGGCCCGTTTCCGACGATGGCGGTGGTCTCGGTCTGGCCGAATCCGTCGCGGATGATCAGTTTCCAGCCGTTGTCGATCTGCCGGATGACCTCGGGGTTGAGTGGTTCTCCGGCGGAGAGCAACTCGCGCAGGCTGGCCGGGCGGGCGCCGACATCCGCTTGAATGAGCATGCGCCAGACCGTCGGCGGCGCACAGAACGTGGTGACCTGGGCGCGGCGCAGCTGGGCAATCAGGGCGGCCGGATCGAACCTGGAATAGTTGTAGACGAACACGGTCGCCTCGGCGATCCACGGGGCGAAGAAGCAGCTCCAGGCGTGTTTGCCCCAGCCGGGCGAACTGATGGCGAGGTGCACGTCCCCGGGGCGCAGGCCCAGCCAGTACATGGTCGACAGGTGGCCGACCGGGTAGGACGTCTGCGAGTGCAGCACCATCTTCGGCTTGCTCGTCGTGCCCGAGGTGAAGTAGATCAGTGACGGGTCAGCGGATGCCACGACCGTCGTGAGTGGTTCGGGGGTGACTCGGTAGGCGTCCGCAAAGTCAGCCCACCCGGGGCGAGCGGCGCCGACGCCGATGCGAACGTAATCGCCGGGAACGTCGTCGAATTTGGTCGCGTCGGCCGAGTTGGCAATCACGTGGGTGACGCCGCCGCGACGCACCCGGTCGGTCAGATCGTGCGAGGCGAGTACGGTGCTCGTGGGCATGATGACGGCGCCGACCTTCATGATGGCGAGCATCGCCTCCCAGATTTCCCGCTGATTTCCGAGCATGAGCATGACGTGGTCGCCGCGCCCCACGCCCTGCCGCGTCAGCCAGGTGGCGACTTGGTCGGACCGGTAGGCCATCTCGGCGAAGCTGAACTTTTGCTCGCTGCCGTCTTCTTCGACGATCCACAGCGCAATTCTTTCGTTGCCGCGCGCGATCACATCAAACCAGTCGGTGGCCCAGTTGAAGTGCTCCCCCACATCGGGCCAGCGAAACTCCTGCGCGGCGCGCGCGTGATCGTCGCGCAGGGCCAGAAGCTGGTCGCGTGCGGCCCGGTAGTTGTTCGTGCTCGTATTGGTCGTGCTCGTATTGGTCGTGCTCTTATTGGTCGTGCTCACCTGATGAGTCATACGCCATTGTCTCCTCGAACGAGTCGCCAGAGCGAAACGGCGACAGTTCATTCTGGCAGGACTGCGGGTCGGCCCGCGCCGGGCCGACTGCAGGATCGCCCGCGCCAGAAAGCCTGCCGCGCAAGGCTGCCGCGAAAGGCTGCCGCGAAAGGCTGCCGCGAAAGTCCGGGCGGGATGACCTGTGCGACCGAACCGTGGCCAGCGAGTTCGTGGGCATCACGGTGGCCTCGGTCGCGCCGGGCAACCCGGCACTCGGCCGAGAGCGCATTCAGGGCGTCTAGCCAATGCTGGACGCCGCGTTACATGGTGATTGGAAGCGTCAGCGTTGATTCACACCGGCCCCGCACCTTCACGAGCACGGGAATGTCGTGGGAAGACCTCGTCATCGCGATGGCCGTTTACGAGCCCAACCTCATCCCGCTTTCCGCGGGTAAAGTCACCTTTGTTTTCTTAGTAGGCACGGCGACACAAGGCAGCCACGGTCGCGGGCCTATCGTTATGGGGTGACCCATTCGATTCGTACCCTCGTGCCCGCCGATCTGCCGCGCCTGCTCGCGCTCAACAACGCCGCCGTTCCCGCCGTCAGCGAACTGGATGCCCAAGCCCTGGCCGCGTTGGTGCAGCACAGCCACCTCGCGGTCGCTGTCGTTGCCGACGACGCAGTCGATGTCGCGCTCGGCTTCGCCATTCTGTTTGTCGCCGGGGCCGAGTATGCGAGCGAGAACTACCGCTGGTTCTCAAGCCGTTCCAACGATTTTCTCTACGTCGACCGCATCGTCGTGGCCGACGGATTTCGCGGGCAGGGCCTTGGCCAGGTGCTTTACGACGCCATCTTCGGTGCGGCCCGCCGTGAACTACTCGCCGAGGTGCTCTGCGAGGTCAACCTCGAACCTCCGAACCCGGGTTCGCTCGCGTTCCACGACCGCCTCGGATTTCTTGAGGTCGGCCAGCTGTCGACCAAGGGTGACACCCTCGTCGTGAGCCTGCTGGCGGCATCCGTTTAGTTGGGGAAAGTACTCTCTTGCACCGCCCGCCGCCGACACCTAGTCACTCGTCGCGGGCGTCGGCCGGGACAGGTCAAGCCGTTCGAGGATGGCGTGCAGATCGTTGATCATCACGAGCTGACGGTTGTTGATCTCCAATAGGGCCTCGATATCGATCTTCGCCGCAACGTTCGTGTCAAAGTCATGCTTGGCCAGCGCGGCGGCGATCGAATCCTGCCGTTTGGCCGAAATGAGCAGAATGGCGCCCTGAAGTCCGGCGAGCATGCTCAGGAACAGGTTGAGCAGGATGAAGGGATAGGGATCCCAGCCCACAGCGAAAGAATTCGCCGCGGCCCACAAAATCATGAACAGCACGAAGCCGCCAACGAACCGCCAGCTGCCCATGGAATTGCGCAGGGTGTCGGCGGCCCGCTCCCCCGTCGTCAGGGATTTCTTGTGCTGCTGGTGCCAAGTGATGGTGGGCCCGCGGCGCGCGCTCGCAACCTGGGGCACGGCTGTCTGGGGCACGGCTGTCTGTTGTCCTGCGGGCGAGGACTCAGAGCTGCCGGGCACAGCATTCGTGGGCACAGCATTCGTGGGCACAGCATTCATGGGCACAGCATTCGTGGGCACAGTATTCATGGGCACAGTGTATGTCCGATAAATAAATGCGCTCGGTGGCGCGCACGTGGCGTCTGACTCCGAGCCTGTCGAACGAAACTTTGTACACACAGTCGGCAAACAGGGTCGGCCCGTTGAATCCAGTCACTGATCCTGACGCGAATCTGCGGATGCATGTCAGTTGAAACAGGAACAGACAAATGCTCGGCACACACAAAATTGCTGGAATTTCAAGGGGGCGCGGTCATTCAATGTTGCCCCTATGGTCGATTTAACGAGAGTTATCAGTTACGCAGAACCAAGCCAAAGGACAACAATCGATGCGAATCACCTGCCCATTTTGCAAGTCACCGGCCGACCTGAAACCGAACCCCGCGCAGGCCCTGCGGCTCACTCTCCCCCGCTATGTTCTCAAGTGCACCGGTTGCGAACGCACCGGTATTCGCGTTGAACCCGTGCGGCTTCCGCACGCGGCAATCACGACGCTCGCAACGGCCTAAGCCGGCCGGTCGGCATCCCGTCGGCCTATGCGAAGCCGACGCGAATCCCACGCGTACGTGCGTTGTAGCGATCGCCGCCTTCACCCCACGGAAAATCTGCCGAGTACCGACCGGTTCGGTGCGGTGGCGCTGCACGCGGTGCCGATTCGGGTGATTCGTTGATCTGACACCCTGCCATGAACCTGACATGCACCGAAGCGGATGAGCCGCGAACGATTGTTCCCGGCTCATCCGCTTTTTCGTGCTGTGAGCCACACTTTCTGGCGTTACTGCCCGCCTGGACGTATTCCTCCCAGCGCGCGTAATTACGCAGCGCCCACGATTGTCACCAATGATCTGACTGTGAAGTTCTTGTTTCGTGATGATTGCGAGGTAACGGAATCAGTGCGCTCGAGCGACGTAGCCGCGGGTCTTGTCGACAACATTGCTCAGCTCGTCCCCCGCTGGCCAACGCTGCACACTGTCGGTGCATGTTGGGCCAGGCCGTTCCGCCAGCCCAGCACATCACCCGACATCTGGGCGAAAATGATCACTCCCGGGGTGTTCCGGAGCGGGCTCATGGCCGGTAGCGGCTCCTCGATACAGACGTCGAGCGAGGCCGACGCAATCGAGCCGGTTACCGCCGGTGCCAACGGCGAGCGCGGTGCTGCGGGGCGCGGTGCTGCGGGGCGCGGTGTGCATCATGTCCGCACACTGCAGAAACGGATGATTGTCAACAATGCCTCGAGGACAACCGGCGTCAGCCCGGGACATCCGCTCTCATCGCTGTAGAGGAGCAGCCCCGCCGGTTCAGCTGTGACCTTTGACCAGCCTCAGCCGACCGAAACGGATGCCGGCGCGCTCGTCAGTCGCGCCAGAGCGTCGTCTTCGTGGTCATTCAACCGGCTCTCGGCCAGCGGACCATCCCCGGCGAACACGGCCTCGGCGATACCGCGGTGTTCCGCGAGCCATTCCTCGGTGACCCGGTAGGAGTCCTGCGGCACGGCCAGGCACATGCGTGTCTCGGTCATGAGCGTGTTGTGGATGCGTGCCAGGCTGCGACTGCCGCTCAACGCCACGAGGTGTTCGTGAAACGCCATGTCGGCGTCACTCATGACGGCGCGGTCGCCGGTGGCAGCCGCATTCTCCATCTCGGACACCTTGGCGAGCAGATTCTGACCGGCGGTGACGTGGTCGGCGCGCACGAGCAGTTTGCAGGCCGCCGACTCGATCGCGGTGCGCAGCACGTACATGTCGCGAATCTCGGCATCCGTCATTTCAATCACGAAGAGGCCGCGGTTGCGAATGCTGACCAATAGACCTTCCTGCGTCAACCGCTGCATTGCTTCGCGCAGCGGGCCCCGGCTGACGCCGAGTTCGCGGGCGAGTTCAGCCTCACCGAGTTGCGACCCGGGGGCCACCTCACCGTGGGCGATCGCGTACCGCAGCTTGCGGGCGATGATCGATGGGGTGGATTCCTGGATGACGGGTTCCAATGAATATCGCTGGGGCATACCCTTCACAGTTCTTTCTCGAGTAAATATCTGAATTACGTGAGTGTAAGAATTCCATTGACCATCCGGCCCAGCTCAGCCGCCCTGTCAATTGTTTACAATTCTAGCTCAGGTACCTAAAAATATCGTCTGATCCACGCCATCCCGATTCGGGGCCTGGCGCACTGCCCGCACGTCGCACGCTGAGTAGTGCGACGGCGCACCAGACTGTCACGCGCAATCCGGGCAAGGACGCTACGCTGGCGGCATGATCGATGGAGAACGCGCCCAGAATGCAGACCGCTCCCCCAATCCCGATCTCGTCCCGACCCATCGGGGCACCCCGATGCCCGACTACGTCAACGCCTGGGTGTCAACGCAGCGCTGGTTCGGCAACAAGGGGCGAATGCCGGCCCTGCGCAGCATCGGCCATTTCCCCCTTCCCTCGGCCGAGGCCGGAGTTAGCATTCGCGTCGACCTCGTCTTGGATACCGCAAGTCTGGGGCTCACGCTGTACCAGCTGCCGACCACGGAGCGGGTCGGTGAGCTGCCCGGTGCGACCAACGCCCTGATCACGGTGCGCAAGCCCGGCTCCGACCACGCGCGCTTCATCTACGACGCAGCCTACGATCCCGCCTTCGCTGCCGCGTTGCTCGCGTTCATGGAACGGCAGGGCGTCTCCTCCACGACCACCGCGCCTTCGACAGACCGCTCCGCGGCGAACGCGCGCGGCGAAGACCTACGACCGGGCTCCGCCGCCACGTCGACGGACCTGGTCGCATCCAGTCGCGTACTCAGCGGCGAGCAGTCCAATACCTCGATCATCGTTCAGCGCGTTGACGCGACCGGGGCGCCGACCACGCCGATCATCTGCAAAGTATTCCGAATCATCCATGCCGGCGAGAATCCGGATGTGACGGTGCAGGCCGCGCTGGCCAACGCCGGATCGGGCCGGATTCCGCTGCCGTTCGGCGCCGTGCTCGGCCAGTGGGACGACCCGGCCGAACCCGGTAGCCGTGCTGTCGGTCATCTGGCCTTTGCCCAGGAGTTTCTGCCCGGTGCCCCGGATGCCTGGCGCACCGCCCTGGTTGCTGCCGCGTCCGGTAGCGACTTCACCGGCCCCTCCTTTCGGTTGGGGCAAGCCACCGCCGAGGTGCACCAGGACCTCGGCCGCGCCCTGCCGACCCTCGATGCGACGCCCGCGGTCATTGCCGAGGAAATGGCGAAGATGCGGCTGCGCTGCAGCCTGACCCTGCGTGAAGTGCCGGTTCTGGCCAGACACCGCGACGCCATCGAGGCGGTGTTTGCCCGGGCGGAGACCGCGGCGTGGCCGAGGCTGCAACGTATCCATGGTGACTTTCACCTCGGCCAGGTTCTCGATGTGCAGGGCCGTGGCTGGGTGCTGCTCGACTTCGAGGGGGAACCGCTGCGCACCCTGCGCGAGCGCACCCGGCCCGACATTCCGCTGCGCGATGTCGCCGGCATGCTGAGGTCGTTCTCCTACGTGTCGGGGGCGATGATGGCTACCGCGGGGCCGACGGCCGACACCCTGCCCTCAATTTCTGACTGGGCCGCCGCGTGCCGGCGGGCGTTTCTCGACGGCTATGCGGAACGCTCCGGCATTGAGCTGGCCGATCAGAGCGCCCTGCTCGATGCGTTCGAACTCGACAAGGCTCTCTACGAGGCCGTTTATGAGACCCGCAACCGCCCCACCTGGCTACCGATCCCCCTCGCCGCGATCGAACGGCTGGTCGGCGGTTCGCGCTGACCGTCGTTGGCGGATCAGGCCCGGAAAAAAGCCCCGAGTAACGCTCCGATAACGCCTGGCGGCGTAGTGTGACCGCCGTTCCGGCACAGTGCTGATTCCGGCACAGTGCTGATTCCGGCACAGTGCTGATTCCGGCACAGTGCTGATTCCGGCACGGTGCCAGTGAGGAACAGCGGGCACAAGGAGCAGTTCCATGGCAGAAAACAATTCCGGCCCAGGCGGGGACCAGAAATTCGTCAGTGCGGGTGAATTTCAGGCGGGAGAATCGGCATCCGGTATCATCTCGGGCGTCACTTTCGGGCCGACCGAAGTGGTCTACTACAAGGTCAACGATCTGGCCGTCTTCGAAGGTGACATCGTGCTGGGCACCGTCGCCGAGTTGGAGCAGACCAAGGACAGGGCAAACCGGGACGACGGTCGTGCCCGAGGCGTCATCATTACCGGCGCTCGCTTTCGCTGGCCCAACGCCCAGGTTCCGTTTCAGATCAACGCCGCCCTGCCGAACCAACAGCGGGTACGCGATGCAATCACACACTGGGAGGCGCGCACGCCCATCCGCTTTCCGGAACGCACCCCGGCCAATGCGGCACAGTTTTCCAACTTTGTTGAGTTCAGTGATGCCGGCGGATGCTGGTCAATGCTGGGCATGCAGGGTAACGGTATGCAGACCATCAGCCTGGGTACCGGCTGCAGTACCGGCAACGCCATCCATGAGATCGGCCACGCGGTCGGCCTCTGGCACGAACAGAGCCGCGAAGACCGCAATACCTTCGTGACGATCCAAGTGGCCAACATCGAAACGGGCATGGAGAGCCAGTTCGACCAGCACATCGTCGACGGCGATGATGTCGGCGGTTATGACTACGGTTCGATCATGCACTACCCGCGCACCGCATTCTCGAAGAACGGGCTGGAGACGATCACCCCGGTGCAGGCCGGAGCTCAGATCGGCCAGCGCGCCGCCCTGTCGGCCGGAGACATTGCCGCGGTCAACTTCATGTACCCGCAAACGGCCCGGGCCAGTTCGAGCCCCGTCGTGTCGTGGGGCCCGAACCGTCTCGACGCCTTCGTGCTCGGCACCAACCGCGACGTGTTCCACAAATGGTTCGACGGGGCGTGGGGGCCGTCGGTCGCGGGCTTCGAAGATCTGGGCGGCATCGCCGAGAGCGTTCCACAGGCCGTTGCGTGGGGGCCGAACCGGCTCGACCTGTTCGTCACCGGAACCGATAGCGCGCTGTACCACAAGTGGTGGAACGGCAGCGCCTGGGGGCCATCGGCGACGGGCTTCGAAAACATGGGGGGCGTCATTCTCGGTGACCCGCGCGTGGTGGCCTGGGGGCCGAACCGGCTCGACGTGTTCGTCGTCGGCAGTGACCACGCGCTCTATCACAAATGGTTCGATGGAGCGTGGGGTCCCTCGGTCGCCGGCTACGAGAACATGGGCGGCATCGTTGTCGGCCAGCCCGAAGTCGTCTCCTGGGGACCGAACCGCCTCGACGTCTTCGTGATCGGCACCGACCGGGCGCTCTACCACAAGTGGTGGAATGGCTCCGCCTGGGGTCCATCCCTCACCGGGTACGAACGCCTCGGCGGGGTCTGCGCCTCGTCGCCGCGCGTTGTCTCGTGGGGCCCGAACCGACTCGACGTCTTTGTCACGGGCACGGACGGCGCGCTGTACCACAAGTGGTGGGACGGCTCAGCCTGGGGCCCGTCGGTCAACGACTTCGAACGGCTCGGCGGCATTGTCGTGGGCGAACCCGAGGCCGTGTCCTGGGGTCCGAACCGGCTCGATCTGTTTGTGATCGGCACCGACAGTGCGCTCTACCACAAGTGGTTTGACGGCAACTCGTGGGGTCCGTCGGTGCTCGACTACGAGAACATGGGCGGCATCGCGACCTCGCAGCCGCGCGTGGTCTCCTGGGCACCTGGCCGGCTCGATGTGTTCCTCACCGGAACCAGCAGCGAACTGTTCCACAAGTGGTTCAACGGCGCGGCCTGGGGTCCGTCGCTCACCGGCTACGAAAGCCTCGGTGGCGTGATCACGTCGTTCGATGAGGCCGAGGTGCGAGCCGCCGCCGACAGCGCCGCCGCCGCCACCGCTTCAGACACGCAGAACCGGGATACGAACTGACGCCGACCCCGACAGCACCGGGTCGGCCAACACAGGGTCGGCCAACACAGGGTCGGCCAACACCGGGTGGGACTGCGTCGATACGAAGTCCCCCTCGGTAATGTTCGGGCGCGTGATGTTCGGGCGCGTGACGTTCGGGCGCGTGACGTTCGGGCGCGTGACGTTCGGGCTTCCGAGCAGTCCCTCGCGCACGTGCACCCGCACGTTCAGACGACGGACCCCGGTGAGCGTGTTCGTGGGCACGGTCACGGCGAAGGGCAGTTGCGCCTCTTCGGTCTCCCCAAACGCCGGGTTCTCGAAGCGGGCGCCGCCAACGATGGCGCTCGGGGCATCCGCTCGTGACACGTCTTCGACGAGTACGGTGACCGTGAATGGACCGGCAGGCCGGTCTCCTGAAGCGAACTCGATAACGCCGGTCACCACGGCATTCTGCTCGGAGTGTGCTGACATGACCCTCATGGTGCCACCTCCCGTGCAATCTCGCTCATCAGCAGCCCTCCAAACTGGTAAATACCCCCTATCGTATAAGTGTTTGGTCGGGCGAACAGCGCAGGCGCTGAGATAGTGAGGTCTGAAACGGCTCGTATCGTCGCACTGGGAGCCGGGGTATCCAGTCACACCGCAGCGCTTTACTCGAAGACGCGCCTGGGCTGGATTTCCACGAACATCTGGGTGGGCGTGGGCCACCCTCGTCGCCGAGTGGAATTCGCTGAGTGGAATTCGCTGAGTGGA
>NZ_JAJAYI010000105.1 GCF_026786305.1 Cryobacterium sp.
ACCAATCGAGCGACTTGGACGACCAGTTGTTGCGACACATTCAGGAATCGTGGCGGCTCGCGCTGTCAAGGCCATCAAGAACGGCCCACTGGCCATGAAGACTGCCCAGTCACGGCCAATAGATCTGCCTACCAGGATTTGGCGGCGTTGGCCATGCTCGGGAGGTGTGTTAGCTCATCGGAGTCACGCCCTTCCCGGCGAGGGCCTGCGTGTGACCGCGCGGACTTCCTTGGGCAGGCTCCACGTCATCGCGGCGGTGCGCGGTGCTCCCGGGGCGAGCATCAGCGTGCCGCGTGACCAATTCGTGGTCGCTCGAGTCGCGATCCGTCGAACCGTCCTCATCGATGATCTTCAGACTGTGCGACATTCACCCCCGGCCGGCGCTTCTCAGGGCAGCGCGAGACGTTGACGTACGGTCGATGCACGTATTTTCCCTGAGCAGGGGCCACTCGAGATTGGGGCGGTGACGTTGTTTTTAAACGGGCCGGGAGCAATCACCTCAGCCAGTTCAAGGACGCCGGAAAAATTGCCCAGAGTGCCGCGAGTCAGGTTCTGTGCCGATCGCTGGCGTCGTGAACATTAAAGGCAAATCTGGAAGATAATGAGGGATACTCAGGGCGCGTCTACCGAGCGACCGGAATGGTTTGGGCCCAGCTCAATCCTTCCGTGGCAGACAAGCTTCTGATTGTTCACGGTCACGCCTTTATTGACGGACGAGCGGTTCGAGAACTGGCTGAGAATGTAGTGACACGACGACTGGATTTTTCGTCGGTGCTCAAGTCTTAGGATGGAATTCTGGTGACAACAATCCGGGAAGGTCAGCTCGTTGAGACCTTCGTTACCCTGGCCGATACTCTCGTCGCCGATTACGATGTGGTCGACTTGCTACACACGCTCGTCGAGAAATGCGCCGCCCTCCTGGAAGCCTCGGCAGCCGGTATCATCCTGTCGGCCGGCGATGGCAAGCTTGAAGTCGTCGCGTCGACCAACGAACGTAGCCGCCTAGTCGAAATTCTCCAGCTACGAGCCGGGAGCGGTCCCTGCGTGGAGAGCTTCACAACCGGCCAGGCCGTTGCTATCCCCGACATCGAGAGCACCGGTGACCAATGGCCGAAATTTCGGGCGGGTGCCCTCGCCCAGGGCTTCGCGTCCATGCATGCCGTTCCTCTTCGACTGCGTGCCACGACCATCGGCTCCCTCAATCTGTTCTGGGACCGTACCGGGGGATTGAGCGCGGCGGACACCAAAACGGTCCAGGCTCTCGCGGATGTCGCGACTATCGGCATCCTGCAGGAGCGCGCCATTCGCGAGAGCGATATTGTTCGCCAGCAGCTGCAGCACGCGCTGAGCAGTCGGGTGCTGATCGAACAGGCCAAGGGTGTGGTCGCGTACACCCATCGCGTGCACATGAGGGATGCCTTCGACAAGATTCGCGACTACGCCCGAAACAACGGTCTTCCCCTGGCAGACGTGGCCGAACGCATCGTGAATCGCTCGCTCACCCTTTAGCATCACGATCTCCGGAAGGTCGTCCGGGCCCTGAAATGGCCCAACATGCGAGATCGCCGAGTTTTCCTCAATTTGGGGTAGACCGGGCATATACTACTTTTTGCCGCCCCAGACCCTGGTAGCACGTGAATTTTCCGTGAGCTTTCGAGGGGCGATCATGAAACGCATATTTCACCCGGGCGGTTCAGTTATAACGGGCAGTGATTTGGCTGACGCGGTGCTGCTCTATGCCGAGGCACTGTGCAACCGGCGCCAAGTCGATGTCGTGGACATTCCCGTGGTGGGCCGCGACGGACATCTTCTTCGAGCTCAATTCTTGATCGGTTCCGCAAGCCAGTTGATGAGCCTAACAACCGAGGGCCAGTCGCCGGAACTGGTGGAACCGGAAACAACTGACTTTCTGCACCGCAAAGCCCAATCGGGCGCCATGATTCCCGCCGCCTGGACCCGGGAGGAGTCGGCTGCCGCGCAGTTCGACGACTTCGACTACTGACTACCTTCCGCCGGCCACGGAGCATTGGGTTGAACCGTGTCTGGCAAGGCCCCTGCGCCGGTCTCCCGGTAGGCTGATCGAGTGCCATTCTCGCTAGCCGACGTTACCCGCGTCGCCCACACCCTGTGGCCCCTCGACGGCGCCGAGGACTGGGACACCCCGGGCCTGATCAGCGGTGGTCCTTCGCAGCCGGTGCACCGCATTCACCTCGCTGTCGACGCTGTCGCCCACACCGTCGACGAGGCGATCGCGGCCGGGGCCGACCTGCTTGTGACGCATCACCCGCTGCTGCTGCGCGGTGTCACGAGCGTTGCCGAAGATCGTTATAAGGGCGCCCTGCTCAGTCGGCTGATCCGTGCCCAGTGCGCCCTGCTGGCCGCCCACACGAACGCAGACGTCGTTGCTGACGGGGTGTCCGATGTCATCGCCACCCGACTCGGGCTGGTTGACAGGACCCCCATCACGGACAGTGTCGTGCCCGGAACCGGTATCGGCCGGGTGGGTCGTCTCCCGCGCCCGACAACCCTCGGTCACCTCGCGCATACTCTGTTGGCTCTGTTGCCGGCGACGGCGTCGGGTGTGCGTGTCGCTGGCGACTACGCCGCACCGGTCACCACGGTCGCCCTGTGCGGCGGCGCGGGTGATTCGTTGCTGCGCCAGCCCAAGGTGCTCGCAGCGGATGTCTACATCACCTCCGACCTGCGCCATCACCCGGCGTCCGAAGCTCGAGAGCAGGCCCTCTGTGCGGGCGGACCAGCGCTGATGGACGTGTCGCACTGGGCCAGCGAATGGCTCTGGCTGGAACCGGCGGCGGCACAGCTGCGCGAAGCCCTGCCGGGGATGACGGTCACAGTGAGCGATCTGAATACCGACCCGTGGGACTTCGCCGTTGTGCACTAATAATGTCCGGGTCACTCCATTCCGCACCACATCTCACTTCCAGCGTTAGGTCAGAACATCGTGAAGGCATCACCACTCCAGCAGAAGGAACTTCTGCGGCTTCAGGCCCTCGACATCAAAGTTCTTCAGCTCAGCCACCAGTCGAAGTCGCTCGTGCAACACACCGAGCTGGCCGCGCTCAATCGTGAGGCGGAAGCCAGCCGTATGAAGATGCTCGGCCGGTCGGGCGAGCTCGACGATGTGCGCACCGAATTGGGACGCATCGAGAGCGACGTAGAGGTCGTCGAGAAACGGATCGCTCGCGATAACGACCGTCTGCAGCACACCTCCTCGATCAAGGACATCCAGGCCTTGGACTCCGAAATCGCCTCGCTCAAGAAGCGCCTGTTTGACCTCGAAGAGATCGAGATCGCTGTGTTGGAGCGTCAGGAAGAGCACGAAGCCGCCGTCGCGGTGGTGGAGAAGGAACGTGATGCCATCGCCGAGCGCGTGAGCGTTACCGAATCCGCGCGCGATGAGGTGCTGGTTGACCTCACCCGTCAGCTCGGCGAACTCACCCGGGACCGTGCCACCGTGGCCGCAACTATTTCCGATGACCTCGCGGCGCTGTATGAGCGCCTGCGCATCACCGGCCACGGCAATGCTGCAGCCCTGTTGCGCGCCCGCACCTGCAGCGGATGCACGATGACACTGACCGGCAGTGACCTCGCTGACGCCCGCCAGGCGCCGGGCGACGAGGTCATCTTTTGTCCCGACTGTGGCGCAGTCCTGGTGCGCACGGAGGAATCCGGAATCTAGCCCGGGTACAGGGCGGGTTCACCCGCCCTGTAGGCTTGATTTTCGGAATGGGTCGGCAAGACGGTCGCGTCATGCGTTTGAACTTCGGATCAAGCGGATGCCGAGGAACGTCCGGGCTCCACAGAGCAGGATGGTGGGTAACACCCACCCGGGGTAACCCGCGAGATAGTGCCACAGAAAGTAGACCGCCACTGGCGCAAGCCGGAGGTAAGGGTGAAACGGTGGTGTAAGAGACCACCAGAGGCCAGGGTGACCTGGTCGGCTCGGTAAACCTCGTCCGGAGCAAGGTCAGACAGAAAGCGTTGAGGCGGCTCGCCGAGCTTTCGGGTAGACCGCTAGAGGGCTGCGGCAACGTAGTCACGAGATAGATGGCCGTCGACGGTGTGCAAACACCTGGACAGAACCCGGCGTACTAGCCGGCCCGTTTCCCCCGCCGGTCCGGCGAGGTTGGTGCCGCCGAATCGGGCCTGGCGGGAGCGGGCCCTGCAGCGGGTCTAGCCGGGAAACCGAGCCGCCAGGGCCGCCGCCCCGAGGATTCCGGCATTGTTGCGGTGCACGGCGGGAATGATCCGGGTTTTCAAACGGAGCAGCGGAAGAAAGTTCTCGTGGTGCTTGGAGACCCCTCCGCCAACTATGAACAGGTCGGGGGAGAAGAGCAGTTCCAGCGTCGAGTAATACTTCTGCAGGCGTGCAGCCCACTTGTCCCAGCTGAGATCGTCACGTTCCTTGGCCGAGTAGGCCGCGCGGGTTTCGTAGTCGTAGCCGTCGATCTGCAGGTGGCCCAGCTCCGTGTTGGGCACCAGCACGCCATCGTTGAGGAGCGCTGAACCGATACCGGTACCGAGGGTGGTCAGTAGCACGACGCCGGGTACGCCCATGGCTGCACCGAATTGCGCCTCAGCATACCCGGCCGCATCTGCGTCGTTGACAAAGTGAATCGGGAGATCAAGGCCTTTTTCAAACAGTGCCTCAGCGGCCAGGCCAATCCATTTCGACGAGACGTTCGCCGCCGACATGGTGTGCCCGTTCTTCACGACTGCAGGAAAGCAGACACCGACCGGCAGGTCGCCGACGTCTTTCGAGACCGTTGCGAGCAGGGTCCGAGTGGTCTCGACGATGTCCTGTGGGCGCCCGCCGCGCGGCGTCGGCAACTTTACACGGTCAGAGAGAAGCACGCCGGTCAAGAGATCAACCACCGCACCCTTGATTCCCGTACCGCCGATGTCGATACCGATTGCCGTCGTTGCCGTCATGTGTTGAACCTATCTGCTCGAAAAGTTTGTCAGGCCAGGGTCAAGATCTCGGCGCCGCGCTCGGTCACCACGAGGGTGTGTTCAAACTGCGCGGTCATGCTGCGGTCGCGGGTGAGCACCGTCCAGTCGTCGCTCCAGATGTCCCAGTCGCTGGTGCCGAGGGTGAGCATCGGCTCGATGGTGAACACCATTCCGACCTCCATGACCGTGTCGTACTGCGGTGCGTCGTAGTGCGGAATGATGAGACCGGAGTGGAAGGCCTCGCCGACGCCGTGGCCCGTGTAGTCGCGCACGACACCGTAGTTGAACCGTTTGGCATAGGACTCGATGGCGCGACCAATCACGTTCACCTCGCGACCCGGAGCGACGGCTTTAATGCCGCGAGCGAGCGCCTCCCTGGTTCGTTCGACGAGCAGCGTCACCTCCTCGCTGCCTTCGCCGACGATGAACGTGACGTTGGTGTCGCCGTGCACGCCGTTCTTGAACGCCGTGATGTCGATGTTGACGATGTCGCCGTCTTCGAGCACCGTGTCGTCGGGGATTCCGTGGCAAATGACCTCATTCACCGAGCTGCACAACGCTTTGGGGTAGCCGCGGTAGCCGAGCGTCGAGGGGTAAGCGTCGTGGGCAACCATATAGTCGTGACCGATGTGGTCCAGTTCCTCGGTCGTCACGCCGGGAACAATAGCCCGCCCGACAGCGGCAATGGCCTGGGCGGCGATTCGTCCGGACTCACGGATGAGTTCGATCTTCTCGGCCGAATAGACGTCTGAGCCGGTGAAAGTGTTCGGCCCCTTCTTGCCCACGTACTCCGGGCGAACGATGTGGGACGGAACGGAACGGGTCGATGACACCGTTCCAGGGACGAGGTGACCAATTGAATCCTTAGGCATAAGATCTAGCTTATGGCCGAGGACAAAGAACACGCATTCTGGTACAACATGCGCACCGGCGACGTGGAGCACGGCTTGCAGTCAGCGTCGCTTGATCGGGTGGGGCCGTTCGCAACGCGCGACGAGGCAGCCCATGCCCTAGAAAAGCTGCGCGCGAACAGCGCCAAGTGGTCGGAAGACGACGCCCGCGACGCCCGCTGACCGCGGCCCATCCTGAGTCAGCACGGGGTCCTCTACTCGTAGCTGTGCTCGGCAGCCGGGTAGGCGCCTGACTTGACGTCGGCAGTGAACCGCTGAACAGCATCCATCAGCACCGCCCGTACGTCGGCGTACTGACGCACAAATTTGGGCACCCGACCGCTGGTCATCCCGGCGAAATCCGTCCACACCAGCAGCTGGCCATCAACGGATGGCCCGGCCCCGACCCCGATGGTCGGAATCGACAGCCGTTCCGTGACGCGGGCGGCGACCGTGGCTGGCACCATCTCCAGCACTACGGCGAACGCCCCGGCGTCTTGCACGGCGAGGGCGTCCGCGATGAGTTCCTCGGCAGCCTCACCCCGGCCCTGAATGATGTGGCCACCCAAACCGTGTTCGCTCTGTGGGGTGAATCCCACGTGGCCCATCACGGGGATTCCGGCCGAGACGATACGTCTGATTTGCTTGTGGCTGCGCCGTCCGCCTTCGAGCTTCACCGCGTGCGTCTGGGCTTCCTTCATGAACCGCACGGCTGTCGCCAGGGCCTGGTCCGGACCGCTCTCATACGAACCGAACGGCATATCGGCGACGACGAGCGCACGCGTGACCGCGCGAACGACGGCACGCGTCAGCGGGATGAGCTCGTCGACGGTGACCGGGAGGGTCGTCTCGTACCCGAACACGTTGTTGCCGGCCGAATCGCCCACCAGCAGAAAATCGATCCCGGCGTCGTCGAAAATTTGGGCGGTGAGCATGTCGTAGCTCGTCAGACCCGTAATGGGGATGCCCTGCAACTTGGCGTTGTGAAAATGGCGGGTGCGCACTCGCTTGGGGCCGGCCTCGGCGCTGTACGGATGCTGCGCAGTAGCAGCGTCGGGAGAAACCATCGGGGCGGGATCGGGTGCTGTCGATTCTGGCATGCGACAAGTGTAGTCAGGCAAGCAATCGTGCTTGGAGCCAGTAGCCTAGACAGTAGTTATTCAGGTACGTACCTGTTGGAGCAATCAGAAAGAGCGTGAATGGACAAGCAGCGCGACTTCGTTCTTCGGACCATCGAGGAGCGAGGAATCAAGTTCGTTCGACTCTGGTTCACCGATGTCGTCGGTACCCTCAAATCGGTGGCTATTGCCCCCGCCGAGGTCGAGGGTGCCTTCAACGAAGGCCTCGGTTTCGACGGCTCAGCGATCGAGGGCCTCACTCGTTCCTTTGAAGCGGATGTCCTGGCCCACCCCGATCCCACCACCTTCCAGATTCTGCCCTGGCGCGGTGAAATCGATCCCACCGCGCGCATGTTCTGCGACATCACCACACCCGACGGCCAGCCCGCCGTGGCCGACCCGCGCAACGTGCTCAAGCGCACCCTCGCCAAAGCGGCCGACCGCGGCTTCACGTTCTACACCCACCCCGAGGTGGAGTTCTATCTGCTCAAGTCCTCGAAGTACGGCAAGAACGGTCCTATACCGGTCGACTCGGCCGGCTACTTCGACAACGTTCCCGGCGGGACGGCCCATGATTTCCGTCGCCGCTCCGTGCGTATGCTCGAAGACCTCGGCATTTCCGTGGAATTCAGCCACCACGAAGCCGGTCCCGGCCAGAACGAAATCGACCTGCGATATGCCGACGCGCTCACTACCGCCGACAACATCATGACTTTCCGCACCGTAGTCAAGGAAGTCGCGATCGAGCAGGGGGTCTACGCGACATTTATGCCCAAGCCCATGTCGGAACACCCCGGATCCGGTATGCACACCCACATGTCGCTGTTCGAGGGTGACGCGAACGCGTTTTACGAGGCCGGAGCCAAATACCAGTTGTCCAAAATTGGTCGCCAGTTCATCGCCGGGCTGCTCAAGCACGCCCCGGAGATCACCGCGGTGACCAACCAGTTCGTCAACTCGTACAAGCGACTGTGGGGCGGCGACGAAGCGCCGAGCTTCGTCTGCTGGGGCCACAACAACCGCTCAGCATTGGTGCGCGTGCCGCTCTACAAGCCCAACAAAGGCCAGAGTGCCCGCGTCGAGTACCGAGCGATTGATTCTGCCGCCAACCCGTACCTTGCGTATTCGCTCATGCTGGCCGCCGGCCTCAAGGGCATCGAAGAGGGCTACGAGCTGCCGCCCGAGGCCGAAGACAACGTCTGGAGCCTCAGCGACACCGAACGTCGTGCGCTCGGCTACACGCAGCTGCCGGCCAGCCTCGATCACGCCATCCAGTTCATGGAGGAGTCCGAACTCGTCGCGGAGACGCTCGGCGAACAGGTCTTCAACTATGTTCTGTTGAACAAGCGGCAGGAGTGGCGTGACTACCGGTCGCAGGTCACCCCGTTCGAACTGCAGAAGAACCTGGAGATGCTCTAACTCGTCAGTTGTGTCGATGATCGAAGGAATCACCCGCGATGGAGCGTTTGCAATTGACCCAGACCGAACTTGTTCGGGTCGGTTTCGTTGACCTCGCCGAGGTGCGTGTTCGGCTCGACGAGGTCGCTCTGCTGGGTACGGGCAGCCCGCCCGGCGGCTCAAGTTCGACCGGCCGGTTGACCGATACCCGCGCGCTGTTGCCGCTACTCACTGCAACGGCAAGCCCGGATGCCGCGCTCGTCGCGCTCGTCGCCCTGCTGCGACAGGGATCGGCCGAACTATTCGAACTGCTCCAGTCGCCCGCGACGGCTGCGCGGTTACTGAAGGTTCTCGGAGCGTCGAGCGGGCTCACCGAATTCTTTCTTCGGCATCCAAGTGAATTGTCGGTTCTGGCGACACCGATGGCTGCGCTGCCCAGCGTCGACGAGCTGGTGAGCGACCTGTTGGACTCGGTCGGCGCGGCCAACGGATTCTCCCACGTCGTCGATGATGCGGCTTGGGTTGCCCTGCGGGTGCGCTACCGCCGCCGTCTGGCCCAGCTCGCAGCGTTCGACCTCGAGCAGAACGACCCCGTGGCCGGGCTCGACGGCATCGCCCGCAGCTTGGCAGACCTCGCCACAGCAGCCCTCGAGGCCGCCCTCGCGGTCGCTCGGACCATGTCCAGCGGGGACATGGCCGGGCGTGGAGTCTTTCCGACCGAACAGGTGTGCGCCACCCGCCTCGCCATTATCGGCATGGGCAAGGCCGGCGCGAGTGAACTCAACTACGTGAGCGACGTCGACGTCATTTTCGTCGCTGACGGCGACGAAACGGCCGGCCTGGAGAGCTCTCGTGCGGTCGAAATCGCCACCCGGCTGGCCGTGCTGATCATGCGCGGTCTCAACGAGTCCTCCGTCGAACCCGAACTCTGGGAGGTCGACCCCAACCTGCGGCCGGAAGGCAAGAGCGGAGCTCTTGTGCGATCGATCGAATCACACCTGGCCTACTATGACCGCTGGGCCAAAAGTTGGGAATTTCAGGCACTGCTTAAGGCCCGCACGCTGGCCGGTGACCGTGAGCTCGGAGCCCGCTACATGGACGCGGTCACTCCCAAAATCTGGAGCAGCGCCAGCCGGGAGAATTTCGTCGAATCCGTGCAGCGGATGCGGGAGCGGGTCACCGATAACATCCCCGACGACGAGGTCGATGTGCAACTCAAGCTCGGTCCGGGCGGATTGCGCGATATAGAGTTCACGGTGCAACTGCTCCAACTCGTGCATGGCCAGGCCGACCCCGACGTTCGACAGGCCGGTACCCTTCCGGCCCTGACCGCGCTGGCCACCGCCGGGTACGTGGGCCGGGCCGAAGCCACCGAATTCGCGCAGGACTACCGCATGCTGCGTCTGATGGAACATCGGCTGCAGTTACAGAAGCTCCGCCGCACTCACCTGGTTCCGCGGGACGAAGCGAATCTGCGGGTACTGGCCCGGTCGACAGGTCTGGCCACCAGCGCGGCCGGACTGTCCGTGCGCTGGTCGGAAACCAAACAACGGGTGCGCGGCCTGCACGAGCGGCTGTTCTACCGCCCCCTGCTGTCGGCGGTGGCATCGCTCCCGGCTGATGGCCTGAACCTGACGAGTGCACAGGCCGAAGCACGTCTGGCGGCAATCGGATTTCTCAACACCAAGGGCGCTCTGGCGCACATCGCTGCCCTCTCCGGTGGAGTATCTCGACGAGCGGCCATCCAGCGGCACCTGCTGCCCGTGCTGTTGCAGTGGCTGTCGCAGGGAGCCGACCCTGACTACGGCTTTTTGGCCTTCCGTCGCCTCAGCGATAACCTCGGCTCGACCTACTGGTTCCTGCGCATGTTGCGCGATTCCTCCGGCGCCGCCGAACGCCTCACTCGGGTGTTGTCCGGAAGCCGATACATCGGCGAGCTGCTGGAGAAGATCCCTGAAGCGGTAGCGTGGCTTGAAGATGAGGCCGATTTGCAGCCTCGCCCGCTCAAATCTCTTCGGGACGAAGCCAGAGCGGTACTGGGCCGGCACGAGAGCCCGGATGCCGCCGCGACCATTTTGCGCGCCGCCCGCCGCCGCGAGATGCTCCGTCTGGCCTTCGCCTCACTGCTCGGTCAGATCGATCTCGACCAGCTCGGGCAGGGGCTGAGCGATGTCAACGCTACCTATATTCAGGGCGTCATCGCCGCCATTCGTGGGGGAGACCTGATCGTTCAGGGTGGTTCTGACCGGTCTGACGGCGGCGCGGCCGACCGCGACGGTATTGAATTCGGTGTGATCGGCATGGGCCGGTTCGGTGGCGCGGAGCTCGGTTTCGGCTCCGATGCCGACGTCATGTACGTGTTCCGCGCTGGTACTGTCACCGGGGAAGCGGCCAACGACCGTGCCCGGTATATTGTGCGCGAACTCAACCGGCTCACCGAAGACGGGCGATTGCCGCTCGACCTGGACATCGGGCTGCGGCCCGAGGGCAGCAATGGGCCCGTGGTGCGGTCGCTCGACTCGTACCGGGCGTACTACCGCCGCTGGTCGCTGACCTGGGAAGCCCAGGCGCTCCTCCGCGGTCGTGGTGTGGCCGGCGACGCCGCGTTGCTGCGGGATTTCGAGGCCGTGGCCGACGAGGTGCGGTACCCCATCGCCATCAGCGAGCAGGCCGTACGTGAGGTTCGCCGCATCAAGGCTCGGGTCGAGAACGAACGTCTGCCGCAGGCCGCAGACCCGAACCGGCACCTCAAATTGGGGCGTGGATCGCTCAGCGACGTGGAATGGCTGGTCCAGCTGCTGCAGTTGCAGCACGCGGCAGCGATTCCGGCGTTGCGCACGACGTCGACGCTGTCGGCGTTGTCGGAGGCGGTCAGCGCCGGATTGATACCGGCAGCGGATGCGGCGGTGTTGCGCAGCGCATGGATCTTCGCGTCCCGCGCTCGCTCGGCGATAACGCTCTGGACGAATCACACCTCGAACGTGTTGCCCACCGATCGCGCGGCCCTCGAGGGCATCGCTCGCGTCATGGAATACCCGCCCGGTTCGGGCAACCAGCTCGAGGATGACTACCTCGCCGTGACTCGACGGGCCCGCGCCGTGTTCGAGAGGCTGTTCTATGGCCCCGTGGAGCGTCCGGGGGCCACCGTCGGCTGATCGCACCCGAGCCGATATGGGGGCCGGTCACACGCCACACACGCTCCCAGAAACGAGAAAGGGACCGCATCCGAAGATGCGGTCCCGGCGCTCTATTCGCTATCGCTGCAGTGGCTGGAGCCTACACGCCGTAGTACAGCTCGAACTCAAACGGGTGCGGACGCTGGGCGAGCGGCTTGATCTCGTTTTCGCGCTTGTACTCGATCCAGGTCTCGATCAGTTCGGGTGTGAACACGTTTCCGGCGAGCAGAAAGTCGTGGTCGGCTTCGAGGGCCTGCAGGGCCTCCTCGAGCGAGGCAGGAACCTGGGGGATGTTCTTGGCTTCCTCGGGCGGCAGCTCGTAGAGGTCCTTGTCGACGGGTTCGTGCGGCTCAATGCGGTTCTTGATGCCGTCGAGACCGGCCATGAGCTGCGCGGCGAAGGCGAGGTACGGGTTCCCGGACGCGTCGGGAGCGCGGAACTCGAGGCGCTTGGCCTTCGGGTTGGTTCCGGTGATCGGGATGCGGATCGACGCCGAGCGGTTGCCGGCCGAGTAGACCAGGTTGACCGGAGCTTCGAAGCCGGGAACGAGACGGTGGTACGAGTTGACCGTGGGGTTAGTGAAGGCGAGGACGGCCGGGGCGTGCTTGAGCAGGCCTCCGATGTACCAGCGAGCCACGTCGGACAGTCCGCCATAGCCGGCCTCGTCGTAGAACAACGGCTTACCGTCGGCCCACAGTGACTGGTGGGTGTGCATGCCGGAGCCGTTGTCGCCGAACAGCGGCTTGGGCATGAACGTCGCGGTCTTGTTCCAGTCGTGCGCCGTGTTCTTGACGATGTACTTGAACTTCAGCAGGTCATCGGCCGCGTGCACCATGGTGTCGAATTTGTAGTTGATCTCGCCCTGGCCGCCGGTGCCGACTTCGTGGTGGCTGCGCTCGAGCACGAGGCCCGATTCGATCAACTTGAGGCAGATGTCGTCGCGCAGGTCGACGTGCTGGTCGACCGGGCTGACCGGAAAATAGCCGCCCTTGAACGGGGTCTTGTTGGCGAGGTTTCCGCCGTCTTCCTTGCGACCTGAGTTCCAGGCACCCTCACTGGAGTCGACGAAGTAGTAGCTCGTGTGCTGGTTCACTTCGTAACGCACGTCGTCGAAGATATAGAACTCCGCTTCAGAACCGAAGAAGGCGGTGTCGCCGATGCCCGTGGAGGCGAGGTACTTCTCGGCCTTCTTGGCCACCTGGCGCGGGTCCTTGGAGTAGATCTCACCATTGCGCGGGTTGTAGATGTCGAAGAGCATGATGAGCGTCTTCTCGGTGCGGAATGGGTCGAGGTACGCGGTCGAAACGTCTGGGATGAGCTGCATGTCGGATTCGTGGATCGACGCGAAACCGCGGATCGAGGAACCATCGAACATTTGGCCAACGGTGAAGAACTCTTCGTCGACGGTGGATGCCGGAATGTTGAAGTGCTGCTGCACACCGGGGAGATCGGTGAAACGGATGTCAAGAAACTTGACGTCATTGTCTTTAATGAATTTGAGCACTTCGGACGAATCGCGAAACATGCGGAATAACTCCAGACGACGAGGGCGTGGACACGACCGAATCGGACACATCGGCTTTACTGAGATTAGTTGCGCTGCGTTACTTGTCCGTGACGCTTATGTTTCGCCCATGTTACAGGGACGCCCCGTCGGTAGACTCGTCGGGTGCCAGACTCCAACTCCCGCCCGAACACTTTTGGTCAGCTTCCGCCCAGCAAATGGCCGGGGGAGCGCCTGGGATTACCCCGGATCGGGCCCAGTTCGATTGGCCGTCCCGGGCGACGCCTGCTCGGTTTCACCATTGATTGGGCCATCGCCATCGGGGTCTCGGCGATCTTCTTCAACTACGACCCGGCTGCCAACTTGATTATTTTCGTCATTCTGCAGATCGTGTTCATTCCGACCATTGGCGCCAGCATCGGTCACCGGCTTGTCGGGCTACGGCTCATTTCCATCCACGGCGGCTGGGTCGGCGTGTGGCGTCCCGTTGTGCGCTCCGTGCTCCTGGGAATTGCCCTTCCCGCTCTGGTCTGGGATTCCGACCAGCGCGGTTTTCACGACAAAATCGCGGGTACGGCTCTCATCCGCCAGTAGTGCGGAGTCGGTGAAAACTGCGTTAGCGAGAACAAGGAAGGGGGGGGGGGGGGGGGGGGGGGGGGGGGGGGGGGGGGGGGGGGGGGGGGGGGGGGGGGGGGGGGGGGGGGGGGGGGGGGGGGGGGGGGGGGGGGGGGGGGGGGGGGGGGGGGGGGGCGGTGGGGGGGG
>NZ_JAJAYI010000106.1 GCF_026786305.1 Cryobacterium sp.
CCCTCTTTGGGCCGAGTCGGGGGGGCGGGCCTCGCCGGCTTCTTCGGGCGCTGTTGGTGGGGCGGCGCCCCGCGCGGGCCGGGGGGCCTTCTTGCTCCGCGGGGCCCCGTGGCCCGGGCCCGGAACGCGGGGAGTGCCGGGTCAGGGGGTGCGGGAGAAGGCGGAGGCGCGGCGCACCTGATCGGGTGTGGGGCGAATGCCGGTGTAGAGGAAGAACTGCTCTTCGGCCTGTAACGCCACGACCTCGGCGCCGGTGATGACCGCCGTGCCAAGCTTTCGTGCCGCCACAATGAGTGGCGTTTCGGCGGGGGAGGCCACGACGTCAAAGACGACGCTCGCCGCGATGATCGCAGTGGCCGGGAACGACGTGTGATCGGCGTCAGCGCCGCCCGCCATTCCCACCGGAGTCACGTTGACGATCAGGTCGGCGGTGAGGGCGCCGACCTCCGGCGCCCAGTCGTAGCCGTAGAGCGTGGCCACGGCCCGGCCGGTCACCTCATTGCGCGCCACGATCGTTCCCCGAATAAACCCGGCATGGTGCAGCGCCGCCGCGACGGCCTTCGCCATGCCGCCGCTGCCGCGCACGATCACCGACAGGGCGCTGGGCACATCGTGCTCGGCCAGCAGGCGCTGCACGGCGGAATAGTCGGTGTTGTACGCGGTCAGGTGGCCGCCGTCGTTCACGATCGTGTTGACCGAGTTGATGGCCGACGCCGAAGCATCCATTTCATCGATGAGCGCGATGACGTCTTCCTTGTAGGGCATCGACACGGCACAGCCGCGAATTCCTAGCCCGCGCACGCCCGCGATGGCGTCGGCCAGGTTGACCGGAGCGAAAGCCTTGTAGATGAAGTTCAGGCCCAACTCCTCGTAGAGATAGTTGTGAAACCGTGTACCCAGATTGCTGGGCCGGGCCGACAACGAAATGCACAGGGTCATGTCTTTGTTGAGAATGGGCATGCGTACAGTGTGGTCTGTTTTGCCTGTCCCGTCGTGCGCCTCTGGCGGCGCTCGCCGAGCCGGGGGGCGCCGGAAACTCGTTTCCCGGGAAATCCGGCCGGAGTGCATAATGGAGCTGCGCTCACAATTGTGACCGTGCACATGCGAGCAAGGTTGTCATGTCGGCAGATCTTCCTAAAGATCGCGCACCCAGCATCCGTGATGTTGCGCGCCTCGCCGGAGTGTCCCACCAGACGGTGTCACGAGTGCTCAACGACCACCCGAGCATTCGGGCGACCACCAAGGCGCGCATACTCCAGGCGATGGAGGAACTGCAATACCGGCCGAACCAAGCGGCCAGAGCGCTGTCGAAGGGGCGGTCGCGCACGATCGGCGTTCTCACCGCGTCGAGCGCGCAGTACGGCCCAGCGCGCAGCGTCGCGGCCATCGAAGATGCCGCCCGGAGGCAGGGGTACTTCGTCGACACCGCAAACCTGAGCGTGGCCGACCCGGCCGCGATCGAGGACGCACTGGAGCACCTCCTCGACCAGGCGGTTGAGGGTCTCGTGATCATCGCGCCCCAGGAGCGGGTCTTCGACGTGCTCGAGCGTCTCGACATCGCTGTTCCGTATGTCAGCCTGCAGTCCACGAGAAAGCACGATCTGCGGGCGCTCGCGGCCGACCAGATTCTGGGCGCGAAGATGGCGACCCGCCACCTCATCGATCTCGGTCACCGCGAGATCGTGCACCTGGCCGGGCCGCAGGACTGGAACGAAGCTGAAGCACGGATGCGCGGATTTCTGCTCGAGATCGACGATGCCGATCTCATGACCCACCCGCCGATCCTGGGAGACTGGACCGCTGACTTCGGCTATTTCGCGGGTCAGGAGCTATTGCGATCGCGGGACTTCTCTGCGGTGTTCGCGGCCAATGACGAGATGGCCCTGGGACTGCTGCATGCGCTGCACGACGCTGGGCTCAGCGTTCCGGGCGACGTGAGCGTGGTCGGATTCGACGATGTGCCGGTGGCCAGCCACAGCTGGCCGCCCCTGACGACGGTGCACCAGGACTTCGAGGCGATCGGTCAGCGTGCCTTTGCTGCGCTGCTCGCCGCGATGGGCATGCCCGTTGAGGTGGCCGTCGGTCCGGTCGCGCCGCGCCTGGTCGTACGAGGGTCCACCGGCCCCGTGCCGGTGTCTCGGCTGCCGTTACTTAAGCGTTATTAACGGGCCTTGACACGGCTGGTCGCACAGGCGAACATTGAGTTCGATGTGAACGGTCACAATAGTGGCTGACGGAGGAGTGAACCGATGACGCTTGAGCACGTGATCTTGGAGATGCGTTCCATCACCAAGGAGTTTCCCGGCGTAAAAGCGCTGTCCAACGTGTCGCTCACCGTCATGGCCGGAGAGATCCATGCGATCTGCGGTGAGAACGGTGCCGGCAAGTCCACGCTCATGAAGGTGCTCTCCGGCGTCTACCCGTACGGCTCCTACTCGGGCGACATCATCTTTCAGGGCACCGAGATGCGGTTCAAGGACATCCGCTCGAGCGAAGCCGCCGGAATCGCCATCATCCACCAGGAACTCGCCCTCATTCCCGAACTCTCCATCACCGAGAACATCTTTCTCGGCAATGAACCCACCCGGTGGGGCGCCATCGACTGGGTCGGAGCCAAACGCACCGCCTACGAACTGCTCGCGCGGGTCGGCCTCCGCGACGACCCTGACACCCTGATCAAGAACATCGGCGTCGGCAAGCAACAACTGGTCGAAATCGCCAAGGCGCTGAACAAATCGGTGAAGGTGCTGATACTCGACGAGCCGACCGCCGCCCTCAACGAAGCCGATTCCCAGCATCTGCTCGATCTCATTCGGGGGCTCAAGGGTAAGGGCATCAGCTCCATCATGATCTCGCACAAGCTCAACGAGATCGAGCAGATCGCCGACTCGATCACCATCATTCGTGACGGCCGGGCGATTGAGACCCTCGATATCGCTGCGGACGGGGTCAACGAAGACCGCATCATTCGCGGCATGGTCGGACGCAGCCTGGAGAGCCGGTTTCCCGACCGCACACCGAAGATCGGCGAGGTGTTCTTCGAGGTGCGCGATTGGACCGTGCAACACCCGCAGGTGTCCGAGCGGATGGTCGTGAAGGGGTCGAACCTGACCGTACGTACCGGTGAGATCGTCGGCATCGCGGGGCTGATGGGCGCCGGACGCACCGAGCTCGCCATGAGCATCTTCGGTCGCTCCTATGGCAACTTCATCTCCGGCCGCATCTTCAAGGACGGCAGGGAGATCGAGCTGCGCAACGTCGGCGAGGCGATCGAACATGGTCTCGCCTACGTGAGCGAGGACCGCAAGGCACTCGGGCTCAACCTGCTCGACGACATCAAACGCTCCATCGTCTCGGCCAAACTCTCGAAGATCTCGGCCGGCCCGGTGGTGAACGATGCCAAGGAGTACTCGATCGCGGAGGAGTATCGCAAGAACCTGCGCATCAAGACCCCCAACGTTGACATGGGTGTGAGCAAGCTGTCCGGCGGCAACCAGCAAAAGGTGGTGCTGGCCAAGTGGATGTTCACTGACCCCGACATCCTGATTCTGGACGAACCCACCCGCGGCATCGATGTCGGGGCAAAATACGAGATTTACGGAATCATCCAGGCGCTCGCCGCCCAAGGCAAGGGCGTGATCCTGATCTCGTCCGAGCTGCCGGAACTGCTTGGTCTGGCCGACCGCATTTACACAATCTTCGAGGGCGCCATCACCGACTGCATTGACGGTGTGGATGCCGACCCGGAATCCCTGATGAAAAGCATGACCTCTGCCAAGAAGAAGGTGCGCAGCATATGAGCAGCAACACGGCCCCGATCGACACGAAAAAGGTCGAAGGACGAAGGTCGATCTTCGGCAGCGGCAAGAACAACCTGCGCCAGTTCGGAATCCTGTTCAGCCTGATCGCCATCATCGTTCTGTTCGAGATTCTGACCGATGGCCTCACCCTCTCCCCGGGCAACCTGATCAACCTGGTCAGCCAGTACTCCTACATCCTCATTCTCGCTATCGGCATGGTCATGGTGATCATCGCCGGACACATCGATCTGTCGGTCGGCTCCGTCGCGGCGTTCTCCGGCATCGTCGTGGCGACCTCGATGACTGAGTGGAATTTTCCCTGGCCACTGGCCGTACTGTTCGGCCTGCTGGTCGGTGCCGTGATCGGAGCCTGGCAGGGGTTCTGGGTGGCCTACATTGGGGTGCCCGCCTTTATCGTGACCCTGGCCGGCATGCTGATCTTTCGCGGTGGCAACCAGTTCTTCGGCAACGCCAACACGGTGCCAGTGCCGGAAGGCTTCACCGTGATCGGTGCCGGCTATCTGCCGGAGGTGGGACCAGTAACCGGGTACAACAACCTCACCCTGCTTCTTGGCTTTGCGATCGCTATCGCTATCGCTGTTCGGGAGTGGCGAGCGCGGCGGGTGCAGAAGACGATGCACTCCGAGATGACCCCGCTCTGGGCCAGCGTGCTCAAGATCGGCGTCCTCGATGCCGTCGTCATCTACGCAACCTTCCTGTTCGCCGGGGGCCGCGTCGGTACGAGCTTCCCGGTTTCGGGCATCATCCTCGGCGTACTCGTGCTGTTCTACAGCTTCGTCACTCGTAACACCATCCTCGGACGCCACGTTTACGCTGTCGGCGGCAACAAGCTCGCCGCCGAGCTCTCGGGCGTCAACTCGCGGCGGGTGAACTTTCTCGTCATGATGAACATGTCGATCCTGGCCTCGCTGGCCGGCATGATCTTTGTGGCTCGCGCCGGGGCATCCGGCCCACAAGACGGCCTCAGCTGGGAGCTTGACGCGATCGCCGCGGTCTTCATCGGTGGCGCCGCGGTGTCGGGCGGCATCGGCACGGTGATCGGCTCCATTGTCGGTGGTTTGGTCATGGCCGTGCTGAACAATGGCCTGCAGCTGCTCGGCGTGGGGAGCGACCTGGTGCAGATCATCAAGGGGCTCGTACTCCTGGTCGCCGTCGGTGTCGACGTCTGGAACAAGAGCCAGGGCCGGCCGTCAATTATCGGCTTGCTCACCCGCAACCGCAAGGTTTCGGACCCGCCCACGCCGCCGCCCGCAGTGCTCCCCGATTCCGGTACGCCGGCCTCGGCGCGGCCCGCAGACCGCCCCACCAACTGAACGAAAGCGTTCCTCGAACGCCATCGGTCTGACGATTTTCCTGCTCCACCTCTTTCAACCCAACGAACAGAAAGTGATTCACATGCGAAAAATTCTCACGGTCACAGCGGTCGCCGCGGTGGCGCTCATGGCGCTCTCCGGTTGCTCCAGCCGGGCGCCAGAGGCGGCCGGCGGCAGCGCCGCAGCTGGATTCCCGGCGGACTCCGTCATCGGCGTTGCCCTCCCTTCCAAGACGAGCGAGAACTGGGTACTTGCCGGTGGTCTGTTTGAAGACGGACTCAAGGCAGCCGGGTTCAAGGGTGACGTACAGTACGCCGGAGCCTCGACCACGGTGAAGGACCAGCAGGACCAGATCTCGGCCATGGTCACAAACGGTGCCAAGGTCATCGTCATCGGTGCACAGGACGGTGGCCAGCTCGGCACCCAGGTGAAGGACGCTCGTGACGCCGGTGCCATCGTCATTGCCTACGACCGCCTCATTCTCAACACCGATAACGTTGATTACTACGTGGCCTACGACAACTTCAAGGTGGGTGAACTGCAGGGCCAGGCGCTGCTTGACGGTCTCGCGGCCAAAAAGCCCGAGGGACCGTACAACATTGAACTGTTCTCCGGTAACTCCGCTGACGCCAATGCGCCGGTGTTCTTCAACGGCGCCATGAGCGTGCTGCAGCCGAAGATCGACGACGGAACCCTCGTCGTCGCCTCGGGTCAGACCGACATCAAGCAGACCGCAACCGCGGACTGGAAGCCGGAGAACGCGCAGAGCCGCATGGACTCGCTCCTCACCAGCACCTATGGAAGCCAGGAAATCGACGGCGTGCTGTCGCCGAACGACACCCTGGCCCGCGCGATCATCACCTCGGTGAAGGCCGCAGGCAAGCCCATCCCCGTCGTGACCGGTCAGGACTCCGAAGTGGAGTCGGTCAAATCGATCATGGCTGGCGAGCAGTACTCCACCATTAACAAGGACACCCGCGTTCTCGTGAAGCAGGCCATCGACATGGTCAAGACTTTGCAGACCGGCGGTACTCCCGAGACCAACGATGACACCTACAACAACGGCAACAAGATCGTTCCAGCGTTCCTGCTCCCGCCGGTCATCGTGACCAAGGACAATGCGGCCGAAGCGTACGCCAACGACCCGAAGCTGTCGCCGCTGACCAAGTAGCAAAGCAGCAGCCGCTGGCAGCCAGCACTGCTGGACGGGCCGGTCTCCACTTTAGTGGGGGCCGGCCCGTTTGTGCGTGTCTGGCGTTGTGGAAGGATGCTCAGTGACCGGCCACCACGCGACACGCCGACTGAGATTCCACAGACGAAATAATGTCGCGAACTATGCCTGTGGATAACCGGGTGCGGTTCCGCGGAATCTGGGCGGTTTTGCTGTGCCGGACTGTGTGCAACATGTGGAATGTCGGTGGATAACTACATAATTGTAATTACTGCATGTAGTGGCTATTGAGCTTAGGGATCACTAGATGTAGTATTAAGACTCTAGTCAGGCGCTACGGCCAGACGGCACACTTGCTCATTTTCTACCACGATCTTTGATGAATCCTCGTCTCTGATCGAAAAGTTATATCGAACATACTTGCGAAGCATGTCGAACAGATTTAGACTTGAACTGCCAAGAAGAGAGGCCATGACCATGGCAATCACCGTTTACACGAAGCCCTCCTGCGTGCAGTGCGCGGCCACCTACCGTGCCCTCGACAACAAGGGCATCGAGTATGAGGTGCTCGATCTCTCGATCGATGAAAACGCTCTGGAGGCCGTCAAGGCTTTGGGCTACCTGCAGGCGCCCGTCGTGATCACCGACGAAGAGCACTGGTCGGGCTTTCGTCCCGACAAGATCAATGCACTCGCCGCTCGCCTCGCGTAGGTGCAAAATCACCCAGCATGCCCAATCGCCCAGACGTTTTGCCCGATCAGAATCGCCACAGTAGATGACTGACATGGTGTATTTCTCGAGTGTCTCGGGCAACACGCGTCGGTTCGTTGAAAAGCTCGGCCGACCTGCCTCGCGTATACCTCTTTATACGCGCGAGGAACCGCTCGTCGCCAAGGAGCCGTTCGTGCTCTGTGTGCCTACCTATGGCGGCGGCAGTACGGGCGGGGCGGTACCCAAGCAGGTCATCAAATTTTTGAACAACGAGACCAACCGGTCCTTGATTCGCGGCGTCATCGGCGCCGGCAACATGAATTTCGGTACGGCCTATTGCTTGGCCGGCGACATCATCGCCGCCAAGTGCAAGGTGCCACACCTTTACCGCTTCGAAGTATTTGGAACACCGGATGATGTGCGCATCGTTCACGACGGATTGGAAGAATTTTGGAAACGACAGCCGTGAAGATCATGCCCATTGACGCACCGTCGGGCATGGATTACCACTCGCTCAACGCGATGCTCAACCTGTATGGCTCGAACGGGGAGATCCAGTTCGACAAGGACCGCGAGGCGGCGCGCGAGTTCTTTCTGCAGCACGTCAACCAGAACACGGTGTTCTTTCATTCGTTGCGCGAGCGCCTCGACTACCTGGTCGAGAAGGAGTACTACGAGCAGGCCGTGCTCGACCAGTACTCGTTCGAATTCATCACGAGCCTGAACGATCTGGCCTACTCCAAGAAGTTCCGTTTTCAGTCCTTCCTCGGTGCGTTCAAGTACTACACCTCGTACACGCTCAAAACCTTTGACGGCAAGCGATACCTGGAGCGTTTCGAAGACCGCGTCGTCATGACGGCGCTGGGTCTCGCATCCGGTGATGAGAAGCTCGCCGTTGCCCTGGTGGAAGAGATCATCGCCGGCCGCTTCCAGCCCGCGACGCCTACCTTCTTGAACTCCGGCAAGGCCCAGCGCGGCGAGCTCGTCTCGTGCTTCCTGCTGCGCATCGAAGACAACATGGAGTCGATCTCTCGCGGCATCAACTCCTCGCTGCAACTCTCCAAGCGCGGCGGCGGCGTGGCGCTGCTGCTCAGCAACATTCGTGAGGCCGGCGCGCCGATCAAGCAGATCGAGAACCAGTCCAGCGGCATCATTCCCGTTATGAAGCTGCTCGAGGACTCTTTCAGCTACGCCAACCAGCTCGGTGCCCGCCAGGGCGCCGGCGCTGTCTACCTGCACGCGCACCACCCCGACATCATGCGCTTTCTCGACACCAAGCGGGAGAACGCCGACGAGAAGATTCGAATCAAGACTCTCTCGCTTGGTGTTGTCATTCCCGATATCACCTTCGAGCTGGCCAAGAACGACGAGTGGATGTACCTCTTCTCGCCCTACGACGTGGAGCGCGTCTACGGCGTGCCGTTCGCCGACATCTCGGTGACCGAGAAGTACCACGAGATGGTCGACAACCCCCGCATCAAGAAGTCGAAGATGAAGGCGCGCGAGTTCTTTCAGACACTCGCCGAGATTCAGTTCGAGTCCGGCTACCCGTACATCATGTTCGAAGACACGGTGAACAAGACGAACCCGATCAAGGGCCGCATCAACATGTCGAACCTGTGCTCCGAGATTCTTCAGGTGAACACCCCGACGACCTACAACGAGGACCTCTCGTACAACGAGATCGGCAAGGACATCTCCTGCAACCTCGGGTCGATGAACATCGCCCTCGCCATGGATTCCGGCGACCTTGGCCGCACCGTCGACGCCGCCATTCGCGGCCTCAACGCGGTATCCGAGCAGAGCCACATCAGCTCTGTTCGTTCCATTGAAGACGGCAACGACCGCTCGCACGCCATCGGCCTTGGCCAGATGAACCTGCACGGCTACCTCGCCCGTGAGCGCGTCTACTACGGCAGTGATGAGAGCATCGACTTCACCAACATCTACTTCTACACGGTGCTGTTCCACGCTCTGCGCACCTCGAACGACCTCGCCATTGAACGTGGCCGCACCTTTGAAGGCTTCGAAGACTCCGCCTATGCCTCGGGCGCGTTCTTCGACAAGTACACCGACCAGGTCTGGGGGCCGACGACGGCTCGCGGTGCCGAGCTCTTCGTCCAGGCCGGGGTGTCGATTCCGACACAGGCCGACTGGGCCGAGCTGAAGGCATCCGTTATGCAGCACGGTATCTACAACCAGAACCTGCAAGCCGTGCCGCCGACTGGGTCAATCTCGTACATCAACAACTCGACCGCTTCGATTCACCCGATCGCGGCGAAGATCGAGATTCGCAAAGAAGGCAAGCTGGGCCGCGTGTACTACCCGGCGCCGTTCATGACGAACGACAATTTGGACTTCTACCAGGACGCCTACGAGATCGGCGCTGAGAAGGTCATCGACGTGTACGCCGCGGCTACGCAGCACGTTGACCAGGGGCTCTCGCTCACGCTGTTCTTCAAAGACACCGCGACGACCCGCGACATCAACCGTGCCCAGATCTACGCGTGGAAAAAGGGCATCAAGACCATTTACTACATCCGTTTGCGCCAGATGGCTCTCGAGGGCACCGAGGTGGAGGGGTGCGTCTCCTGCGCGCTGTAAGTTTGCTCGGTCTCGACCAGCGGTCTGGTTTGGACAGGCTTGACCAACGACCTACGAGAAGGACAAACAATGATTGACAAGCTCAAGCTGGTCTCGCACGTGGATGCGATCAACTGGAACAAGATCGAAGACGAAAAAGACGTCGAGGTCTGGAACCGGTTGACCAACAACTTCTGGCTGCCCGAGAAGATTCCGCTCAGCAACGACATCCAGTCGTGGAACCAGCTGACGCCGGTCGAGCAGCAGCTCACCCTGCGCGTGTTCACCGGGTTGACCCTGCTCGACACGATTCAGGGCACCGTCGGTGCTGTGTCGCTCATCCCTGATGCGATCACCCCGCACGAAGAGGCGGTATACACGAACATTGCGTTCATGGAGTCGGTGCACGCCAAGAGCTACTCGTCGATCTTCTCCACCCTGAGTAACACCAAGGACATCGACGAAGCGTTCCGCTGGTCGACGGAGAACGAGAACCTGCAGCGCAAGGCCTCGATCGTCATGGAGTACTACCAGGGCGATGACCCGCTCAAGCGCAAGGTTGCCTCGGTGCTGCTCGAGTCGTTCCTGTTCTACTCGGGCTTCTACCTGCCGATGTATTTCTCCAGCCGGGCGCGCCTGACCAACACGGCCGACCTCATCCGTTTGATCATTCGTGATGAAGCGGTGCACGGCTACTACATCGGCTACAAGTTTCAGAAGGGTCTGGAGAAGGAGACCCAGGAGCGGCGCGATGAGATCAAGGACTACGCCTTCAACCTCGTGTTCGAGCTGTACGAGAACGAGGTGCAGTACACGCAGGACCTCTACGACGAGGTCGGCCTCACCGAAGACGTGAAGATGTTCTTGCACTACAACGCGAACAAGGCGCTGATGAACCTCGGCTACGAGGCGATCTTCCCGAAGGACGTCTGCGACGTGAACCCGGCGATTCTCTCCGCGCTCTCACCGAACGGCGACGAGAACCACGACTTCTTCTCGGGCTCGGGTTCGTCATACGTGATCGGTAAGGCCGTCGTGACCGAAGACGACGACTGGGACTTCTAAGGCACCAGCACGCGAGAATCCTGGCTACGCCGACACGAGATTCTCGCTGGCCGACTGCGAAACGGTAGGCCGAGACGGGGGAGCTTCTCGACGGAGGCTCCTCCCAAGCCTGCCCATTTGTTGATCTGATAGGCTGAACGTTTCCTAACCCCTGTTGCCGTTGCCGGGGGAGGACGCGTCGCGCCAATCATTGAGGTTCCATATTTCTCAGCATGCCCCCAATTCCACTGTGGCTGATGAAGCCCCATCCCGGGTCAATAAGACCGTTTTTTTTGGCTCCGCAAGCGGCATTATTGCCATCGCCCTATGGGCCATCCTCGCCCCTGACAACGCCAGCGCTGTCATCGCTGCCGTCGTCGGATGGGTGTCTACCAACCTCGGCTGGTACTACTTTCTGATCGTCACCCTCGTGCTGGCCTTCGTCATCTACATCGCCCTGTCGCGGGTCGGCAAGACCCGGCTCGGCCCCGACCACTCGCGTCCGCAGTTCAGCCTATTTACCTGGACCGCCATGCTGTTCGCGGCCGGGATCGGCATTGACCTGATGTTCTTCTCAGTATCGGAGCCGGTTACCCAGTACCTCGCACCGCCGAGTGGCGACGGCAGTACCGTCGAAGCAGCTCGCCAGGCCATGGTGTGGACGCTGTTCCACTACGGCATCACCGGCTGGGCCCTCTACGCGTTGATGGGCCTGGCCCTCGGCTATTTCGCGTACCGGCAGAACCTGCCGCTGAGCATCCGCTCTGCGCTCTACCCCATCTTCGGCAAGCGCATCTACGGTCCAATCGGGGACTTCGTTGACATTGCTGCCATTCTTGGAACCATTTTTGGCATCGCCACGAGCCTCGGAATCGGAGTTGCCCAGCTCAACTACGGGCTCACCTTCATGTTTGGCACCCCGCAGTCCATGTTCGTGCAGGGATCGCTGATCGCTCTGTCAGTGGTAATGGCAACCGTCTCGGCCGTGACCGGTGTGGAAAAAGGCATCCGTCGCCTCTCCGAACTCAATGTGCTGCTCTCGGTCGCCCTCATGCTGTTCGTACTGGTGGCGGGCAACACCGCGTTCTTGCTCGACGCTATCGTGCAGAACGTCGGCGACACCCTCAGCCGCTTCCCCGGCATGACCCTCGACACCTTCGCCTATGACCGGCCGGACGCCTGGATGAACGCGTGGACGCTGTTCTTTTGGGCGTGGTGGATCGCCTGGGCACCGTTTGTTGGCCTGTTTTTAGCGCGGATCTCCCGCGGCCGCACCATCCGCCAGTTCGTTTCCGGCGTTCTCGTGGTGCCGTTCGCGTTTATCCTGCTCTGGATTGCCGTCTTCGGTAACAGCGCCCTGGCCATAGTTATCGGCGGTGACGCCGGCTTCGGCGAAATCGCGATGAACTCTCCCGAGAAGGCGTTCTACTCCCTCCTCGACCAATTTCCCATGGCTCCCCTGACCGCAGCCATCGCCACCTTCACTGGCCTGCTGTTCTATGTAACATCGGCAGATTCTGGCGCGCTCGTGATGGCCAACTTCACCTCGCACCTGAAGAACTCTGATTCTGACGGCCCAAAATGGTTGCGCATCTTCTGGGCGGTGGCCACGGGTGTACTGACTCTCGCGATGCTTCTTGTGGGAGGAATCCCGGTGCTGCAGAACGCCACCATCATCATGGGGCTCCCATTCTCGTTGGTACTCCTACTGATCATGCTGGGCCTATACAGGGCCCTGCGCGTGGAGCAATCCCTCACCGACAGCTACCGGGCCAGCCTCCCCGGGCTGCTCTCCGGGCGCAGCGGCGACCCTGCACGCGCTCGAAATTGGCGTCAGCGCCTCACCCGCGCAATGAGCTATCCGGGCCGACGCCAGACCGAGCGCTTCGTCTCGACCGTTGCGCTGCCAGCGCTGCAGGAGGTGCACGAAGAACTTCTCGCCCAGGGCTCCGACGTCACCCTGACCGAGGGCGTCGTCGAGGGGCTTCAGATTTCGCACCTCGACCTGCTCGTGACCATGGGTGACGAGCGCGGATTCAAGTACCAGATCTACCCGGTGCAGCTCGATATTCCCACCTATGCCGTGCGCAGCGCGTCGGAGCAGGGCAAGTACTACCGCATGGAAGTGTTCTCGCTTGAGGGAAGTCACGGGTATGACCTCATGGGGTACAGCAAGGAGCAGGTCATCACCGATGTTCTCGACCACTACGAGACGCACCTAGATTTTCTGCACCTCAACCGCACCGAGCCCGGTAACACCGCACTGCCCGACGACCAGGTGGCTAAGGACAATTGGGAAGTCGATTTTGACTCCGAAGACGTGAAGAAATGAGCACCATGACCTCGACCCTGTTCATTAACGGCGCGTGGCTGCCCGCCGCCGACGGTGGTACCCGCCTGATCAGCTGCCCGGCCGACGGCGAACCGGTCGGCACCGTGTCCGAGGCCACAACAGCGGATGCTCACGCGGCCATCAACGCCGCCCGCACGACGTTCGACAGTGGCGTGTGGTCTTCGGTTTCCGCCCCAGAGCGCGGCGACTTT
This sequence comes from Cryobacterium sp., assembly GCF_026786305.1. Taxonomy (GTDB): domain Bacteria; phylum Actinomycetota; class Actinomycetes; order Actinomycetales; family Microbacteriaceae; genus Cryobacterium. The sequence continues at coordinate 13,188 of NZ_JAJAYI010000106.1, forward strand.
TTGCTGCGGGTGGCCGCGGAACTGCGGGCGCGCAAGGCCGAGTTCGCCCGCGCCGAGACACTCGACACCGGCAAGCGCCTGGTCGAGAGCGAAATTGACATGGACGACATTGCCAATTGCTTCGCCTACTTTGGCAAACTCGCCGGGCAGGACGCCGGCCGCATCGTTGACGCCGGCGACGAGACGGTGGTCAGCCAGATCGTGGTGGAACCGGTCGGTGTCTGCGGGCTCATCGCTCCGTGGAATTACCCGCTTCTGCAGGCTGCCTGGAAGATCGCACCGGCACTCGCCGCTGGCAACAGCTTCATTCTCAAGCCCAGCGAGCTCACCCCGCACACCGCGATTCTCATGATGGTGCTCCTCGACGACCTCGGCCTGCCCGCGGGCGTCGCCAACCTCGTGCTCGGCGCCGGAGCGGTGGCCGGAGCGCCGCTCTCCAGCCACCCCGACGTGGACTTGGTCTCGTTCACCGGCGGCCTCGAAACCGGCAAGAAGATCGCGGCCGCCGCCGCTGGGACGGTCAAGAAGGTGGCACTCGAACTCGGCGGTAAGAACCCCAACGTGATCTTCGCCGATGCGGACTTCGATGCTGCAGTGGACAATGCTCTTAATGGGGCTTTTGTGCACTCGGGGCAGGTCTGTTCTGCCGGCGCACGACTGGTGGTGGAGGCATCCGTTGCAGAACGCTTTGTGAACGAACTCGTACGCCGCGCAAACCAGATTCGACTGGGCGGTCCCTTCGACCCCGAGGCGGAGACCGGGCCGCTGATCTCGGCCGCGCACCGCAACAAGGTGAGCGCCTACGTGCAGAAAGGCCTCGACGAGGGTGCCCGGCTGCGCTGCGGCGGCACCTGGGGCATCGGCGAGCTCGACAAGGGCTTCTACTACACGCCGACGATTCTCGACCGCGTGGAACGCGGCATGAGCGTCGTCATCGACGAAGCCTTCGGCCCCGTCGTCACCGTGGAAACCTTCGAGACCGAAGACGAAGCCGTGCTCATCGCGAACGACACCATCTACGGCCTCGCCGGCGCCGTCTGGACCCAGGACGCCGGTCGAGCGCAGCGCATGGCGAAGCGCCTGCGCCACGGCACCGTGTGGATTAACGACTTTCACCCTTATCTGCCGCAGGCGGAATGGGGCGGCTACGGACAGTCCGGTGTGGGCCGCGAGCTCGGCCCGAGCGGCCTGGCTGAATACCAAGAAACCAAGCACATTTACCAGAACACTGCCCCCGCAGTTACCGGCTGGTTCGCGGCGCGCTGAGGAGTGACACAGATGGCAGAACTAACCAAGACTGACTTTGACTACATCGTGATCGGCGGAGGTTCCGCCGGAGCCGCCGTCGCTGCCCGCCTGAGCGAGGACCCCGCCGTGCAGGTGGCGCTCGTCGAGGCCGGACCCGACGACCGCGGCATCGACGCTATTCTGCAGTTGGACCGCTGGATGGAACTGCTCGAGTCCGGCTACGACTGGGATTACCCGATCGAACCGCAGAAACACGGCAACTCATTCATGCGCCACGCCCGCGCCAAGGTGATGGGCGGATGCTCCAGCCACAACTCCTGCATCGCCTTCTGGGCCCCCGCCGAAGACCTCAACGACTGGGCGGCAAAGCACGGCGCGACCGGGTGGGAGGCCGCGAACACCTTCCCACTGTTTCAGAAGCTCGAATCCAACACCGACCCGGCGCCCCACCACGGCCACAACGGCCCGGTGCACCTGATGGATGTACCCCCGAACGACCCGTGCGGCGTAGCACTGCTCGATGCCTGTGAGCAGACCGGCATCCCCCGGGCCACGTTCAACTCCGGCACGACCGTCGTCAACGGCGCGAACTTCTTTCAGATCAACCGGCAGGCAGACGGCACCCGGGCGTCCTCCTCGGTGTCATACATCCACCCCATCATGGAGAGAGTGAACTTCACCCTGCTCACCGGGATGCGCGCCCGCCAGCTAACCTTCGACGCCGCCAAGCGCTGCACGGGCGCTCTGGTCGTGGATGCGGCCGGACGCACGCACTCGCTCACGGCCCGGGCCGAGGTCATCCTCTCGGCCGGCGCCATCGATTCCCCGAAGATGCTCATGCTCTCGGGCGTCGGGCCAGCCGCACAGCTGCGCGAGCACGGCATCGAGGTGCTCGCCGATTCCCCCGGCGTGGGCGAGAACTTTCAGGACCACCCGGAGGGCGTTATTCAGTGGGAGGCCAAGCAGCCGATGCCCACTGAGTCAACCCAGTGGTGGGAACTGGGCATCTTCACGACCACCGAAGACGGTCTTGACCGCCCCGACCTCATGTTCCATTACGGTTCTGTACCCTTCGACATGCACACGGCCCGGCAGGGGTACCCCACGACAGAGAACGGCTTCTGTCTCACGCCCAACGTCACCCACGCCCGTTCCCGCGGAACGGTCAAGTTGCGCAGCCGCGACTACCGCGACAAGCCTCTCGTCGACCCGCGCTACTTCACCGAGCCGCACGACATGCGCGTGATGGTCGCCGGCATCCGCAAGGCTCGCGAGATCGTGGCGCAGCCAGCCATGGCGGCCTGGGCTGGCGTTGAGCTGTACCCGGGTCAGGCCGTGCAAACGGATGCCGAGATCACGGACTATATCGAGAAGACGCACAACACCGTGTACCACCCCGCCGGAACCGTGCGCATGGGCCCGGTCGACGACAGCGGCTCGCCGCTCGACCCCGAACTTCGCGTTAAGGGTGTGACCGGCCTCCGAGTGGCCGATGCTTCCGTCATGCCTGAACTCGTGACCGTCAACCCCAACATCACCACGATGATGATCGGCGAACGCTGCGCCCAGCTCATCAAGGCTGCTCGCTCCGCGCGCTAACGCTGGCTGACGTGCCGGCCTGGCCCCCGCGGAGACGTCGTTGGGGCCGGGCTAGTGCGCGGTACGGAGGTAGGCCAGCTGCGCGCGAACGGAGGCCTCGGCCGCGAACCGCACCGCGGCATCCGTGCGGGCATAGACCACATCGGTGACCTGCCCAACACTTGCGTCGACACCCAGGGTGGCCAAGGCGGCGCGCACCTGGTCGAGACGTTCGTGCCGGTGCGCGAGGTACGCGGTGCAGATGGCCGCAAGGTCGGGCAAGACCGGGCCGTGCGCGGGAAGCACGGTGGCCGGCCCGAGCGCGCGCAGGGCTTCGAGCGAGGCCAGATAGTCGGCGAGGGTGCCGTCGATGATTGAGGTGCCACGACCGAGAATGGTGTCGCCGGTGAGCACCGAGCCGGTCGGGCCGTCTGCCGGCAGATGCACGCAGATCGAGTCATCGGTGTGCCCGGGCGTTGCCATAATGCGGATGCCGGTGCCAGCGGCGCGAACCAGTTCCCCGTCTACGAGTGGGTCGCCTCCGACGCAAAATTGCGCATCGAAGGCCCGTACCGGCGCTCCCGTGAGTGCCCCGAATCGAACGCTCGCCGCCGTGTGGTCGGCGTGCCAGTGGGTCACGAGCACGAGTTCGACCCGCCCGCTCGCGGCGAGTGTGGCGAGGTGCCCCGCGTCAAGGGGGCCCGGGTCAACCACGACGATCGAGCGTGCACCGCGCGCCCCGATGAGATAGCTGTTGGTACCGTCGAGCGTCATCGGCCCGGCGTTCGGTGCGAGCAGGCTGCGGGTGAGCGTGCTCGTGCGCTGCGGGGCAATGTCATCGGGCATAGTTCGCAGCTTAGCGAGTACCGCCACGGGCGGCACCCCGATGCCGGGGTGCCGCTGCTGTGCGCTGGTCAGGGGTGCACGATGATCTTGACCGCGGTCTCGTTGTGGTTGATGAGGGTATCGAAACCCTGGGTGATCAGGTCGTCGAGCGCAATGCGCCCGGTGATGAAGGGCGCCAGGTCGACCCGGCCGTCCTGCACGAGCTTGATGCTCGCCGGGTGATCGCGAACGTACGCGATCGTTCCGCGCAGGTCGATCTCCTTGAGCACGAGCTTCTGCATGTCGATGCTGGCCGGCTTGCCCCAGATCGACACGTTCACGATGACCCCGGCGGGCCGTACCGCGTCGAACAGCTGGCCCAGCACAACGTTGACGCTCGTGCACTCAAAGCACACGTCGGCGCCGCGGCCGTCGGTGAGTTCTTGAACCCGGGCAACGACGTCGTCCTTGCTGGGATCGAGAACGTGATCGGCGACGCCGGTGAGGCGCGCTTTCTCCTTGCGTGCCTCGCTGAGCTCGGACATGATGACCGTGAGCCCCTCGGCCTTCAGAACGGCAGCGACGAGCAGGCCGATCGGGCCGGCCCCGCCGATGAGGGCGACATCGCCGGCTTGTGCACCGCTGCGTACGAAAGCGTGGTGGGCAACGGAGAGCGGTTCGATGAGCGCGGCCTGGTCGAGCGGGATATCGCCGATCGCGTGCACCCAGCGACGGTCGACGACGACCTTCTCGCTGAGTCCGCCGCCTCCGCCGGCCAGGCCGATGAAGCCCATCTTCGTGCACAGGTGATAGTTGCCGGCCAAGCACGGCGCGCACTCGTTGCAGACGAAATAGGGTTCGACGACGACGTTGTCGCCGACCGCGAGATCAGTCACACCCTCGCCGAGCGCGGTGATCGTGCCGGAGAACTCGTGCCCAAGGGTGACCGGTTCCTCCTCGTGCGAGAGCGGGTGAGGGTGTCCCTCAGCCGGAATGAAGATCGGCCCGTCGAGGTACTCGTGCAGATCCGTGCCGCAGATGCCGCACCATGCCACGTCTATGGCGACGGCTCCTGGTCGAAGCTGGGGTTCGGGAATATCCTCAATGCGAATGTCTGCGGGACCGTGAAAACGTGCTGCCTTCATAGGTGTCACTACTCCTTAGCGCCGAAGACGCGGTGCAGCGACGGTGCCCTCCTGGCAAGGTGCGGTGCGTTCCGGCGTGCCTTAAGACTACCGGCCTTCCTTGAAGGACTCCGGGGTGAAGAGCCGCGCATTAAGGTGGAGTCAACGACCCGATAGCGTAAGGACAACGCAATGATGGCAGTGAGGAAGAGCGACCCGGCGCCGATCGACGACGCCCCGATCGGCGTTGCGGCGACGGTCGTCTTGCTGCGTGAGGGCGCGGCGGGCCCCGAAGTGCTGCTGCTTGAACGGCCACGCCACCGCGGTTCCTTCGCTGGTGCCTGGGTGTTTCCCGGCGGCGGGGTGGACCCAAGCGACCGACTGCCCACGGATGCCGCAGCGCCGGCCGAGGCCATCGAAGAGCTCGCCGCCCGTCGGGCCGCCGTGCGCGAGGTGCGCGAGGAGACCGGGCTCGACGTTTCGCCCGATGCGCTCGTGGCGACCGCGCTGTGGATTCCGCCACGCAGCGCCCCCAAGCGGTTGCGCACCTGGTTCTACCTGGCGCCGGCCCCGAACGACCCGATCGTGCTCGCCCAGGATGAGGTCATCGACTATTCCTGGCTTCGGCCGGAGACGGCGCTGGCGCGGCACGCATCCACTGACCTGACGCTGATCGCGCCAACCTGGGTGACCCTTTACGGCTTGCAGGGATTCGGGGCGGTGGCCGAGATTGTGGCGAGTGCACAACAGAGCGGGCTGGCGCACTACGAAACCCGGCTCGGTGCCAGCTCGAGTGGACCGGTGTTGTTCTGGGCGGGGGACGTCGCCTATGCCGATGATCTGCTTGCCGAGCAGGAGGGCGGACGGCACCGCCTCGAGATCGGCCAGGTGCCGTGGGTGTACAGCGCGAGCGAACGGCGCTAACTGGCAGCGGTCACGTTCGGGAGCAGTGATGCGGGCGCGCATGCCTGTCCATCGACGAAGTTGAGGCAGTCGTCGAACATGACGGAGTACCCTTCGAGGGTCGAGTTACCGAACCAATCGTTGTAGAACAGCCAAAAGTTGAGGTTGCCGTAGGTGGAGCAGGCGTCACCCCAGGCACCGGCCTTATCGACGGCAACTGGGTTGGGCTGGTACGGCGTGTAGTTATACAGGTTGGCGGTGGCCTGGTTCTCAATGTGCACCCTCGACGCCCCGCACTCGGCATTCGGGTTGAAACCCACGTCGACGGCGCCGATTTGAAAGGCTCGATCGGGGTGCTGCGTGTACTGCCGAAACTGCCAGGCCGCGTTGTAGACCTGGTTGAAGAAGCCGAAGTATTGGGCGTCGCAGTCGGCGGTGTCCGGGCAGCCGTAGCCGGTGGCGCGCAGATAACCGGATGCCGTGGGCCGGGTTAGGAGCGACTGTTCCTTCTGCAGCAGCACCAGCAGCACCTCGGGGCTAATGGTGCACGCCTGCGCGATCTTGGCGATGATGCGGGCGGCCGGCTCGTTCTCGGCACCGATATAGGGCAGGCAGTGGCCGTCGCCCTTGGCCGGTTGGCTGGTGGTCGTTTCACGGTATTCCCAGAGGCACGGCACTCCGTCGGTCGGCGCGCAGGAACGGTGTTCGAGAAAGTCGGCAATCTCGCTCTCGGTGAGGGCATCGGGGTTGAAAAAGTTGTAGTCGCTGATGATGAGGCCGGGGTCGAACGCGGCGGGCGGTTCCGAGCCTGCAGCAACAGCTGGCAGTGGTGCTGCAGCGACCGGATGCGCGGGCAGCACGATAAGCGTCGCCGCGAGCGCGACGAGGCCCACCCCGGTCGCCAGAATGCGCCGGTGACGACGGGACTGCGCGAAGACTCTCATACCAAAACCCTAACCGGGGCCGGTCGGCTCGTGTCACGCCGGTGGGTAGGCATTCTCGCGTCGCGGGGGGCCGGGGGGGGGGGGGGGGGGGGGGGGGGGGCGGCGCCGGCCCCGCCCCCGACGCCCGGCGACACCGCGACGCCGATCGTGCCGAACTTCTCGCCGATCGTGTAGACGCTCCCGATC
>NZ_JAJAYI010000107.1 GCF_026786305.1 Cryobacterium sp.
GCCCTGAGGAGCCGTCGGGCCAGGCCCCCCGGCGTGGGGGCCGCGGGGGGGGGGGGGGCCCCCCCGGGGCGGCGGGGGGGGGGGGGGGGCGGGGGGGGGTGAACGCGGCCCCGCCCCCCGCCCCCCCCCCCCCCCCCCCGCCCCCCCCCCCCGCGGCCGCCCCCCCCGCCCCCCCCCCCCCCCCCCCCCCCCCCCCCCCCCGGCCCCCCCGCGCCCCCCCCGCGCCCCCCCCCCCCCCCGCTTCTGTGTTCCCACTGCCCTCGGCGGCATCGTTTGTGGTCTCGACGTGTTCGACCACAACGGGTCAGGGCACGCAAAAGGGCCCCAACCGGAGTCGGGGCCCTTCCTGCCACGCCCGAAGGCCGGCGCTGACTAGTTAATGCGGGTGTACGTGTTGTCGGCTTTGTACTCGTAGATTCCGATGGTCGCCTCGGTCGGGTCGCCGTTCTTGTCGAACGTGATCGGGCCGGAGAATCCGTCGTAGTTGATCTGCTCACCCTTGGCGAGTGCCTCGGCGCCGGACTTGAAGTCCGTCACCTTGGTACCGTCGCCGGTGCCGCCCGAGACCTGGCGGAGGTAGTCGGCAATCGACTGACCCGACGTGTCGTTGGCTGCATAGGCGGCCAGGGCGATCAGGATGACCGCGTCATAGGACTCAGCCGCATAGCTGTAGTCCGTCAGAGTGGGGTCGATCTTGAGGAGGCGCTCGGTGAAATTTCCCAGGGTTCCAACGTCGAGGCCGGGCAGTGTGCCCTTCGAGCCGGTGATGAGTCCGGCAGCGAAGTCGGCCTTGTAGTCCTTCAGGTTTCCGTCAACGAAGTAGAGCTTCCCACCGGGGTAGCCCGAACCGACGAGCGCGGGAACGATGATTTTGGACTGGTCGAAGGTGATCAGGGCGATCGCGTCAGGGTTCTGGGCGGTCACCTCGGAGATCTGCGCCGCGAAGTTGGAGTCACCCTCGTTGAAGAGCGAGGTCGCGACGACTTTGCCGCCTGAACTTTCGAAGGTCTCGGTGAGCACCTTGGCGAGGCCGGTTCCGTACGAGTCGTTGAGGACGATGAGACCGAGCGTGCTGACGCCGTCATCAGCGATCTGGTTGCCGAGCACCTCACCCTGCAGCAGGTCAGAGGGGGCGGTACGCCAGTACAGGCCCTTGTCCGCGTAGTTGGTGAAGTCGAGTGAGGTGTTGGCCGGAGAGAACTCCACAACCCCTGCCCCGGTGATCTGATCGATCACGGTCTTGGTCACGCCCGACGAGGCGGCACCGATGATGGCCGAAACGTCCTGCGAGAGCAGGTCGGTCACCGAAACGGTCGCCGTGTCGGTCGTGGTGTCGCCCGAGTCGCGAAGAATCGCTTCGATGTCGATCCCGAGGTTTGCGTCCTTGACGTCCTGTACAGCGAGCTGAACGCCCGCTTCTTCGGGCGGGCCGAGGAAGGCCAGTCCACCACTCTGTGGGAGGATGGTGCCGATCTTCAGGGAAAGATTGCGATCACCGGCCTCGACCGTCTTGAAGTCAGCAGAACCTGCAGCGGGGGCTGCGGATTCGCTCGGTGCCGTAGCGGCACCGTTGCTGCACCCGGTGAGCAGAAGTGCACTCACGCCGATGAGGGCGACGCCGGTAACGAGGGTACGAACTGAGCGGGAGGCCGAGGCCTTCGCGAATACGCTCATGTTGCTCCTTGATGGTTGAAGAGAGGTAAGTCTGGTCAGCCGATTGACTGCCGTGGTGTCAGAGTAGGCAATCACAGGCCCCGAAACCTACCTGTTCGTGTCACAACCGTGTAAAGCGATCAAATCGTTACGAACGACGGCCGGTAATCCCCTGATAATCAACGGTTTGCGTCTCGCTCAGGGCAAGCACACACTCCCCCCAAGAGGTGCACACGGCGCTTCCAGACGTCACCCGGGGCCAGCCCGCTTCGAGCGAGGCGCCGCCATCGTCGCCCGTGATGACGGCGGCCAGGGCGGCCGTCATCACCCCGTCGTAGGCTTCCGCGCCGCCCGCGGTGCCGGCGAGGCCGGGGTCAGCGGTCTTCAGGCGCGCGGTAAACGCATCGGCGGCGGCGAGCGGCGTGCCCCCGTTTGCGAAATCGATCAGGGCGACGATGGCGGCGTTGCCCACGGATGCCTCGGCTTCCGCTGGTAACGTCGTCGTCGCGTCCCACAGCACGAGGTCGACGCCGCGCGCCGCGAGGTCGACGTAGGCCGCGGCGAGGTCGCCGGCCGAGTTGCGGTGAATGAGCTGCACGGCTCGGGTGGGCGTGGTCTGCTCGGCCAGGATATCGCGCACGGCGAGTTCGGTGCCGGCGACCTGGGCGGCGCCGCTCGCGGCGTTGTCACCGGTCATCGGAAACAGCGTGCCGATGCTCAGCGTTCCGTCGCCGCTCGGGGCGGTCGTCACGCCCGCGACCGGGGTGGAGCTCGGCTTGGCCGCCGGTGCGCTCGTGCACCCGGCCAGAGCCAGGGCTGCCAGCAGAACGACGACGACGAGCGGACGACGGGGCATCAGAATCCTTTGGTACGAGCTGGAAGGCTGTCGGTTCAGCGTATCGGCTGGTCAGGCCGGTTCGAGGGCACTGCGGCGCGGAGCGCGACCGGAGGCGACCATGTCGAGCGTCAAGATGATCAGGGCGACCCAGACCAGTCCGAATCCAACCCAGCGTTGGAGCGGCATCGCCTCGTTCAAAATGAATACACCCACGAGAAACTGCAGCACCGGAGCCACGAACTGAATGAGCCCGAGCACGGTCAGCGGCAGACGCCGGGCGGCCGCGGCGAACAACAGCAGCGGAACCGCGGTGATGACACCGGCCGCGAGCAGGCCCGCCGTGTGCCAGGGCGACACGGTGCCGAAGGTGAGCCCGGACATTCCCGAAACGACGAGAAGTTGCACGACGGCAACGGGGGCCAGCCACGCGGTCTCGAGGGTGAGACCGGTCACGGCGTCGACGCTCGGGCCGACGCGTTTCTTGATCAGGCCGTAGAACCCGAAGGAGAACGCCAGAATGAGCGAGATCCAGGGCAGCGAGCCGTATCCCACGGCGAGCACGACCACGGCGAGAAAGCTGATTCCGATGGCCATCCACTGCAGCCGACGCAGGTGTTCGCGCAGCACGAAGACGCCCAGCAGCACCGTGACGATCGGGTTGATGAAGTAGCCGAGCGCCGCTTCGACGACGTGTCCGGTGGTCGCGGCGATCACATAGGTCTGCCAGTTGATGAAGATGAAGACACCGGCCAGGCCCATGATCCAGACCAGACGCGGCTGCCGCAGGGCCCGCCCGAGCACGGTCCACGTGCGGGTGACCGTGATGATCAGGGCGCAGAAGACCAGGGAGAACAACACCCGCCAGGCCACGATCTCAAAGGCACCCGCGGGCGTGAGCAGCAGAAAATAGAGGGGCAGCACACCCCACAGAGCGTAGGCGAGGCCGCCGAAGATGAGCCCGGTGCGGTGCGTGGAGCGGGCTGCCGTGCGGGCTGGTGCGGCAGCATCCGTCATGAATGATCTCCTGAAAACACAAAAACTCCCGAATGGCGACGCCATTCGGGAGCTTCAGTCTAGGGACTAGGTGGTGAAGAAACTACTCAGCGTACGACCACGGCGAGCACGTCGCGAGCGGAGAGAACCAGCAGGTCATCGCCACCGAACTTAACCTCGGTTCCGCCGTACTTGGAGTAGATGACCTTGTCGCCGATGGCGATGTCGAGGGGAATGCGGTTGCCGTTGTCGTCAATGCGGCCGGGGCCGACTGCAACGACTTCGCCCTCCTGGGGCTTTTCCTTCGCGGTGTCCGGAATGACCAGACCTGATGCGGTGGTCTGCTCGGCATCGACCTGCTTGATGACGATGCGATCCTCGAGCGGCTTGATGGAGACCGACACGGTTGACCTCTTTCTAAGATTTGGGTTAGCAGACTCACAGCGAGAGTGCCAAGTGAAGTTTAGGGGGCTTCTGGCACTCACGCAACGTGAGTGCCAGAAGGGGGTCATTTTGGTAGCGTTGCAGCATGGATCGAACCGAACTCGTCGAGCTGCTGTCCCCCGCGAGTTTACGGCTGCTGGACTCCCTGCCGCCGTACGACAGCAACGGAGACGTACTCAAGCTGATCACCGATCTGCGTAGGGCCGGGCATGCGCCCGGGCTCGTGTCGGCCGTGCTCAGCCAGTCCCGCCTTCGAGCGAAAGCCGTTGGCAAGTTCGGTGAATTTGCCGAGCGGATGCTGTTCACCGAAGCCGGTCTGGAACAGGCGACCCGGTTGCGAGTCGCCGCATTGCACGCCGGCCGATTCGCCGGACTGTCCGCCGCACTCGGCCACCCATCCCGGGTTGCCGACCTGGGCTGCGGAATCGGCGGTGACGCGATGGCCCTCGCCGCTTTGGATCTACCGGTCCTGGCCGTTGATGCCGACGAGGTGACGGCGACCGTAGCGAGCTTCAACCTTGCGCCGTTTCCGAACGCTCAGGCGTTGCAAGCCGACGCCGAGACTGTCGATCTGACCGGCTGTGACGCGGTCTGGCTCGACCCGGCCCGTCGCACGAGCGGGCATAGCAACACAACGAGGCTGACCCGCTCCGAGGACTACTCCCCCGCACTCGACTTCGCCTACCTGCTCGCCACAACTCTGCCGCTCGGCATGAAGCTCGGTCCCGGTCATGACCGCGATCAGATTCCGGTCGACGCCGAAGCCCAATGGGTGTCGGTCGATGGCCAGTTGGTGGAGATGGGGCTGTGGTTTGGCGCCCTCGCGCGCCCCGGCATCCGTCGATCGGCACTGCTGCTGACCGCTGGCGGCGCCCAAGAGCTGACCGCTCCCGACGACAGCGAAGACGCGCCCGTGGGCGAACTGGGCAATTACGTCTACGAACCTGACGGCACGGTCATTCGGGCGCGCCTGATTGGCGACCTGGCCCGCTCGCTGAATGCTCGTATGCTCAGCGAGGGCATCGCCTACCTGACCAATGACACACTCACGCCAACGCCGTTCGCGAACGCGTTCCGGGTACTCGAGACGCTTCCGTTCGATGAGAAGAAGCTGCGGCTCGCGCTGCTTGCGCGACGCATCGGCACGCTGGAGATCAAGAAGCGTGGCGTCGACGTTGACCCGGCGACGTTGCGCACCCGATTGAAGCTCAAGGGGCCGGAGTCGGCGACGCTGATTCTGACGCGGGTGGCCGGGCATCGCGTGGCGCTGCTCGTGGAGCGCGTGCGGTAACTGCGTTAGGTACCTGAGAGCAGGGGCAGTAGGGTCTGGCTGATGTAGACGACCCAGCCGGCCGCGAGCAGAACGCCGACGAGGCCGCTGACGAGACCGCTGCGCCAGAGTGTGCGCGCCCGATTTTCGGTCGTACGCGCGATCAGCGCGAGGGTGATCGCGATCAGCGCGATCGGCAACCCGAACACACCGATCACGCCGAGGGCGAGCCCGAACAGGCCACAGATCACGGAAGCGACCGAGAGGCGGCGGCGGCTGGTGATGCGCGCCACCTCCGCCTCGGTGTAGGTGTACGGCACGAACTCGGTCGGAGCGGTGACCGTCGATTCCCAGTCGAGCTGACTCCCGGGCGGCGCGGGGGCGCGCGTGTGGTCCAGATGCGCCGAGGTGTCGGAGTCCCGGTGGGGTGGAGTCATAGCTGTCCTCTGGCCGCCCACCGGGTTCGGTCGGTGTCGGTCGGAAACTTGTCGGGTGGCCACATTCGAGGCCGCCCGATTGGGGTTAGTTGTAGTAGGTCGAGCCGGTCGTGGCGGAACCGATGACAATGGCGGCGATGATGATGCCCCCGATGAGGCCGAGGGCAAAGCCGAGGTATCCAAGAATCAAGCCCCAGAGCGCCAGAGCGCGGCCCTTTTCGCCGGTCTTCTTGATCTGACTCATGCCGATGTGGCCGGTAATCACACCGACAATCGAAATGCCGAGAATCGAGGTAACGAGCGAGATGATCGACAAGACGTTGTACTTGTCCTGTGGGCTCTGCTGCCCGTACGGGTTCTGGCCGTACGCGGGTGGCTGGCCGTACGCCGAAGCCTGGCCGTAGGCGGGAGCGGCCGGGGCACCCGGTGCCGGGTAGGCCGGGGCGGCCGGAGTTTCGTATGCCGGCGGAACGCTGGAGTCGGTAGGCTTCGAGCTCGCCGGGTCGACGGGGGGCTGGGTGGGATCAGACATTTGCGGTCTCCTTCATAATTTCGTTCGGTGGTCGCACGGCCAGATTATCGCGTTACGGTGCGTCGAGCGACAGTGGCAAACCCGAGACTTGGATCTGGCCGACCGGCAGGGTGGAATCGGCGCCGAATTGCAGCGTCGACGGCTCGTGTCCGGCCATGATCAGCTGCGCGCCCAGGGCTGCGATCATGGCACCGTTGTCGGTGCAGAGTGACAGCGGCGGGAGGCGCAGCACGACGCCGGCAGCATCCGTTCTCCGGGTGGCAACCGCACGCAGCCGGGCGTTGGCGATGACGCCGCCGCCGAGCAGCAGGCGCGGCACGTCGTAGTCGGCGCACGCGGCGAGAGCCTTGGTGAGCAGAATGTCGACAACCGCCTCCCGAAAACTTGCCGCGACATCGCCGATTGGCACTGGTTTGCCGGCATCCTGACGCTGTTCGACGAAGCGCGCGACCGAGGTCTTCAGCCCCGAGAACGAGAAATCGTAGCGGTGCGCGGCCATGTCTTTGGGCTGGCTGAGTCCGCGCGGGAATCGAATGGCCTTCGGGTTGCCGTCGGCGGCGACCCGGTCGATCTGCGGCCCGCCCGGGTACGGCAGGGAGAGCAGCCGGGCGACCTTGTCGAAGGCCTCGCCGGCGGCGTCGTCGATGGTCTCGCCGAGCAGTTCGACGTCGCTGACCAGGTCTCGCACGAGCAGCAGCGAGGTGTGGCCGCCGGAGACGAGCAGGGCGATCGTCGGGTACTCGAGCGGTTCGGTGCCGGTTTGCAGCAGGTCGGCGCCAACGTGGCCGACGAGGTGGTTGACCGCATAGATCGGCTTGTCGAGCGCGACCGCGAGCGCCTTGGCGGCGCCGATACCGACCATGAGCGCACCGGAGAGTCCTGGCCCGCAGGTGACGGCTATGGCGTCCAGATCGGTCAGGCGGATGCCCGCCTCGGCGACGGCCGCGTTGATCGCCGGCACGAGCTCGTCAAGGTGTGCCCGGGCCGCGATCTCGGGCACGACGCCGCCGTAGCGGGCGTGCTCGTCCATCGAGCTCGCGATCGTGTTGGAGAGCAAGGCGGTCCCACGCACGATGCCGATGCCGGTCTCGTCGCAGGAGGTCTCGATACCGAGCACAAGCGGGGCTAATCGATTCATGAGAGCACCGTCACGGTAGACGTGGTGAGCATAGATTCCAGTTCGGGAATATTCAGGCGCATGACGATGGCGTCGACGTTGTCGGGTTGGTAGTAGCCGCGGCGCACCCCCACGTCGATGAATCCGAGGCGTTCGTAGAGGCGCTGGGCGCCGGGGTTGTCGGCGCGCACCTCGAGAAAGATCAGCCGGGCGCCGCGCTTGCGGGCCTCGCTGATGAGCGCCTGCATGAGCGTGCGGCCGAGCCCGTGTCCGCGCGCCGAGCCAGCGACGGCGATGGTCTGAACGTCGCCCTCGGTGGCTCCTTGCGGCGCAAGCAGCCCGGCGTACGCTTCCACGTTGTTCGGATCGTCAGGAGGAAAGGCCACGAGATAGTAGCAGGCCGGGTCGCCGAGGTCGCGCGCCATCATGGGCGCGGACCAGGCGTCGTTCTCGAAGATGCTGGTTTCGAGGCGCATGATGGCGGCAAGGTCGGCCCCGTGCGCGCGGCGCAGTTGCCAGGTCATCGGCTCACCCGCTTCGGTCCGTTCGATACGGTGACGTCGGGTGATCGCAGGTACAGCGGCGCGTTCGCGGCGGACACTCGACCGTGGGCGAACCGCAGTTCGGCGACCATGCCGAGATCGCCGGCGGAGACCACAACGGCGTCCCGCCGCGGCCAGCCGGCGTACGCCCAGCCGGGGACATCGAGTTCGGTGGGTTTGGCCAGGCCGGGCGCTTCGGCACGTACGGGCAGCCCGACCGAGTCGGCACCGGTGTAGGTCGACCAGTAGACCTCGCGCCGGCGAGCATCGGTGACGACGAGGAGCGGTCCGACGTGGCCGGCCTGATAGTGGCCATAGGCGATGGCGTCGTGGCTGATGACGGGGACCAGCGTCTTTCCGGCGCCGAGCGCGAAGACTCGGGCCGCGGCAATACCGACGCGCAGGCCGGTGAACGGTCCGGGCCCCATCCCACCGACAACTCCGGACAGTGCTGACACCGCTACATCCGCTTCGGTCAGGCATTCCTGAATGAGCCGGCCGACCACTTCGGCGTGCCGCATGGTGTCACTTTCGCCGCGTTCAGAAAGAACACCGCGGTCTCGATCGACGACAGCAACGCTCGTGCCGGCCGAGGTATCGATGGAGAGCAGCATTCGTTCAGCCTACCTAGGTCAGAAAGAGAACGACCGCCGCGGTGAGCGCGACCACGATCAGGATTGTTCGTAGCACCGGCGCCGACAACCGTCGCCCAATGCGTGCACCCAACCACCCACCGGCAGCCGACCCGACACCGATGAGCACGGCGATCACCCAGTCCACGGTGCCGCTGGAGATGAAGATAATCGCCGAGATCAGGTTGGCCGTACCGGCCAGCACGTTCTTGGCTCCGTTGGCCCGATGCAGGTCGGTCGACCACAGGATTCCCAGAAATGCGAGCAGCACGACTCCCTGGGCAGCACCGAAATAACCGCCATATACACCCGTGCCGAGAATGCCGAGGATAAGCCCGAAGGTCACCGGGCGCGCGTCGGTTTCTCTGCCGGCCGGAGCCTTGCGCCGGACGAATCGCGCGACTCGGGGCTGCGCCGCTGAAAGTCCCGCCGCGAGCAGCAGCAGAAACGGAACGACCGCTGAGAAGGCCTCCTCGGGCAGAATCAGCAGGAGTAAGCCGCCGACAGCGCCGCCAACGACCGAGAAGACAGCCATCCAACCGACCGCGTGCCACTGGGACGCCAGTTCCCGCCGGTAGCCGTAGGCGCCCGCAATCGAACCGGGCACGAGCCCAACGGTGTTTGAGACATTTGCTGTGATCGGGGGAACCCCGAGGGCCAACAGCGTGGGAAAAGTGATGAGCGTTCCGGCCCCCGCGACGACGTTGATCACGCCAGCCGCAATACCAGCGACAAGAATGATGACACCTTCCAGAAAAGTCATGGCTGTGGAGGTATCCCGTCAATGGGTGAGTCAGCGTCGTCGGTCCAGCGTGGTCCGTGCCGGGTGATCGTGACCGTACGGGGCTCGTCAAGGTCGAGATCAAGGTCGAGATCAAGGTCGAGATCAAGATCGAGATCGAGATCGATTTCTGCCCCAGATGCCACAGCATCCGTTGCCTGCAACCGACCCTGTGGCCGTTCGATCTCGATGTCGAGCCAAGATTCGGTGATGCCGTCAAGCAGGCCGCGGCCCCACTCCACGACCACGATGGAGTGGGCGAAATCGATGTCGAGGTCGTCGAGTTCCACGGCGCTGCTCAGACGGTAGGCGTCGACGTGCACGAACGGCGGGCCCCCGACGAGGCTCGGATGGGTGCGCGCGAGCACGAAGGTGGGGCTGGTGACGGCTCCACGCACCCGCAGTCCCTCACCGAGGCCCCGCGTGAGGGTGGTCTTGCCCGCACCGAGCGGTCCGGTGAGAACGATCAGGTCACCGACCTGCAGGGTGCGCGCGAGGTCGACGCCGAACCGGTGCATTGCTGCGGCATCCGGAATGGTTCGACGCAGCTCAGCCATTGATGTGTCGCCGGGTCACCCGGTGGCCGATGCGGGTCACGATCTCGTAGTTGATCGTGCCGGCCGCGTCGGCCCAGTCGGTCGCGCTCGGTGCTCCGGTGGCGGGGTCGCCGAACACGATGACCTCATCACCGACGGCCACGCCCGGGTTATCGGCGCCAAGGTTGACCACGAACTGGTCCATCGCCACCCGTCCAACCAGCGGATAGTTCTCGCCGTGAATGTGTACGAGCGCCTCGCCCGACGTCTGCCGCGGAATACCGTCGGCGTAGCCGAGCGGCACGAGCACGAGCGTGGAATCGTGCGGCGCCCGCCACAGATAGTCGTAGGAGACGCCGGCGCCGGCGCTCACCCGACGCACGAGGGCCACCCGGCCGCGCAGCGTCATGGCCGGCACCAGCCCGAGATCGGCCGACGTCGCGTCGTCGAACGGCGACAGCCCGTAGACGGTGATGCCGAAGCGCACCATCGTGAAGCGGGCGGCAGGCAGTCTCAGCGCCGCCGCCGATGAGGCCAGGTGCACGAGGTTGGGGGTCAGGCCGGCGGCGCGGGCCTCAGCGACGCCGCGTTCGAAACACTCCAGCGCCTGCTGGTCGTCGTGCTCTGAGGCATTGGCGAGGTGGCTCATCACCCCGTCGACGCGCAGCAGTCCGCTCCGCTCAAGTGCGGCGGCGAGCGCGAACACCTCGGCCCAGTCGTTTTCGTGCACTCCGTTGCGGCTGAGCCCGGTGTCCAGTTTCAGGTGCACGGATGCGGTCCTGCCGAGTTCCGCCGCCGCATCCGCTACCTGTTGCAGTTGACGCGCTGACGAGAGCCCGAGGGTCACGTCATCGTCGACGGCGGCGCTGAAATCGGCGTCGGGGTCGTGCAGCCAGGCCAAAATCGGTGCGTCAATGCCGACGTCACGCAGGGCCAGTGCCTCGTCGATGTCAGCGACGCCGAGCCAGTCCGCCCCACCGGCGAGGGCGGCGCGAGCCACCGGGATCGCGCCGTGACCGTACGCGTTGGCCTTGACGACCGCCATCGCGTGCGGGGTGCCGACGAGTTGGCGCAGGTGGGCCATGTTGCTGCGAATCGCGGCGAGGTCGATCACGGCCTCGCGAAACCCGCTCATTGCTGACCCTCTGCGACGACGAACGCGCAGGCCACGCCCGCGTCGTGGGTCATGGTGACATGCACCCGGCTGATACCACGATCTTTCACGGCTCTGAGGGCCGCGCCACTCAGCCTGAATTCGGGGTTGCCGTGTGGGTCGTTCACGATTTCCATCTCGTGCCAGGTGACCCCTGCGCTGTCGCCGAGCGCTTTGATCAGGGCTTCCTTGGCGGCGAAGCGCGCAGCGAGGGAGTGCACCGGCAGGCCGCGTTCGCTTTCGGCGAACAACCGCGGTACGAGGCGTGGCGTGCGCTCGATCTGGCGGGTGAACCGCGCCAGATCGACCACGTCAACCCCGATGCCCTTGATCATCGGGGTTACTCGACCGTGACGGACTTTGCGAGGTTACGCGGCTGGTCGACGTCGAGGCCCTTAGCGATGGCAAGTTCCATGGCGAACATTTGCAACGGCACCACGGCCAGCAACGGCTCGAACAGGGGCGCGGCGAGCGGAATGTGAATGACGGTGTCAGCAAACGGCAGCACAGCGGCGTCGCCGACCTCGGCGATGGCGATGATGCGGGCCCCGCGGGCGCGGATCTCCTGAATGTTGGAGACGACCTTCGGGTGCAGGTGGGCGGAGCCGCGCGGGCTCGGCACGACGACGAACACCGGCTGGCCAGGCTCGATCAGCGCGATCGGGCCATGCTTGAGCTCACCGGCGGCGAAGCCTTCGGCGTGAATGTAGGCGAGCTCCTTGAGTTTGAGCGCACCCTCGAGCGCGATCGGAAAACCGACGTGGCGTCCGAGGAACAGCACAGCGCGGGTGTCGCTCATCCAACGGGCCAGTTGGCGCACCTCGTCTTCGACGCCGAGAACGGTCGCAATCTTCTCCGGAATGGCCTGCAGCTCGGCGACCTGCGCGGCCTGCGCGGCCTCGGTGAGGCTGCCGCGCACGCGCGCGAGGTGCAGGGCAAACAGGTAGAGAGCGGTGATCTGGGCCACGAAGGCCTTGGTCGACGCCACGGCAACCTCCGGGCCGGCGTGGGTGTAGATCACGGCGTCGGACTCGCGCGGGATGGTCGCGCCCTGTGTGTTGCAGATCGAGATCGCCTTGGCACCGAGTGACATGGCGTATTTGACGGCCATGAGCGTATCCATGGTTTCGCCGGACTGGCTGATCGAGATCACCAGGGTGTCGTCGCTGAGCACCGGGTCGCGGTAGCGAAATTCGTGGCTGAGTTCGACATCCACCGGCACCTGGGCCCACTTTTCAATGGCGTACTTGGCGGTCTGGCCGGCGTAGGCGGCGGTTCCGCAGGCAACGATGACGATTCGACGGATGCCCGCGAGCACGTCATCGCCGAATTCGGTCAGTTCGGGCACCACAACGCGGCCGTCCGTGATGCGGCCGCGCAGGGTGTTCGCGACGGCATCCGGCTGCTCGGAGACTTCCTTGGCCATGAAGCTGGACCAGCCGCCCTTGTCGGACGCCGAGGCGTCCCAGGCGACGTCGAACTCTTCGGTCTCGACCGGGTTGCCGTCGAAGTCGGTGACGGTGACGCTGTCGGGCGTGATGGTGACGATCTGGTCCTGGCCGATAGCGACGGCGCGGCGGGTGTACTCGACGAACGCGGCGACGTCGGAGCCGAGAAAGTTCTCGCCGTCGCCGAGGCCGATGACGAGGGGGGAGTTACGCCGGGCGCCGACGACGACGCCCGGCTGGTCCTGGTGCACGGCCAGCAGCGTGAAGGCGCCGTCGAGGCGGGCCACGATGGTGCGGAACGCCTCGGCCAGATCGCCGACGCGCTGGTACTCACGGCCGAGCAGCACCGCGGCGACCTCGGTGTCGGTTTCGCTCAGAAAGGTGAAGCCCTCATTGAGTAGTTCGTCGCGCAGCGGCGCGAAGTTCTCAATGATGCCGTTGTGAATGAGGGCGAGCTTGTTGTTGTCGCCGAGGTGCGGGTGCGCATTGCCATCGGTGGGGCCGCCGTGGGTGGCCCAGCGGGTGTGACCGATACCGGTCTTACCGTTGTTGATGGGGTGTGCCTTGAGCTCACTGGTCAGGGCAGAGAGCTTGCCGGCCCTCTTGGCCGTGTTGAGCACACCGAACTCGTCGATGACGGCGATCCCCGCGGAGTCATATCCGCGATATTCGAGCCGTCCGAGCCCTCCCATGAGAACGTCAACCGTCTTATTGCTTCCGACATAACCTACGATTCCGCACATGGAAGTCGATTTTAGTCGGACTAAGCTTGGGGGAATGTCCGATCCGGTGCTGGCCCCTGTAATTAACGGTCACGGTACCCCTTTTGTGGAACTCGACCGAGCCGACTGGGCAGCCCTCGCGCCGACCACTCTGCTGCCGCTCAAAGAGACCGAGATCGTGCAGTTGCGAGGCATCGGCGAGCCGCTCGACATCAACGAGGTGACAGACGTCTACCTTCCGCTGAGCCGCCTGCTCAACCTCTACGCGGCGAATGCTCGCACGCTGCACCGCGCCACCAGTGGATTCTTGGGCGAACGCGCCCGCCCGACGCCATTCGTGATCGGTGTGGCCGGCTCGGTCGCGGTCGGCAAGTCGACCACCGCGCGGCTGCTGCGCGAAATGCTCGCCCGCTGGGACGACACCCCGCGGGTAGAACTCGTGACGACCGACGGCTTTCTGTTTCCCAACGCGGAGCTGAACCGCCGGGGCCTGATGGAGCGTAAGGGCTTCCCGGAGTCCTACGACCGACGTGCGCTGCTGCGGTTCGTGAGTGCGGTCAAGAGCGGCGCCCCCGAGGTTCGTTCACCGTTCTATTCGCACCTGAGCTACGACATCGTGTCCGACGCGCAGATCGTCGTGCGGCAGCCCGACATTCTCATCGTCGAGGGCCTCAACGTTCTGCAGCCGCCCGGGCCTGGCCACGGCCTCTCGGTCAGCGACCTGTTCGACTTCACGATCTACGTGGATGCTCGCACCCAGGACATCGCCCGCTGGTACGAGGAGCGTTTTCTCAAATTGCAGCGCGGGGCGTTCGCCAACCCCAACTCCTTCTTTCACCGCTATGCCGACCTCACCAACGATGAGGCTCGCGCCAAGGCGCGCAGCATCTGGACCAGCATCAACGAGCCCAACCTGCTGCAGAATATTCGCCCCACCCGGTCGCGCGCGACCCTGGTGCTGCGCAAGGACCCCACGCACGCCGTCTCCAAGGTGCTCCTGCGAAAGGTCTGACCCAATTACCCGCGCCGGCCCATAGTACGGAATTTCGCTATTCGCGCCGGCAGTAGCTGCACCACCGGAATCAGCGCCAGCGTGGCGAGTTCGTATTCGATCGCCGCAGCCATGCGCTCGGCGAATGGCCGGGCCTCGAGGGCCGCATCCGGACGCTCGTCGACGACGTGGTCGACCAGCCCGTCGGCGACCAGCGCCGCCACGTTGATGCCCTGCTTGGCCGACATCTGCGGCGCGAAGTCCACACTGCGGTGCACGATCGCACTCGCGCCCTCGGGCGGCAGCGGGCTCAGCCACGCGTGCTGGGCGGCGATGGTGCGGTCCGCGGGCAGCAGCGCGAGCGCCCCGCCGCCCGCGCCCTGGCCGAGCAGCACCGACACGCTGGGTGCTCGCAGTCCGATCAGGTCGTGCAGCGAGCGGGCAATCTCACCGGCCAGTCCGCCCTCTTCCGCCTCCCGGGACAGCGCGGCCCCTGAGGTATCGATCACGGTCAGCAGTGGCAGCCCGAGCTCCTCGGCCAGGCGCATGCCGCGCCGGGCCTCACGCAGGCTCGCCGGCCCCATCGCGTTGTTCTGCGACGGCCGACGGCGGTTGTGTCCGAGCACGATGCAGGACTGCTCGCCGAAGCGGGCGATCGCCAGCAGCAGTCCCGGATCCTTCTCGCCCTGGCCGGTGCCATTGAGCGGCAGCACGTCGCGCGCGCCCCAGGCCAGCAGCTGACGCAGATCGGGTCGGCGTGGATTGCGAGAGATCTCCACGGATGCCCAGGCCTCAGCATCCGCCGCCGTCACCTCGAGCGTCGCCGGCGGCCGCACGGCGTCGCTGGGCTGCTGCACCAGCATGCTCAGCGCGCGGTCCACGATCTCACCGAGCTGCTCGGGTGGCACGACCGCGTCGACCAGGCCCTTGTCGAACAGGTTCTCGGCGGTCTGGATGTCCGCGGGAAAGACGGTGCCGTAAAGTGCCTCGTAGACTCGCGGGCCGAGGAAACCGAGCAGCGCACCCGGCTCGGCAACGGTCACGTGCCCGAGCGACCCCCAAGACGCCATCACCCCGCCGGTGGTGGGGTGGCGCAGGTAGACCAGGTAGGGCAGGCCGGCCTGCCGATGGGCGCGCACGGCGGCGGTGATACGCACCATGGACAGGAACGCGAGCGTGCCCTCCTGCATGCGGGTGCCGCCGGAGGCCGGCCCGGCGAGCAGGGGCAGGCCCTCGCGGGTGGCGCGTTCCACGCCCTCGACGATGCGGTCGGCGGCGGCCTGCCCGATCGACCCGGCGAGGAAGGCGAACTCGCTCACGATCACGGCCACCTCGCGACCGCGGATGCGTCCCCGGCCGGTGACAACGGATTCATCCAGTCCGCTGCGGGCCCGGGCCTTCTCCAAGTCGGCGCGGTAGGCGGCATCCGGTCCGGGGTCACTGATCGGCTTGTCCCAGCTCTCGAACGAGCCCAGGTCGAGCACGACCCCGATCAGCTCGGTGGCGTTCAGGTGGCGGATCTTTACGCTGTCTGCGGTCATCTCAGTACCCTCTTTTCATGGCGGTGCCTGCGGTCATGGCGGTGCCTGCCGTCGTATCGGTGTCTGCCGTCGTATCGGTGTCTGCCGTCATGTCACAGTCCCCGGTTGCGCTGGCGAGCCAGACGCGGATGGCGTCGCCGTCCTGGTTCAGGGTCGGCGGAGCGGTGTGGGACCGGTTGGTGGTCTCGGTCGCGTCGCCCGGTCCGAAGAAGCGCACGGGCGGCCCTGGCAGGGTGATCGGCCCGAGCACAGCATGGTCGACGTCGATGACCAGGCCCTGCGAGTGCACCTGGTCCCAGGCGTACACCTCGTCCAGGCTGCGCACCTTGCCGGCCGGGATGCCGACCTCGTTCAGCCGGGCCAGCAGGGTCTCCGGCACCCAATCGGCGAACACCCGTTCCACGTCGTCGATGAGCAGGCGCCGGTTCTCTACCCGGTCGCCGTTGGAGGCGTACTCCGGCCGGCCGGCGTCGAGCCCGAACGCCGCGGCGAACGTCGTCCATAACTTCTCGCTGCCGACGCTGATCTGCACGCTGCCACCGCGGCAGTGGAACAGTCCGTACGGCGCGATGGACGGATGGTGGTTGCCCTGCGCCTGCGGCACCTCGTGTGCGACGGTCGAGCGGGTGCCCTGGAAAGCATGCACCCCCACGATCGCCGCGAGCAGCGACGTGCGCACAATCTGTCCCCGACCGGTGCGCTCGCGTTCCAACAGGGCGGCGAGCAGCCCGAACGCTCCATACATGCCGGAGAGCAGGTCCGCGATCGGCACGCCAACCCGCTGCGGGTCGTCGGGGCCGGAGCCGGTCAGCGACATCAGCCCGGCCTCACCCTGCAGGATCTGGTCGTATCCGCTGCGGCTGGACTCCGGCCCGTCGTGGCCGAACCCGGTGATGGAGAGGATGACCAGGGCCGGGTTCAGCTCGTGCAGTTGCGCCGTCGAGAACCCCAGCCGGTCGAGCACTCCCGGCCGGAAGTTCTCTACCACCACGTCGGCCCGCCCGACCAGATCGCTGAGCACCCGGTGCCCGTCCTCGCTCTTCAGGTCGAGAGCGATGGACTCCTTGTTGCGGTTGCAGGAGAGAAAGTAGGTGGACTGCCGGTCGGTGTCCGGTCCCACGAACGGCGGGCCCCAGCCCCGGGTATCGTCCCCGGTGCCCGGCGTTTCCACCTTGATGACCCGGGCGCCCAGGTCGGCCAGCATCATGCTCGCATGGGGTCCGGCGAGGGCACGGCTGAGGTCGACGACAAGGTAACCGGTGAGGGGTCCGCGGGGGGCAGCATCCGGAGCAAGGGGGGGGGTCATGGTCTACTTTCCGATCGGTGCGTGGTCGGTGTCACAGCCAGCCGGGGACGACCAGGATGAGCCAGGCGATCGCCGGGCCGGCGACCACGACGATGCCGCTGTAGCCGAGGATCTGTTTGTAGAACTTCTCCTTATTGACCTCCTCCGGCGCGTTGGCCAGCACCAGTGCGCCGTTGGTGGAGAACGGGGAGACGTCCACGATGGTGGAGGCCACGGCGAGGGCGCAGATCACGCCGACCGCGCCGATCTCGCCGGTGGCCAGGAACGGCACGGCCAGCGGGATCAGGGCGGCCAGAATGGCGGTGGAGCTGGCGAACGCGGAGACCACGGCGCCGATGTAGCAGATGAGCAGTGCGGCCAGCAGTGGCATGCCGAGCTGGGCGACTCCGTCGGAAACGTACTCGATGGTGCCGGCCTCTTCGAGCACGCCCACGAAGGTGAGCATGCCGCAGATGAGCAGCACGGTCGACCAGCTGATCTTGTTGACGGCGCCCTTCTGTGCCTTGGGCGAGACCAGGGCGAGGATAACCGCGATGGTGATGGAGACGAAGCCGACGTCCACGCTGAAGCCGAGGGCGATCACGGCGAGGGCGATCAGGCCGATGATGGTGATGATCTGCGGGATGCGCTCGGCGCGGGTCTCGGACGGTGCGGGAGCGGTGGTGATGGCGGCGGTTCCGGCCGGATCGCGCGGTCCGTAGATGCCGGAGCCGAAGCCCTTGAAGGTGACGTCACCGGCGGCACGGATGCCGACGCTCGCCGACAGGCGCACCTCGGCGGCCTGCTCGACGAAGTCGCGACGCGTGCGGTGACGATCTTGCGCCCGCCGAGCACGACGTACAGAATGGCGGCGATCATGAGGTTGAAGCCGAGGCTGGCCAGGAAGAGGGCGGTCGGGTTGGACTCGAGGGTGGTCTGGTCCATGATGCCGTTGACGGTGACCCCGTAGACGGCGATCGGCGAGAAGCCACCGGCCTGCGCGCCGTGGATGACCATCATGCCCATCAGCAGCGGACTGATCTTGTACTTACCGGCGAAGTTGAGCGCGATCGGCGCGATGATGGCCACGGCGGCTGGCGAGAGTGCGCCCACCGAGGTGATCAGCGCGGTGATGGCAAACATCACCCACGGGATGAGGCCGACCCGGTTGCCAACCAGACGCACGGCCCCTTGCACCAGCAGGTCGATAGTGCCGTTGTTCTGCGCGATGGCGAACAGGTAGGTCACGCCAACGATAGTGAGAAAGAGCCCGCCGGGAAAGTTGGCGAGAATATCGGAGGTCTCCATGCCGAGGAAAACGGCGCCGAGCAGGAAGGCGCCGACGAAGGCCAGCGCGCCCATGTTGAGGGGTAGAAGCGTGGCGAGAAGGAACATCACCGCCAGGATGATGATCGATAGAACGGGAGCGGACATCGTTGTTCCTCCAGAGGACGCGGGGTGGACCGCAGTGGCCCACTGGCCTATCCTCCTAGACAGTAGGTCACTGTGTCAAGAGGACTAGAATGAGGACAATCGATGAGGAGTCGCGTATGAGCGAGCAGCCACGGGTGCCCGCACCACTGCGCCGGGTGCTGAAGCCCCGGCTGTACGAGCAGCTGGTCACCCAAATCCTCGGCTATATCGATTCCGCACAGCTCGGCCCCGGTGATCTGCTGCCGGCCGAACGGGACCTCGCGGAGCGGCTCGGGGTATCGCGGGCAACACTGGCCCAGGCCCTGGTCGCCCTGGAAGTGCTCGGAGTCATCGACGTACAGCACGGCACTGGCGCGGTGTTGGTTTACCGGCCGAGCGTGGCATCCGTCATCAGGGATCTGCGTGAGCACCGCAGCCGGCTGCCCGAGATCGTGGAGGCGCGCAGCACACTCGAGGTCAAACTGGCGGGCCTGGCTGCCGAGCGACGAACGGATGCTGACCTGGCTGCCATCGACGCCGCACTGGAGACCATGGCGGCGGAGATCACAGCGGGTGGCAAGGGCGCACACGGCGACGAGCTGTTCCATCAGGCGGTGACCCAGGCGGCACATTCCGCGGTGCTCGCCCAGCTGATGACGTTCATCGCGGAGATGATCCTCGAGACGCGACTCGAGTCGCTCGGGCAGCCCGGGCGGCCGCAGCAGTCGCTCGCGTCGCACCGGGTGATCGCCGCGGCGATCCGCACCGGGCAGCCGCAGCACGCCGAGCAGGCCATGCTCGCGCACATTGCGCTCGTCTCCGACGTGGCTCTGCTGAAGTAGCGCCGTCGACCGGCGGCAGCCGCTAGTTGGCGAGGCGCTCCAGCACTACCGCGGCAAGCCGGTGCGCGAGCCGGTCGGCGGTCGGCTGGTCGGCCGCCTCCACCATCACGCGCACCATGGGCTCGGTGCCCGACGGGCGCAACAGAACCCGCCCGGTCTCGCCCAGTTCGGCCTCGGCGTCGCGGATCGCGTCCGCGATCACCTCGTCGGAACCGAGCGCGCGGTGGTCCACCCCGCGCACATTCACCAGGATCTGCGGGAAAACAGTCATCACCGCGGCCAGCTCGGCCAGCGTCTTGCCGGTACGGGCCATTTCAGCCACGAGGTGCAACCCGGTGAGGATGCCGTCGCCGGTCGTGGCGAACTTGGTCATGATGACGTGACCGGACTGTTCGCCGCCGAGTGAATACCCATGGGCGTTGAGTTCTTCGAGCACATACCGGTCACCGACCTTGGTCTGCACCATGGTGATGTCGTTGGCCGCCATCGCCTTGCGCAGGCCCAGGTTGCTCATGACGGTCGCGACGAGCGTGCGATCTTTCAGCACGCCGCGTTCGGCCATCGAGACGGCGAGAATCGCCATGATCTGGTCACCGTCGACGATGTTGCCGTCACGGTCCACGGCCAGGCATCGGTCGGCATCGCCGTCATGGGCGATGCCGATGTCGGCGCCGTGCTCAAGCACGGCCTTGGCGAGGTTGTCGAGGTGGGTCGAGCCCACGCCGTCGTTGATGTTGAGGCCGTCGGGGTCGGCGCCGATCACGGTGAGGTGAGCACCGGCATCCGTGAATACCTGTGGCGATACGCCGGCGGCAGCGCCGTGGGCGCAGTCGAGAACGACGTGGATGCCGTCGAGGCGGTGCGGCAGTGTCGTGAGCAGGTGCACCACATAGCGGTCTTCGGCGTCGGCGAAACGACGGATGCGTCCCACGTCGCCGGCGATCGGCATCAGGGCGTCGCGACCGATATAGGACTCGATGCGGTCTTCGACGTCGTCGGGAAGTTTGGTTCCGCCGAAGGCGAAGATCTTGATGCCGTTGTCGGGCGCCGCGTTGTGTGAGGCAGAAATCATCACACCGAAGTCGGCACCGATGTCGTTGATCAAGAACGCTGCGGCGGGCGTCGGGATGACCCCGGCGTCGAGTACGTCGACACCGCTGGAGGCAAGACCGGCCGAGACGGCAGCCGTGAGAAATTCACCGGAAATTCGCGGGTCGCGGGCGACCACGGCGACGGGTCGGCGACCCGCTTCGATGCGTGCTTGGGCGCGACGGCCACGCGTCAGCACGGCGGCGCTGGCTTGGGCAAGGCTCAGGGCCAGGCCAGCCGTGAGATCACGGTTGGCCAGGCCCCGAACGCCGTCCGTGCCGAAGAGACGAGTCATATCGTCGTCGGCTATCGGGTTAGCGCTTGCTGAACTGAGGTGCCTTACGGGCCTTCTTGAGTCCGGCCTTCTTACGCTCCTTGACGCGAGCGTCGCGGCTGAGGAAGCCGTTCTTCTTGAGGATGGCACGGTTGTTCTCTTCGTCGATCAGGTTGAGGCAGCGTGCAATGCCGAGGCGCAGGGCGCCGGCCTGGCCGGACGGGCCACCACCGGTGATGCGCGCGATGACGTCGTACGAGCCGAGCAGGTCAAGAACCTTGAACGGGTCGTTGATGAGCTGCTGGTGCAGCTTGTTCGGGAAGTAGTCGGCGAACTCGCGGCCGTTGACTACGATCGTGCCGGAGCCGGGGACGATGCGCACGCGGGCGATGGCCTGCTTGCGGCGGCCCACGGCTGCGCCGGGAACGTTGAGGACGGCGCGGGGCGCCTTGGTTGCGGTTTCGGCCGGAGTCTCGGTGGAGTAGCTCTCCGGAGCCTGGTCAATCTGGTCTGCGATCTTCGCCACGATGATGGGAATCCTTTTTATCTAAGAGTCGAGAAGTCTGGTTGCCGGCGCTACTGCGCGACCTGGCTGAGGGTGTACGGCTTGGGCTGCTGAGCGGAGTGAGGGTGCTCAGGGCCGGCGTAAACCTTCAGCTTGGTGAGCTGGGCGCGACCGAGCGAGTTCTTCGGCAGCATGCCGCGAATCGCTTTTTCAACCGCACGGGTCGGGTGCTTCTCGAGCATCTCGGAGTAGTTGGTCGCCGTGAGGCCGCCCGGGTAACCGGAGTGGCGGTAAGCGATCTTCAGGTCGAGCTTCTTGCCGGTGAGGGCAACCTTCTCGGCGTTGACGATGATGACGAAGTCGCCACCGTCCATGTGCGGGGAGAAGGTGGCCTTGTGCTTGCCGCGGAGCAGGATTGCCGCGTGGCTGGCCAGACGTCCGAGGACGATATCGGTGGCATCGATGACAACCCAGTCGTGCTGGAGTTCGCTTGCCTTGGGGGTGTAAGTGCGCGTCACTGTTGTGCTGCTTTCTTCTTTTTCGAACGGAGGTGTTCGTGAATCCCGCTCCGGGCGTGTTCTCATGGGGAGAACGCTGTCGATGGAGGGCTCACGTTCGGGTGCCGCGCTGCAACGCACAGACACCAAGGGTCAACGTTAGTCGGCCCAGGCCACGGGCGCAACTTGGGCTGGCGAGGGTGAGCCAGCGCCTAGTCTGCGACGACAACCGGCAGCGAGCGCCGGTTGCGGGTATCAACGGCGCGCTTTGCCAGTTCGGCGTCGTCGGGGTAGCCGACGTCGATCAGGGTGAGGCCGTGCGCCTGCATCACCTTGAACTCGCTGATGCGGTGCTTGTCGAAGTGCAGGTGCGCGAGGGTGCTGCCGTCGAGCCGCCCCTCCCCCACGGCGACGCAGGCGCCGACCATGGCGCGCACCATGCTGTGGCAGAAGGCATCCGCTTTGATGGTGGCGATGAGGAGGCCGTCGGCGTCGCGGTGCCAGCGAAAGTCCTGCACGGTGCGAATGGTCGTCGCGCCCGGGCGTGGTTTGCAGTAGGCGGCGAAGTCGTGCAGGCCGACCAGGGTCGCCGCCGCGGCGTCCATCGCCAGAGGATCCAGTTTAAACGGATGCCATGTGGTGCGCATCCGCTGTTGCGGGTCGCGCAGGGCGAGGGGGTCGGCAATGCGGTACTGGTAGCGGCGCCACAGGGCCGAGAAGCGGGCGTCGAAACCGCCGGGCACGACCGTGGCGCGGCGCAGCACAATGTCGGGCTTGGTCACGAGGATGCCGCCGAGGCGGCGCAGCACGGCGGTGCCGAGATCGACCGGCGGGCGGTTGCCGGTGCCGCGCTGGATGCGCACGAGGGAGTGAACCTGCTCGGCGGTGAGATCGAAGTGGGCGACCTGTCCGGCTGCGTGCACCCCGGCATCCGTTCGGCCAGCGACGATGAGGGTGGGGTGCGGGGGAAAGCTTTGCAGAATGCCGGCAAGGCCGTTTTCGATGTCGGCCTGCACGGTGCGAAAGCCCGGCTGGCGGGCCCAGCCGGTGAAATCGGTGCCGTCATAGGCGAGGTCGAGGCGGATGCGCGTGGAGCCGAGCGCTGCATGAGCGGCGCGGGGCACAAAGAGATTCACGAGGGTAAGCCTAGGCGGCGCGCGCGGGTTATCGTTGAACCCGGTCCCTGGTTCGCCCCGTGCGCGTGCCAAGAAATCTCGTATTGCCCATGACTCGTTCCCCGCTGTCGTTCCCGTTCACCGGGAGGACTCGGTCAACCGCTGCTGCAATCGGTCCGGTGAACGCGCCGGTACTCGGGCCGAACAATGCCCCGGGATTATCCCCGCGCAGCGGTCACCTGGCCGGCCTCGACGGACTGCGCGCCCTCGCCGTCATTGCCGTCGTGCTCTACCATTTCTTTCCGGCTCTGCTGCCGGGCGGCTTCATCGGCGTCGACGTCTTCTTCGTGATCAGTGGTTTCCTGATCACGGGGCTGCTCGTCTCCGAGCACACCCGCACTGGGCGCATCTCGTTGCGGCGGTTCTGGCAGCGGCGCGTCCGCCGGCTCATTCCCCCGCTCATCCCGGTGATTCTGATCGGTTGCACCATCGCGTTCCTGATCGACGGTGATGTGCTCGTCGGGCTGGGCGCTCAGCTGTTCGGCGCCGCGACCTTCGGCTACAACTGGGTGGCGATCGCCAACGATGCCAGCTATTTCAGCGTCAACGAGCCCGAACTGCTGCGCAACCTGTGGTCGCTTGCCGTGGAGGAGCAGTTCTACCTGGTCTGGCCACTTATCCTGCTCGCCGTGCTGCTGATTCGCCGCCCGTGCGTGCGACTGGCCCTCGTCACCGCGCTGTTCGTCGCGTCAGCTCTGTGGATGGGCGTGCTCTACCAGCCCGGCGCCGACCCGACCCGGGTCTACTACGGCTCCGACACGCACAGTTTTGGCCTGTTTGCGGGTGCCGCCCTCGCCGTGCTGCTGCGGCGCCCGAGCGGGCAGCGCAACGAGCTGCCCCGGCTGCGTCCGTGGCTCGGCGGGGCGGCGCTGTTGGCGATCATCGCGTTCGCATTCTGGCTGACCGAAGACGGCACCGCCACCTATCGCGGCGGCCTCGTCGCGGTGAGCCTGGCCACCGCCGTCGCCATCTGGGCCGGCGTGCGCGGCGGCCGGTTCGGGCGGCTGCTCGACAGCGCCCCGCTGCGCTACCTCGGTGAACGCTCCTACGGCATCTACCTGTGGCACTGGCCGGTGCTCGTCCTGCTGCAACTGCTGTGGCCACCGTCGTCGCGCTCTGGCAGCCTGCTGCCGATCGGCATGCTCGCCACGGTCATCACCCTCGTTCTGGCCGGCCTGTCGTACCGCTGGCTGGAATTGCCGATTCGGCGCGTCGGCGCGCGCGGCAGCATCCGTCGGATCGGTGCATTGTGGACCGGCCCCACCCGTCGTCGTCGCCTGGTCGCGGCGACGGCCGCGCTGTCTCTGCTGCTCTTTGGTGGCACCACGGCTGCCGTCGTCGCCGCACCCGTGCAGACCACGGCGCAGCTCCGCATCGAACGCGGCCAACGGGCAATGGATGCCGCGCACGCTGCCGCCGCCGCCGAGGCGGCCCGCCAGTTCGCGACAGCCCCGGACCTCACCGACGGCCCGATCACGGCCATCGGTGACTCGGTCATGCTGGCCTCGGCTCCAGAATTGCAGGCCACCTTTGCGGGTATGACCGTTGACGCTTCGGTCTCGCGTGGCATGTATTCCGCAGACGACATCTTGGTGGCGTTGAAGGCCGCCGGCCAATTGCATCCGCTCGTCGTGATCGGGCTCGGCACAAACGGACCGATCACCGCCTCCGAACTTACCGAAATCTTGCGCATTCTTGGCCCGGACCGGCATCTTGTGCTCGTCAATGCCTATGCCGAGCGAAACTGGACCGACGGCGTCAATACGATGCTCGCCGACTTCGCTGCGGGCAATCGCCGGGTCGAGCTCGCGAACTGGCACGACACGATCGCGGGGCGGCTCGACCTGCTGGCCGGCGATCACGTGCACCCGGGTCCGATGGGCGGCCAGCTCTACGCGGACGAGGTGGGCGGCGCGCTCGACCGTCTCGCGGCGGTGCCGCCGCTGCCCGATGACAGTTGGTTGTTGAGCGACCCCGACGCGCCCCGCCCAGCGCCCTACCGCTGAGGTTTCAGAACTCGAGCACGTAAGCGAGCTCGCGGTTCGTGGCGAAGAAGCCCATGCCGGTGTACAAGCCGAGCGCGCCGGTCGGGCTCGCCGAGTCCACATCGAGGGTGGCACGCTCGTGCCCGGCGGCGCGGCTGGCGGCCAGCTGCGCCGCTAGAAGTGCCTGCGCGATGTGGCGGCCGCGCCATCCGCTCAGCACGCCGACGAGGCCGATGTAGCTGCTGCGGTAGCCGGCTGCTGCCCAGTCCTCCTCGTTCACGCTCGACATGACAAAGCCGACGACGTGCTCGCTGCCGTCGGGGTCGGTTCCCAACGCGACGAACGAGAGGTCGTCGACGAACGAGGGGCCCGTCACGTAGGCGTTCCAGCTTTCGTCGGGAATCGGCTGACTCGACCAATGGTCCATGAAGGCCACATCGCGCGCGGCGTGCACTGCGGCCGACAGCTCGGGCGTATACCCGGCCACGCGGATGCCGTCGGCCGGCTCAACATCGCGAATCGGGTCGGCGAGCATTCTGTCCAACGACAGAAAGTACCGGGTGCAGAGCAGTCCGGCCCGTTCGTAGAGGCGGCCGTTCTGCGGGGCCCGCTCGTCACAAGAAGCTCCGATCCAGCCGGGCAGCAGCTGGTCTGAGGTCGCCAGTTGCTGCCTGGCGCGAGCGACCTGCCAATTCAACAGTTCACGACCGATACCTCTGCCGCGCATCTCGGGCAGCACTCCCCCGCCCAGGGTGGATTTTACGAGGGTCTGCTGCCCCGGCTGGAGCACCACGAGCCCGTGGGCGACCATGCGGCCATCGGCGTCGAGGCCGACGAGTGTGTCGCTGTCAACGTCGACAAAGGAGAAATTGAAGGCCTCGCCGACTTCCTCCCGCTCGACCACGTAATTGGGGTGGTCGGCCCGGCCAGTCGCTTTCTCGAGCTCCCAGATGGCGTCGATGTCGGCGGGCGTTGCTGCCCGCCACCGTGCGACGTCGGCGTGCTCGGGAACGGGCAGCTGCGCGTGAGCTGTCACCCGCGCGGAGAGCGGACTCGTGTGATCGGTCATGCTTCACCCTATCCACGCGGCCACGAACGGGGCCAGTTCTTAGAACTCGAGGGTGTAGGCCATCTTGCGGTGCGTGGGCACGAAACCCATGCCGGTATACAGGCCGAGCGCGCCGGTGGGGCTGTCGGAGTCGACCGCAAGGGTCACTTTCTCGTGGCCGAGGGCCTGCCCGCCGGCAAGCTGGGCGGCCAGGAGCGACTGCGCGATGTGGCGGCCGCGCCATCCGCTCCGCACACCGACCAGGTCGATGTAGCTTCCGGTGAAACCCTGCGTGGCCCAGACGTTCTCGTTCGCCGTGGCCAGCACGAAACCGACCACATGTTCGGTTCCGTTCTCGTCCGTGCCGAACGCCACGAAGGAGAGGTCCGCGCGAAACCACCGGCCGCCGACAAACGCATTCCAGTTCTCATCGCTCATCGGCTGGCTCGCCCAGTGATCCAGAAAGGCGTCATCGCGGGTCGCGTGCACGGCAGCCGAGTCCTCGGGTCGGTATTGCGCAATACGGATGCCGACGGCCGGCTCGACCGATCGCACCGGCGCATCCAGGGCCCGCTCCAGTGTGAGGAAGTACCGGGTGAGCTGCATGCCCGCCGACGCGAATAGGCGTGCGGCGTGCGGAGCCCGTTCGTCGGCGTAGGCGAACACCCAGCCGGGCAGTGTCTTCTGTGAGCTTGCGAGTTGCTGGCGCGCGCGACCGAGCTGCCAGTCCAGCAGCACGCGGCCCACGCCGCGCCCACGCAGGTCGGGATGCACGCCGCCGATTGGGATCGAGCGCACGAGGGTCACTTGCCGTGGCGGGAACATGACCATGCCGTTCGCGACGATGCGCCCGGCGGCGTCCAGCCCCACGATCGAGTCGACCTCGGCGTGAAAGTGGGAGTAGCCGAAGTCGGCGGCGATGGCACCGCGAGCGGTGAGGTAGTTGGGGTGGTCCACACTGCCCATGGCCTGCCGCAGCTCCCAGATACCGTTCACGTCGGCGTCAGTCGCGGGCCGCCACCGGGCGATGTCGGGGTGCACGGGCAGGGCGAGCACGGCGTCGGCCGGCACCCTTTGGCTCAGGGGTGTGCGCGGGTCGACCATGTCTCCAGCCTAACCGCGCCGCCGCATCCGCCGCCCGGCGCGCACACGCCACCCGCACACGAAAAAAGAGGGGCCCGACCGAAGTCGGGCCCTTCTTTGCTGGAACAGGTGCTACTTGGCTTCCTCGGCGACGGGTGCGTCAGCATTCGCTTCGACAACGGCTTCAGCAGCGTCGGTGTCGCCGACGACAACGTCGTCAGCGACGACCTCGTCGACAACAACGTTCTCAGAACCGACCGGCGTCGCAGCGACGGTCGCGGTCTTGGAGCGCTTGACCTTGGGGGTCAGGGGCTCGAGAACGAGCTCCATCTGCACCATGGACGCGTTGTCACCCTTGCGGAAACCAAGCTTCGTGATGCGGGTGTAACCGCCCTGCCGCTCGTTGACCTGCGGGGCGATGACCGTGAACAGCTCGTGCACGACGGTCTTGTCGGTGATCGTCGCGAGAACGCGGCGACGGGCGTGCAGGTCGCCGCGCTTGGCAAACTGCACCATCCGCTCGGCGAGCGGACGCAGGCGCTTGGCACGGGTCTCGGTCGTCTTGATCGACTTGTGGGTGAACAGGGCCGCGGCCAGGTTCGCAAGCATGAGGCGCTCGTGCGCCGGGCCGCCACCGAGACGGGGGCCCTTTGTGGGCTTAGGCATTGTTAATCTCCAGTATCAAAAAATCGAAAGGCAGCGTTGAAGCGCGAGCCTTAGATGGTCTCTTCTTCGTAGCCGCTGTAGAAGTGCGCGCCGTCGAATCCGGGAACCGAATCCTTCAGGGACAGGCCGAGCTCGACGAGCTTGTCCTTTACTTCGTCAACCGACTTCTGCCCGAAGTTGCGGATGTTCATCAGCTGGTTCTCCGAGAGGGCGACCAGTTCGCTGACGTTGTTGATGCCTTCGCGCTTGAGGCAGTTGTACGAGCGCACCGACAGGTCGAGGTCTTCGATCGGAATCGAAAGCTCGGTCGAAAGCACGGCGTCAACCGGCGCGGGGCCGATTTCGATGCCCTCGGCGGCGGTGTTGAGCTCGCGGGCCAGGCCGAACAGCTCGGTCAGGGTGCGACCGGAGGATGCAATGGCGTCGCGAGGCGAGATAGCCGACTTGGTCTCCACGTCAACGACGAGGCGGTCAAAGTCGGTGCGCTCGCCGGCACGAGTTGCCTCGACACGGTAGGTCACCTTGAGCACGGGCGAGTAGATCGAGTCGACCGGAATCTGGCCGGCCTCGGAGAACTCGTTGCGGTTCTGGGTGCTGGACACGTAACCACGGCCACGCTCAATGGTCAGTTCGAGTTCGAACTTCGCCTTGTCGTTGA
Organism: Cryobacterium sp.; assembly: GCF_026786305.1. GTDB lineage: Bacteria > Actinomycetota > Actinomycetes > Actinomycetales > Microbacteriaceae > Cryobacterium. The sequence goes on from NZ_JAJAYI010000107.1 coordinate 28,151, forward strand.
GGGTTGCGATGACCAGTTCCGGGTTGTGCACCTCGACGCCGGCCGGAGCCGAAATGTCAGCGGCGGTGACTTGGCCGGCACCCTGCTTGCGCAGGTACGCGGTGATGGGCTCGTCGTGCTCGCTCGAGACAACGAGGCCCTTGATGTTCAGGATGATCTCGGTGACGTCTTCCTTCACACCGGGAACGGTGCTGAACTCGTGAAGCACGCCATCGATGCGGATGCTGGTTACAGCAGCGCCCGGGATCGAGGAGAGCAGAGTACGGCGAAGCGAGTTGCCGAGGGTGTAACCGAAGCCAGGTTCGAGCGGCTCAATGATGAACCGTGAACGGAACTCCGAGATGTTCTCTTCGGTGAGCGTTGGACGCTGTGCAATAAGCACTGTTGATTCCTTTCGGCTAAGTGTCCGCTATATGACACTTGCAATGACGAGAGTGTGAAAAGTTGAAAGAAAAGAGTCCCGACGGGGCTCGGTAACAATCAAGTACCGGGCCCGTCGAGCTGACAGCGAGTGCTTTAGACGCGGCGGCGTTTGGGCGGACGGCATCCGTTGTGAGCCTGCGGCGTCACGTCGTTGATCGATCCGACCTCGAGGCCAGCTGCCTGAAGCGAACGGATCGCGGTCTCGCGGCCTGAGCCTGGTCCCTTGACGAAGACGTCAACCTTCTTCATTCCGTGCTCCTGCGCCTGGCGGGCAGCCGACTCGGCAGCCAGCTGTGCGGCGAACGGGGTCGACTTGCGCGACCCCTTGAAGCCAACTCCACCTGAGGACGCCCAGCTGATGACCGCACCGGTGGTGTCAGTGATCGAGACGATGGTGTTGTTGAAGGTGCTCTTGATGTGGGCGTGGCCGTGGGAGACATTCTTCTTCTCCTTGCGGCGCTTCGTCCTTGCACCACTGGTCTGACGGCTCTTGGGAGGCATTGGCTGGTTCACTCCTGAA
>NZ_JAJAYI010000108.1 GCF_026786305.1 Cryobacterium sp.
GATGCCGGCGAGTTGGGTGATGAAATCAATGCGGGTGCGGCAGCCGTTTCGGTAGGCCAGCGACCCGGCGCCGAGGTCGGTGTCGGCGCGGGCACCGATGTCGGTGGTGGCTCGGAGTCTGGCCCCATCCACCCTGCGCCCCAGCCCCTCTAGAGCGCTCATCACCGCGATGGCCTCGGAATCGTCGAGGTGACCAAACCGCACCCCGTCCAACGCGGAGGCCAGAATCGCACCGGCCTGAGCTATCGCCGCGACCCGGGAGGACACCGGATCCGGGGTGGAGCCGGCGGCGGCGGGCGGGGCGGTGAGGGTCATGGCGGCGGTGCCTCCTTCACCCACAATTATAGCCCCAAAAGCACATAAAAACGATAGAATCTCAGTAATTTGCTGATATCAATTTAGATTGAATTCTGCTTTGTAAAGTGCTGCGTGTCGGTGATGAGAACTGGGTGATGAGAACCGGGTGATGAGAACCGGGTGATGAGAACCGTTTGTCGCACGTGCTCATATCTCAACTTCACTTGGTCTAACACCGCTCCACCCTTCCCGCGACCCTGAACCGCCGCTCGAACCAGGATGTCCTGAACCGCCGCTCGCACCAGGATGTCCTGAACGCAGCAAATCGTCGTGTCGCCGCTGGCAACCGTGAAGGAGAACATCCGCCGAGTCGTGCACGGGCAGCCGAAGTCTCGAGGTATGACGTCACCACTTCGCGGATCGCTGCACCACGTTGAACTGCGGGTGACAGACCTCCACACGGCGCTTCCAGCCTGGCAATGGCTCCTGGCCGAGTTCGGTTATGACGAGTTGCAATCCTGGGCTGACGGCACGAGCTGGAAACTTGGCGCCACCTGTATAGTGCTGGAGCGCAGCGCGCATCCGCTCAGACACGATCGACGCCAGGCCGGCCTCAGCCATCTGGCTTTTCACGCCCGGGATCGTCGCCGGGGAATCGTGAGTACACACCGTGGGAGAGCGGATGTCGGCGCGCGCGTAAGGTAGACGGGTGCCTACACGTCTCTCCAACTACTTTCTCCGCACTCTCCGCGAGGACCCCTCCGACGCCGAGGTGACCAGCCACCGTCTGCTCGTGCGGGCCGGCTACATCCGTCGCCAGGCGCCGGGCATTTTCGCCTGGCTGCCGCTCGGCCTGCGGGTGAAGGCCAAAGTGGAGCGCATCATCCGTGAAGAGATGCACGCTGCCGGCGCGCACGAGGTGCACTTTCCGGCCCTGCTGCCGCGCGAACCCTACGAATTGACCGGCCGCTGGGACGAATACGGCGAGGGACTGTTTCGCCTGAAAGATCGTAAGGGCTCCGACATGCTGCTCGCACCGACCCATGAAGAGGTCTTCGCGCTGCTCGTCAAAGACCTCTACAGCAGCTACAAAGACCTTCCGCTGTCGATCTACCAGATTCAGGACAAGTACCGCGATGAGGCCCGCTCGCGCGGCGGACTGTTGCGCGGACGCGAGTTCACCATGAAGGATGCCTACTCCTTCGACTACACCGACGCCGGCCTCGACGTGAGCTACCAGTTGCAGCGCGACGCCTACGAGCGCATCTTCACCCGCTTCGACCTCGACTACGAGATCGTGCAAGCTGATGCCGGCGCGATGGGTGGCTCCAAGAGCGAAGAATTTCTGCACCCCACCCCCGTCGGCGAAGATACTTTTGTGCGCAGTGCCGGCGGCTACGCGGCCAACATTGAGGCGTTCCGCACCCTCGTTCCGGCTGACAAAGATTTCAGCGCACTGCCCGCCGCGCAGGTCTTCGACACCCCGAACACCCCGACCATTCAGACGCTGGTCGACAAGGCCAACTCCGAGCACCCTCGTCCCGATGGCCGCGAGTGGACGGCAGCCGACACGCTCAAGAACGTCGTGCTCGCGGTCACGAGCCCGGGCGGAACGCGTGAGCTCATCGCGATCGGTGTTCCCGGCGACCGGGAGGTTGACCTCAAGCGCGTCGAGGTTGTCTTCGCTCCCGCCGAGGTCGAGGCCGCCAATGAGGGCGACTTCGCCACGAACCCCGGTTTGGTCAAGGGCTACATCGGCCCGTGGAGCGAGAACGGCGCGGTGCTCGGCGCGGGCTCGACCACCGGCATCCGTTTTCTGGTCGACCCGCGTGTGGTCGCCGGCACCGAGTGGATCACCGGCGCCAGCGAAGACAACCGCCACGTGTTCGGCCTCGTCGCCGGCCGTGACTTCGGGGTCGACGATGTGGTCGAGGCCTCCGACGTGCGCGCCGGCGACCCGGCCCCCGACGGCTCCGGCCCGGTCGAACTCATTCGCGGTATGGAGATCGGGCATGTGTTCCAGCTCGGCCGTAAGTACGCCGAGGTGCTCGGCCTCAAAGTGCTCGACGAGAACGGCAAGCTGGTCACGGTCACGATGGGCTCCTACGGCATTGGCGTCACCCGCATCCTCGCGGTCATCGCCGAGCTGAACAACGACGCAAAGGGACTCATCTGGCCCGAATCGGTCACCCCGTTCGACGTGCACGTGATCGCCACCGGCCGTGACGAGATCGTCTTCGACACCGCAGAGGCCGTCGTCGCCGCGATCGAGGCCACCGGCCGCGATGTGCTCTACGATGACCGCCGTAAGGTCTCGCCCGGCGTCAAGTTCGGCGACGCCGAACTCATCGGCGTACCGCGGATCGTCATCGTGGGCCGCGGCGCCGCCGACGGCATCGTCGAACTGTGGAACCGCCGCACCGGCGAGCGCGAGCAGATCGACGTCGCCGACGTTGCCAAGCACTTCGTCTAACCCGATATTTCGAGAGCGGATGCTGCCGACTGGCTGAGCCGGCAGCATCCGTTCTGTGAAGACCCCGCCCATCTTTTCGCGCACAGGCGAGTGGGTGACGGGGCGCCGCAGATTCGGGTACCGTAGTATTCAGCCCGCTGCGCGGTTTCGCGGCGGCAAGATCTGAATAGAGGAGGCCGGCCATGGACATCGACCTCAGTGTTTTGCGGCTACTGGAGCGCGAAAAAGAGATTCCCTTCGAGGAACTCGTGCAAATCATCGAACAGGCGATTCTGACCGCCTATGTCAAGCACATCCAGCAGGACGTCACGAAGCTTGAAGCTTCGAAGATTGCTGACGCCAAGCACGACATCCAGGATGTCCCCGAAGCGCGCGTCGTTCTCGACCGCAAATCCGGGCACGTGGACATTTACATTCCCGAGCACGACGAAGAGGGCAATGTCATCGGCGAAGCCCTCGACAACCCGACCGACTTCGGTCGTATCGCGGCGTTCGCCGCCAAGCAGGTCATTAACCAGCGTCTGCGCGACCTGGCCGACGACGCGGTGCTCGGTCAGTTCAAGGGTCGCGAGGGTGACATCATCGCCGGAATCATTCAGCAGGGTCCCAACCCGCGCATGATTCACGTCGACCTCGGCACCATCGAAGCGATCATGCCCCCCGAGGAGCAGGTTCCCACCGAAAGCTACGTGCACGGCGCGCGCATTCGCGTGTTCGTCACGGCTGTCGGACGTGGACTCAAGGGCCCGCAGATCACCGTGTCGCGCACCCACCCGTCGCTCGTGCGCAAGCTGTTCGCACTCGAGGTGCCCGAGATCGCCAGCGGTGTCGTCGAGATCGTGTCGCTCGCCCGTGAAGCCGGCCACCGCACCAAGATCGCCGTGCGCGCGACCGAACCCGGCGTCAATGCCAAGGGTGCCTGCATCGGCGAACTCGGACAGCGCGTGCGCGCCGTGACCGTTGAACTCAACAATGAGAAGATCGATATCGTCGACTTCTCGCCCGACCTCGCGACCTTCGTCGCAAGCGCCCTGTCGCCGGCCAAGGTGACCAGCGCCTACGTGATCGATCAGTCGATCAAGGCGGTGCGTGCCCTCGTACCCGACTATCAGCTCTCGCTCGCGATCGGTAAAGAGGGCCAGAATGCCCGCCTCGCAGCCAAGTTGACCGGTGCGAAAATCGACATTCAGCCCGACAGTATTCTGGAGGATGCCGAATAGGGGGTACGATGAAGTCCGTAAGAACGTGTATTGGCTGCCGTTCGCGCGCCCCTCGATCCTCACTTTTGCGGATCGTTGCTGGGAAATCAGAAATTGTGGTGGATGAAACCGCCACAATCCCCGGTAGAGGTGCGTGGCTGCATGCCCGCGACTCGTGCTTTCAGGATGCCGTAAGGCGACGCGCTTTCGGGCGTGCCTTTCGCGTGACCAGGTCACTGGACGCGAAACAACTAGAGAACAGGCTGAATTGGCTTATGGATAACTAATGAGCGGCTCGAAATGAGACCCGTCCGTTACTAACGGTCTGCCCCTTTCCGGGTGCAGACCCGGAACAGGAGAATTGTGGCTGCGAAACCACGCGTACACGAGATCGCTACCGAGCTCGGAGTCGACAGCAAGGTAGCCCTTGCTAAATTGAAAGAAATGGGCGAGTTCGTCAAAGGACCGTCCAGTAGCGTTGAACCGCCCGTAGCCCGTCGCCTACGCGCCGCTCTTGAGACGGAAAGTGCCGCCGCGAAGGCTGCAACGCCCGCGCCCACCGCTGGTGCTGCCGTCACGGCACCGCCCGCACGTCCGAGCCACGGCGCCAAACCGGGCGCTCGCCCCAGCCCGAAGCCCGTCGCTGCACCGGTCGCCACCGTTGTTGCCGAGTCTGCACCGACCTCGGCAGTGGATGCCGCGCCGCTTCCGGTCGCACCGCTCACCGTCGCCGAGCGCCAGACCCAGGCCGCCGAGAAGGCTGCCGCTGCACAGAAGGCTGCTGCTGCCGACCGGGCTGCCGCAGCTGATGTCGCCGACAAGCCCAGCACCGACACCCCAGAAGCGAAGACTACGGCAGGATCGGCTACGCCGGTCAAGCCGGGGATGCCTCGCCCGGGAGCAGCACGACCGGGCAACAACCCGTTCGCCAGCAACCAGGGCTTGGGCCAGCGACCCGCCCAGCCGCCGCGTCCGGGCAACAACCCGTTCGCGAGCGCGCAGGGCATGGGCCAGCGTCCCGCAACACCCACACCGAGCAACATTCCGCGCCCTCCGGCGCCTCGTCCCGGCGCTCCGCGCCCCGGCGGACCCGGCCAGGCTGCACGCCCAACCGGTTTCGGTCAGCGTCCCGGCGCCTTCCAGCGCCCCGGCGGCGCCCCGGGTGGAGCCGGTGGAGCACGCCCCGGATTCACGCGTCCGGGCGCTCCGGCCGGAGCCCCCGGCTTCGGCCCGCCCCGCCCCGCCGGTGGTGGCGGTGGAGCCGGTCGCGGTCGCGGCCCGGGCGGTGGCACCGCTGGTGCCTTTGGTCGCGGTGGCGGCAAGAACAAGGCGCGCAAGTCGAAGCGCACGAAGAGAGCAGAGTTCGAGCTGCGCGAGGCCCCGTCGTTGGGTGGAGTATCCGTACCCCGCGGCGACGGTGGAACCGTTGTTCGTCTCCGTCGGGGGGCATCCATCACCGACTTCGCCGACAAGATTGACGCGAGCCCCGGAAACCTCGTTACCGTACTGTTTCACCTCGGTGAAATGGCCACGGCAACGGAGTCCCTCGACGAGGCCACGTTCGACGTGCTCGGCAGCGAGCTCGGCTACAAGATTCAGATGGTCTCTCCCGATGACGAAGACCGTGAGCTGCTGCTCGCGTTCGACATCGACATTGACCAGGAACTCGAAGACGAAACCGATGAAGACCTCGAGATTCGTCCTCCCGTCGTCACCGTTATGGGCCACGTCGACCACGGTAAGACCGCGCTTCTTGACGCGATCCGTAACGCCAAGGTCGCCGAGGGTGAGGCCGGTGGAATCACGCAGCACATCGGTGCGTACCAGATCATCACCGAGCACGAGGGTATCGATCGCGCGCTGACATTCATCGACACACCGGGTCACGAGGCGTTCACCGCCATGCGTGCTCGTGGTGCGCAGGTCACCGACATCGCCATTCTTGTGGTAGCTGCCGATGACGGCATCATGCCGCAGACGATTGAGGCGCTCAACCACGCCCAGGCCGCCAACGTGCCGATCGTGGTCGCAGTCAACAAGATTGACAAGCCCGGGGCCAACCCGCAGAAGGTGCGCCAGCAGCTCACCGAATTCGGCCTCGTCGCCGAAGAGTACGGCGGAGACGTCATGTTCGTCGACGTGTCGGCCAAGAACAGGACCGGCATCAAGGAAATCCTTGACGCCGTGCTCCTGGTCGCTGACGCCGGACTCGACATGCGTTCCAACCCGAACAAGGATGCCCGTGGTGTCGCCATCGAGGCACGCCTCGACAAGGGCCGCGGCGCGGTGGCAACCGTTCTCATCCAGTCCGGAACGCTGCATGTTGGAGACTCCATCGTCGCCGGAACGGCCTACGGCCGCGTTCGTGCGATGGCCGATGAAAACGGTGTTGCCGTTCTCGCCGCCACGCCGTCCCGCGCGGTTCAGGTCCAGGGTCTGTCGAGCGTTCCCCGCGCCGGCGACACCTTCCTCGTCATCGAGGAAGACCGCACCGCACGTCAGATCGCCGAGAAGCGTGAAGCTGCCGAGCGCAACGCCCTGCTGGCCAAGGCCCGCAAGCGCATCAGCCTCGAAGACTTCACCCGTGCACTCGAAGAGGGCAAGGTCGAGTCGCTCAACCTCATCATCAAGGGTGACGTTTCCGGTGCCGTTGAGGCCCTGGAAGAGTCGCTGCTCAAGATCGAGGTCGACGATTCGGTTCAGCTGCGCATCATCCACCGCGGTGTCGGTGCGGTCACGGAGAGCGACGTCAACCTCGCCACCGTCGACAACGCCATCATCATCGGGTTCAACGTTCGTCCCGACACGAAGGCCCGTGAGCGTGCAGCTCGCGAAGGCGTCGACGTGCGGTTCTACTCCGTTATCTACTCCGCCCTCGAGGACATCGAGAATTCCCTCACGGGAATGCTCAAGCCCGAGTACGAAGAGATCCAGAGTGGTATCGCCGAAATTCGCGAGGTCTTCAGTTCGTCGAAGTTCGGAAACGTCGCCGGTGTCATCGTGCGCTCCGGTACCATCACCCGAAATGCCAAGGCTCGCGTTATTCGCGAGGGCATCGTGGTGGGGGACAACCTGGGCATTGAGTCGCTGCGTCGCTTCAAGGACGATGTCACCGAGGTCCGCACGGACTTCGAGTGTGGTATCGGACTGGGCAAGTTCAACGACATCCGGATTGGCGATGAGATTGAAACCATCGAAATGAAGGAGAAGCCGCGCGTCTAACGACTCGCAGGTTTCGGGGTAGTGGGTCTTCGCCAAGCGGGGGCCCACTACCTCATTACCGCCGCACGGGCAGGTAGGCACAATACGAGCGCGAGAGCGTTCTCGATAAGGAGTAAGTCATGGCAGATCCGGAACGCGCGAGAAAGATGGCGGACCGTATTAAGGTCATCATCGCCAAGCGACTGGAACGCGGCCTGCGCGACCCGCGGCTCGGGTTCGTGACCATCACCGATGTGAAGGTGACCGGCGATCTGCAGCACGCATCCGTTTTCTACACGGTCTATGGTTCGATCGAGGAGCGCACCGACAGCGCGGCCGCGCTCAAGGCCGCGACCGGGCTCATGCGCAGCGAGGTCGGCAAGAACATCACCGCACGGCTCACCCCGTCGATTGAGTTCATCGCCGACGGAATCCCCGAGAACGCCGCGCTCATTGATGATCTGCTGCGCGAAGCGCACGATCGCGACAGCGCAACCAACGACAGTAAGGGTGCAGCCACCTACGCCGGCGACGCCGACCCCTACAAGAAACCGCGCGACTACGATCTCGAAGACGACGATTCAGAAGAGTCCGATGGCTCCGATGAGTCCGACGAATCCGACGAGTCCGGCGAATCCAGCACCAAAAACTAACAGCGGTAGCAGTACCTCGCACCGGGCCCGGGCCCGGTGCACTTTGAGGCGCGATTTGCGACTCGGGGTCAGCTGGTGGGGGCCCGCTGGTATCGTACGAAACGGAACGGCAGGCCGGCGCTGGAGCGCAGCCATCCGGTTGTCGAGCCCGTCTCGACGTTGTTCCAACCGGTAGTGATCGTGGGAGCGAAGGTGTCACCGGTAATCACCGCGTCGATCTCCGTCACCTCAAGAATGTCGGCGTAGGGCAACGCGAGCCGATAGATTTCGGCGCCGCCGATCACCCAGACTGGCCCCTCGGTTTGCGAGAGAGCATCTTCCAGGCTGTGCGCAACGGATGCCCCCTCCGCGGCCCAGTCCCGCTGCCGTGTGACCACGACGTTCTGCCGGCCGGGCAGCGGGCGATAGCGCTCCGGAAGTGAATCCCAGGTGCGCCGGCCCATGATGACGGCGCCGCCGTGGGTGACGGAACGAAAATGGGCGAGATCTTCGGGCAGGTGCCAGGGCATGAGCCCGTTGGCACCAATGACGCCGCCCAGGGTCTGGGCCCAGATCAGGCCGATCATCAGACGGCAACCCGGCCGCGGATGGCGGGATGGTGCTGATAGTTCTCCAGCACGAGGTCGTCGTAGTCGTAGTCGAACAGGCTGGTGCGGCCCGGCTTGATGCGCAGGGTGGGGGAGGTGAACGGGGTGCGCGAGAGCTGCTCGGTGACCTGCTCGACGTGATTGTCGTAGATGTGGCAGTCCCCGCCGGTCCAGACGAACTCGCCGAGTTCGAGGCCGGCCTGCTCGGCGACGAGCTGGGTGAGCAGTGCGTAGCTGGCGATATTGAACGGCACGCCGAGAAAGAGGTCGGCGCTGCGTTGATAGAGCTGGCAGGAGAGCTTGCCGTCGGCGACGTAGAACTGAAACAAGGCGTGGCAGGGTGCGAGCGCCATGTTCGGCAGATCGGCCACGTTCCAGGCGGAGACGATCATGCGACGGGAGTCCGGATCGGTGCGCAGGGTGTCGAGCACCTGGCTGATCTGGTCGATGGTGTCGCCACCGGGGGTGGGCCATGAACGCCACTGCACCCCGTAGACGGGGCCGAGCTCGCCGTTCTCGTCGGCCCACTCGTTCCAGATGCGTACGCCCTTCTCTTGGAGCCAGGTCACGTTGGAGTCGCCGCGCAGAAACCAGAGGAGCTCGTAGGCGATCGACGCGAAGTGCACCCGTTTGGTGGTGACGAGCGGAAAACCGGCGGCCAGATCGAAACGCAGCTGGCGGCCGAACACGCTTCGAGTGCCGGTTCCGGTGCGGTCGGCCTTCCTGGTGCCGTTTTCGAGGGTGTCGCGTAGCAACGCCGAGTACTGGCTATCAGCATCGGGTATGGGGGCGAAAGAAGCAGCCGGAGAAGTTGTTGACGTCACCGGTCAATCGTACTCGGCGAAGCCAGCTCGTCCGGCAGGATGTACCCATCGGGCGCCGGTCTGGCCAGTCCATCGGCGATGAGGCTGGCCAGCGCGCGCTGCAGCTGCGCCGCATCCGGCCAGAGCGTGGCGAGCTCGGCATCCGTTACCGAGCGGTGGGTGGAGCGCAGCTCGGCCAAGATCAGGCCGCGCACCTGCCGGTCGCTGCCCGCGAACTTCTTCTGCACGGTCTTGCGCGTTCCGGTGTATTCGGGGTAGCCGGCGGCCCGCCAGGCGCACACATTCCGAATCGGGCATACATCGCAGTGCGGGGTGCGGCTGGTGCAGACGACCGCACCGAGTTCCATGATCGCGGCGTTGAACAGTGCAGCCTCGTGCACGCTCTCCGGCAGCAGCAGGCCCATCGCGTGCAGGTCCCGGCCGCGACTGGGAGGAGACGGTTCACCCGCGCCGGCGATGGCGCGGGCGATCACCCGACGTGTGTTCGTGTCGACGACCGGATGCCGATGGCCGTACGCAAACGCGGCCACCGCCCGCGCGGTGTAGTCACCGATCCCGGTCAATGCCAGCAGATCGTCGATGTCGGAGGGCACGATGCCGCCGTGTAGATCGGTGATCTGTACCGCTGCGGAGTGCAACCACAGCGCGCGTCGCGGGTACCCGAGGCTGGACCAGGCCCGCACCGCCTCGCTCGGCGGCACCGCGGCGAGGTCGGCGGGGGTGGGCCAGCGCGCCAGCCACTCCTCCAACCGGGGAATGACCCGGTTCACCGGTGTCTGCTGCAGCATGAACTCGCTCACCAAAATGCCCCACGCCCCAAAACCGTCGCGGCGCCACGGCAGGTCGCGCGCATTGGCGACGAACCAGGCGTTGAGTGTGGCGGTGACGGTGGTCGCTTGCCTGCGCGCGGCGTGATTGGAGGGTGTGGCGTTCATCTGTTCTAACCTAAGCTCGATTCATGAAGCTGGTCTCCACTTTGCGCATCAACTTTCTGCGCACCCTCGCCGCCGAGATCCTGCACAATTACGGCCGCGGTCGCACGATCGTTGCCATCGATGGAACGGATGCCGCTGGTCGCGCAGCCTTCGCCGACGACCTGGCCGCGGTGTTCCGCGAAGACGAACGGCACGTGTTCCGGGCGAGCCTGCGTTACTTTCAGCGCTCACGCGCCGAACGGCAGCGGCTCGCGCCGGAGCTGCCCGATTCCCGCAGCGCCGATTCAAGAAGCGCCGATTCAAACAGCGCCGATTCAAAGAGCGCCGATTCAAGCGACCATCCGTACCGGGTCGGCTACGACGACTCGGCCCTGCGCCGGGTGCTCGTCGAGCCGTTTCGCATGGGCGGCAGCACCGGATTCGTCACCGAAGAATTTGATCCTGACCGGGACGCCTGGATTCAACCGACCTGGCAGACCGCTCCCGCTGATGCCATTCTGATCATCGACGGCGACTACATCAACCGTCCCGAACTGCACGGACTCTGGCTGTACAGCGTGTTGTTGGAGGGCGCACCCGGAACCGAATCCGATCCGCGCTACCTCGCCGAGGTACACCCACGCGACATCGTGTCGGCCGTTGTCGACACGACGAACCAACAGGCCCCGCGCCGCGTGCTGACCGACCGCTGCTGACCGACCGCTGCTGAGCGAGCGAGCAAGCTGCTGCGCATCCGCTTGGCCGCGCCTGCCGGGCTACCGAAACCGGGCGCAAACCTCGGCCGGTGCGAGAAAAGCACCACTGCGTTCGACCTCGTGCACGAGCTCGGTCAGCAGCGCGTTCACGGGCGCGACCACGCCGGCTGCTGCTGCAGCACGCACGACCGCCCCGTTCAGAAAATCGATCTCGGTGCGCTGGCCACGATGCAGGCTCTGCAGGGTCGAACCCTGGTTCAACACCGTACCCATGCGCGAGCGCATCGACAGTGGCAGCACTTGGCCCGCCCAGATCGGCGCCAGCGCAAAAACACGCAGTCGCCGGTGGGAGAGGCCCTGCAGCGAGCCAAACAGCACCCCCCTGCCGAGGCCGACCCGCACGGTTTCGCGCATACTCCGGGTCATCAACAGGCGCAGGCCCGCCTGCCCGATCACCTCCTGCACGCTGCGCCCGGTGATAGCAGGCAGGGCATTGAGCATGTTGACGACGAGTTTGGTCCACTGGGCGCCGACGAAGTTTTCGAGGGCCAGAGTGGGCGCGGCGGCGCCCAGCACCGCCTGCCAGCGCAGCGTCCCCGCATCGACCGGGCCGATGCCGCGGCCGAGATAGCTGGGCGCCGTCGTCGTCACTCGTACCCGACCGGGCCCCTCATAGTGGGCCGCAATGATCGTGATCAGCCCAAAACACTCGGACTGCGGCAGCAGCCGCTGCGCGGTCGTGACCCCGTCGAGCCCGTTCTGCACGACGATCACCGGGGTGCCATCAAGCACGGCGGCGTTCTCGGCGATCGCGGCGGCAGCATCCTGCGCCTTCGTGCAGATCAGCGCGAGATCGCACGGTTCAATCAGCCGTTCAACGGCCAGCGGCCGCGCGAAGCGGTCACCGTAGCCACCCGTCAAGCGAATACCGTCGGCCAGCACCGTGGGCAGGGCTGCCCCGCGCATCGTCACGACCAGATCGTGCCCCTGCGCAGCGAGCAGGCACGCAAACGTACTGCCCAGGGCGCCCGCACCGATCACCGCGATTCTCACGGCTCACATACTACGGGGCCGCCGTGGGTCCACAGCCCGCACCCGATTCGGACCGCGGCCCCAGTCGCACGCTGGTACCCTCAGGGAGTGACCAGCGGCCTTCTACTCATTGACAAGGCGCAGGGCTGGACCAGTCACGACGCTGTCGCCCGAACCCGGCGTCTGGCCGGAACCCGCAAGGTGGGCCATGCCGGCACCCTCGACCCGATGGCGACGGGGCTGCTCGTGCTCGGCATCAACAGCTCGACCCGGCTGCTCACCTACATCGTCGGCCTCGACAAGGAATACCTCGCGACCATTCGCCTCGGCCAGTCGACCACAACGGATGACGCGGAGGGCGACGAACTCACCCGTGCCACGCCCGAGCAGGTTGCCGCCATCACCCCCGCCGCCGTCACCACCGGGATCGCCGACCTCACCGGCGACATCAGCCAGCAGCCGAGCGCGGTCAGCGCCATCAAGGTCGACGGCAAACGCGCGTACGCCCGGGTGCGCGCCGGTGAAGATGTGCAGTTGCCGTCCCGCCCGGTGACTGTGAGCGAATTCGAACTGCGCTCGAGCACGCACCGTGACGGTTTTCTCGACCTCGATGTGCGCGTGGAGTGCGCCTCCGGCACCTATATTCGGGCCCTGGCCCGAGATCTCGGGTTCTCCCTCGGCGTCGGCGGGCACCTCACCGCACTGCGCCGCACCCGCATCGGCCCGTTCCGCCTCGAGAACGCCGCCACGCTGGAAGAACTCGATGTCGCCGCGCACCTTATTTCACCAGCGGATGCCGCCACCCGGCTGCTCCCACGCCTCGACCTGTCGACAGAGCAGGCGATCGACCTCGGCCATGGCAAACGCATCACCGTGCTGAGCGCCGTGCAGGCGGGTGCCACCGGACCGGTCGCTGCCATTGCACCCAACGGCCGCCTGGTCGGCCTGGTCGAATACCGCGGCGACCAGGCCAGGTCGCTGCTGAACTTTCCGCCAGACGAACCCGAACCGAGCGAATCGACGCCCGCCTCATGATCGACTGGTTCACCTGGCTGCAACTGGCCATCGCCGTGCCCGGCGGACTGCTCAGCGTCTTCCTCGGACTCTTCGGGCGTAAACCCACCGACCTCACGATGGGGGTGACCGCGCTTGTTGAACTGCTGTTGATCGTGCAGCTCGCGGCCGCGATCGCGGCGCCGCTGGCCGGTAACGACGCCACGGGCAGCCTGCTCGAGTTCTACACCTACCTGGTCAGCGCCATTCTGCTGCCGGTCGCGGCTGGATTCTGGGCCCTCGTCGAACGCAGCCGCTGGAGTACAGTCATTCTCGGCGTGACCTGCCTGTCGGTCGCGGTCATGCTGTATCGAATGAACCAGATCTGGAACGTGCAGGGCAGCTGACCCGGTTCCGGGTGCGGTGCGGATGCTGCGATAATTACCGAGCAATGATGATGGCCGAGCTCTAATGAATGCCGAGTGATGACAGATTCCCAGACCCAAGTGCACGCCCCTTCCAGTCGGGTGAGCGGCATCGGCCGACTCCTTATCGCCGTTTACGGTGTGCTGGCCCTCGCGGCCACGGGGCGTTCGTTCGTGCAGATCGTGCGGGCATTCGATGAGGCTCCGCTGGCGTACTCCCTCTCCGCTCTCGCCGCCGTGGTCTACATCGTCGCGACGGCCGCACTGATCAAGCGCAGCGCACGCTGGTATCGCATCGCCTGGGTCACCATCAGCTTCGAACTGCTGGGTGTGCTCGTTGTCGGAACACTGAGCCTCGTCGACCCTGCCCTGTTTCAGCACGCCACCGTGTGGTCGATCTACGGCGTTGGATACATCTTCATACCGCTCGTGCTGCCGTTGCTCGGCATGTGGTGGCTCGCGCGCCACCCGGTGTTGTCCGCCGCATCCCGCACGGCGGCCGGTACGGGCCGCGCATGAACACCCTCTACGGGGTCGACTCGGTACCGAGCGGATGGCCCGCCTCCGCCGTCAGTATCGGCAAGTTCGATGGCGTGCATGCCGGGCATCGGGCGGTCATCACCGAGCTCCAGGCCATTGCCGCGCGAGAGCAGCTCGCGGCCGTCGTCGTCACGTTCGACCGGCATCCGCTTGCCCTGCTCTCGCCGGCCACCTGCCCGGGCACGCTGGTCAGCGCCGAGCAAAAGCTCAAGCTCATCGCCGAGACCGGGGTCGACGCCACCCTGCTGCTCGAATTCAACCACACCCTGTCGAGCCTGCCGCCGCGGGAATTCATCGAGCGCATCTTGGTCACCGCCCTGCATGCCCGCTTCGTGCTGGTCGGTCGCGATTTTCGGTTCGGGGCTGGGGGCGGGGGGGATGTTGCCCTGCTTCGTGATCTCGGCGTCGAGTTCGGCTACGAGGTGCGCATAATCGACGACGTGAAGCCGAACGGCGAACGCCGCGTGTCCTCAACCTGGATTCGCGAGCTTCTGGGAACGGGCGACGTGACCGCGGCGGGAGAACTGCTCGCACACCTGCCGACAGTGCGCGGCCTCGTCGTTCACGGTGCCGCTCGCGGTCGCGAGCTGGGCTTTCCCACTGCCAACCTGTCAGCCGACTCCGAGGGCCTGATTCCCGCCGACGGCGTATATGCGGGCTGGCTGACGGATGCCGGATCTCGCTACCCGGCGGCGATTTCGGTGGGTAACAACCCCACCTTCGACGGCGTCGCCCAGAAGCAGGTGGAAGCGTACGTGCTTGACGAGGTCGACCTGGACCTCTACGACCACGTCGTCGACGTATCGTTCGTGGAACGCATTCGCGGCATGGTCGCCTACTCGGGTATCGACCCGCTGATCGAGCAGATTCGCGATGACGTCGAACGGGTCCGCGCGATCCTGGGTAGTCAGTCGGCACAGTCTTAAACATCTGGTGCTGTTTGCCCATCATGACAGCTACGGTGGTCAGATGCCGCGGCTGGTCCGCACGCTTCTGATTGTGGGAGCCGGCCATGTACTTTGCCGTGACCCCTCGGATCACTGTCTTGGTCTGCGACGCGTTCAACGCGCTCCGGGCCAAGCTCGTGCCCGAAGAGCGCATCCACCGAGTTGATCACTTTCTTTGGCGCTCAACCGTCTTCAACCTGCCTGGGTTGCGCCTTGCCAATCGCATTTTCGAACCGCTGTGAAACAACAATCACATCGAAGGGGTCGATATCGTCTACGACGAGCAGCTCGGCCTGGGTTCGTGCGTGATCCAGAGGAAGAACTATTCTCACTGGGCGACAGTGGGACTGGCGTCTGGTTATGACCAGAATCGAGTCGAGGTGTCCTCGGAACAGATCGGCCAGTCGTGAAGGATGCCGACATTGCCAACGACGGGACGACGTGCAGTCCGGTCGCCAACGACGAGGTGACCGGTCCGGACGGTTTCGTCGATGGCGGTCAGAGCGCCGCAGAGTCACCCGCGGGAACCATCGTTCATTCCACGCCCCGGCGCGGCGCCAGGGTCACTTCGGGATCAACGATCACCACGCAGAATGCTTATTGTATAGCCACAAAGAAGGGGTGCACTCTCCAGCATGTCGGCCCGGGGCAGAGACGCGCACAGGTACGCTGGGATCTGGTTGATTGTCCTGGGGGTTCCATGCCACAACAAGCACGAGCGATAGAAACGCGCGCGGCGATAATTCGCGGCGCTGCGGCGGCCTTTGAACAACGCGGGTATGGGAGTACGTCCCTCGCGCAGGTCAGTGCCGCCGCCGGTGTCACCAAGGGCGCGCTGTACTTTCACTTCGATTCCAAGGAAGCCCTCGCGGTCGCCATTATCGATGCCCAGCACGAGCAATCGGTTGGTGCCGGTCGTCAGCTGCTCGAAAACAATGTGCCCGGGCTGCGTGCCCTCGTCTCGATGTCGTATGAACTGGCTCGCCAGCTGCGCGATGACCTCATCGTCAGTGCCGGGGTGCGCCTGACCATCGAAGCCGTCAACTTCGCAACACCGGTGTCCGCGCCCTATCTGGACTGGATGGTCACCTGCGAGGAATTCCTGCGCCGGGGAATAGCCGACGGCGATGTGGATCCAGCGGTCGACGTGAGCGGTGCGGCACGCTTTTTCACGGCCGCCTTCACGGGAGTACAGGTGGTCTCCGACGTGCTGACCAGACGCGGCGACATCGACCAGCGGCTGACCGAGATGTGGGCGCTGCTGCTCCCCGGCCTCGTCACACCCGGGCGCTGGGACGACCTGAAAAATTTGGCCACCGACGTGCAGCGGGAACGGGTCACGGCTCGGTCCTAGACTGACCGAGTGAATACCGCCGTCTCCCGCCGACTGTGGGCGGGACGAGGCCTCGCGCTTCTGGGAATCATCCTGGTCGCGGCAAACCTGCGCAACGCGGTCGCCGCCCTGTCACCGATCGTGACCGAGATCAACGTCGACATTCCACTCGGCGCAGTGTCCCTCGGGGTGCTCGGCATGCTCCCGCCGGTGTGCTTCGCCGTCTCGGGCATCTTCACCCCCATGATCACGCGCCGCCATGGTCTCGAACAGCCACTCATACTCGCCCTCGTCGCAATCCTGGTCGGTCACGTCACCCGCGGCCTGTCGGGGTCGATCACCATGCTCATCATCGGCAGTGTCATCGCCTTCGCCGGGCTCGGCATCGGCAACGTGTTGCTACCGCCGCTGGTCAAGAAGTACTTCCCCGACCGCGTCGGGCTCGTGACGAGCCTCTACGTCACCGTCGTGTCGCTGAGCACGCTGGTACCACCACTGATCGCGGTTCCGGTAGCGGACGCCGCCGGCTGGCGCGTGTCGCTCGGCATGTGGATGCTGCTCGCCCTGCTCGCTCTCGTACCGTGGATCACCCTGCTCATGCGGCACCGCGCCGTGCGAACACCGAGCCCGGAGGTCGAGGAGGCCGACGCCACGATTCTGGGTCGCCTGTGGACGTCGTCGATTGCCTGGGCGATCACCGGCGTGTTCGCGGCCTCGTCGCTCAACGCCTACGCCATGTTCGCTTGGCTTCCGCGGTTGCTCGTCGACACCGCCGGGGTTACCCCCGCCCAGGCCGGAACGCTCCTGGCTGTCTACGCCGGCATGGGTATTCCCTGTGCACTCACTATTCCGGTGCTCACCGCCCGCATGACCAACGTCGGGCCGCTCGTCTACATCGGTGTGTTCGCGTTCGTGGCCGGCGACCTGGGCTTGCTGTTCGCGCCAGACACCCTGACCTGGCTCTGGGTCAGCCTCGCGGGCCTTGGTCCACTGTTCTTTCCGCTCGCGCTCGTGCTCATCAACCTGCGCACCCGCACCCACGCGGGCGCTGTTGCGCTCAGCAGCTTCGTGCAGAGCATCGGCTATACCCTCGGAGCGCTCGGGCCGCTGGTCTTCGGCTTGGTACATGATCTCACTGGCGGGTGGACCTGGCCGCTCCTCTTTCTGATGGTCATTGCACTGGCCATCGTCATCGCCGGCGCGGTGATCGGGCGTCCGCACATGCTGGAGGACGACCTGGCTCGCTCCCGCTGACTGTCGGTCAGGGCACGAGCTCGGCGCGGTGAATCAGCGCGGCGGCGCCGATCAGCGGGCCGTCGCCCGATAGCGCCGATGGCACCACGCGCACCCGGGTGGCGTAGGCGAACTGCACGCGGTGGGCAATGGTGGCGCGAGCAAAATCAAGCAGATCAGGGGTGACGTTGGAGAATCCGCCGCCGATGGCGACCAGATCGAGGTCGAGCAGGGTCGCCGCGGAGGCGATCGCCTGGCCGAGCGCACGGCCGCTGCGCGCCACGGCCGCCACCGCGATCGGATCCGCGGCCGCATAGGCTGCCGCGAGGTCTTCGCCCGACTCGCCCGTGAATCCCCGTGTACGCGCCCAGGCGACGGTCTTCGGTCCCGAAGCGACCGCTTCAATACAGCCCACCCCGCCGCAGACGCACGGAACGTCAAAACCGCCGACCTCGATGTGCCCGATGTGGCCAGCATTGCCGGTTGGCCCCGACGCAGTGACGCCGCCGAGAATCAGGCCGCCACCAATGCCGGTCGACACGATCATGCCCATCAGATTATCGACGCCCTGCCCGGCCCCCACCCAATGCTCGGCGAGGGTGATACACAGCCCGTCCATGCGCAGGCGCACCGGCAGGTCGGGCACGAGCGCGGCGACCAGATCTTTCAGGGGATACTCGCGCCAGACCGGCAGATTCAGCGGTGATACCGCCCCCTCCTGCAGGTGAATCGGCCCGGCACAGCCGATCCCGACCCCGATCAGGGCCGCGCCGGCGGGCAGACCCGCGCGGGTCTGGGCGACGACCCTGCGGACAGCGGATGCGAGTTGCTCGCTCGAAGCGCTCGCCCCGGTTACCGCTCGGTGCCGGCTGGCCCCGAGCACGACTCCCCGTTCGTCGACGAGGGCGGCCTCAACCTTGGTGCCCCCGACATCAACGGCGAGAACGAAACGGGGCCAGGCAGTGCTGCTCATGAATTGATCGTACTGGTGCACGATTGCACGCCTACCCAATCAGGCTGATCTGCTCATATGAGCAATGATACCCACGGCTGTTGATTCGGATGGTTGGTCGACGTAGGCTGGACCCGAACGATTGGACCGGCCCACCTACATGAGCGACAACGACGAACTCCTGTCCATCCGCGCTGCCGAGCTGTACTACGAAGAAAATCAGACCCAGGACGAGATCGGTGTGATTCTGCGCCTGACCCGCTGGAAGGTCGGCCGCTTGCTTGCGAGCGCCAAGGCCAACGGCTTCATTCGCATCGAGATCGTGCACCCGCGCGCGCGCCGCCTGCCGATCGAACGCCGACTGCGGGAATCGACCGGCCTCACCGACGCGATCGTGGTCTCCTCCGCCGGTGTGTCCAGTGACTCCGAACTGCAGTCGCGCACCGCACAGGCCGCCGCCGACTACCTCACGAGCCTCCGCCCGATTCCGCGCACACTCGGCATCAGCTGGGGTCGCACCCTGCACGACGTCTCCCTGCATCTGAAACAGGGCTGGGCACCGGGGGTGAACGTGGTGCAGATCAACGGCGGCGTCAGCCTGAACCAGCGCACCGGCACCGCGGCATCCACTGCCGTGACCATCGCTCACAAGGCCGACGGTTCGGCCACACTGCTGCCGAGCCCCGCCATCTTCGAACGCCTGGAAACCAAGCAGGCGATGGAAGCCGACCGCACCGTTGCCGGGGTGCTCGCCTTGGCCCGCAACGCGCAGGCCTACGTCTTTAGCGCCGGCCAGGCGGATGCGAATTCCGCCCTCGTCGACAGCGGCTACCTGAGTGTCGCCCAGATCAACGACCTCGTCGCCCGTGGCGCCGTCGGCGACGTCGTCGGCCGCTACATCGACCAGAACGGCCGGATCGTCGATCCGGAACTCAACGAGCGCACCGTCGGCATTCAGATCGACCAGTTGCGCCGCGCCCCACTCACGATCGCCGTGATCTCCGGACCCTCCAAACACGCCATTGCTCGCGCCGTCGTGCGCAACGGGTTATGCACCGTGCTGGTGACCGACGAGGACACCGCGAACGCCCTGCTTCACGACTGAACCCTCCAGTGACTAACAGCGTCAACGCTCAAAAGGACACCCCATGACCAGTAGCCCCTTGGCCACCTACCAGCCCGATCAGCGCGCCCTCGCGCTGATCGGCGGGGAGGCCACCGACGCCAACCTGCGCCGGTACCTGCATGGCATCCCCGGAATCGACGCCGTCGGCCTCGAAGCCCGCGCCGCCGACCTCGGCACTCGTTCGATCAAGACGAGCTCCAAACGCTGGGCCATCGACACCATCATCGGCCTGATCGACCTCACCACCCTCGAGGGAGCTGACACGCCCGGCAAGGTGCGCTCCCTCGTCGCCAAGGCGCTCGTGCCCGACCCGGGCGACCCCGGCTGCCCTCGCGTCGCAGCGGTCTGCGTCTACGGCGACATGGTCGGCGCTGCCGTGACGGCGCTCGGCTCCCTGCACGCCGCCGGCGCCACCGAGGGCGTCAACGTTGCTGCCGTCGCGACCGCCTTTCCGAGCGGCCGTGCCGCACTCGCGATCAAGCTCGCCGACGTGCGCGACGCGGTCACGGCCGGCGCCGACGAGATCGACATGGTCATCGACCGTGGAGCGTTTCTGGCCGGCCGGTTCGGCCAGGTCTACGACGAAATCGTCGCCGTGAAAGAGGCCTGCCGCCGCGCCGACGGTTCGCTCGCCCACCTCAAGGTGATTCTCGAGACCGGCGAACTGAACACCTACGACAACGTGCGACGAGCCTCCTGGCTTGCCATTCTGGCCGGCGGCGACTTCATCAAGACCTCCACCGGCAAGGTCGCGCCCGCCGCGACGCTTCCGGTGACGCTGTCCATGCTTGAGGTCGTGCGCGACTGGCACCGGCTCACCGGCGTGCGTATCGGCGTGAAGCCAGCCGGCGGCATTCGCACCTCCAAGGACGCGATCAAGTATCTCGTCACGGTTGCCGAAACGGTGGGGGAGGAGTGGCTCACACCGCACCTGTTCCGCTTCGGCGCCTCCAGCTTGCTGAACGACGTGTTGCTGCAGCGCCAAAAGATGACGACCGGGCACTACTCCGGCCCCGACTACGTGACGATTGACTAGGGAACGACCATGAAATTTCTCGACTACGCCCCGGCCCCCGAGTCGCAGGCGCTACTGAACCTCAAGAGCGACTACGGCCATTTCATCAACGGCGACTTCACGGCCGGCCGCGGCACACCGTTTCAGACCATCAACCCGGCCACCGAGCAGCCGATCGCGATGATTGCCACCGCCAACGAAGCGGATGTCGACGCCGCCGTGTCTGCCGCCCGTCACGCTTACGACGGGGTCTGGTCCCGGCTATCCGGCAGCGACCGCGGTAAGTACTTGTTTCGCATTGCCCGCCTGGTGCAGGAACGCGCCCGCGAACTCGCCGTCGCCGAAACCCTCGACAACGGCAAGCCGATCAAGGAAACCCGCGACGTCGATATTCCCCTCGTCGCGGCCTGGTTCTTCTACTACGCCGGCTGGGCCGACAAGCTCGACCACGCCGGAGTCGGCCCGAACCCGGCCTCGCTCGGCGTTGCCGCCCAGGTCATCCCGTGGAACTTTCCGCTCATGATGCTGGCCTGGAAGATCGCCCCGGCGCTCGCCGCCGGCAACACCGTCGTGCTCAAGCCCGCCGAAACCACCTCGCTGACCGCGCTGCTGTTCGCCGAGATTCTGCAGCAGGCCGACCTGCCCGCCGGCGTCGTCAACATCATCACGGGCGACGGAAGCACCGGCCAGGCCCTGGTCAACCACCCGGGTGTCAACAAGGTCGCCTTCACCGGCTCGACCTCGGTCGGTCGGTCCATCGCCCGCTCGGTCGCCGGAACCGGCAAGGTGCTCAGCCTCGAACTCGGCGGCAAGGGCGCCAACATCGTCTTCGACGACGCCCCGATCGACCAGGCCGTCGAGGGCATCGTGCGCGGCATCTTCTTCAACCAGGGCCAGGTCTGCTGCGCCGGCAGCCGCCTGATCGTGCAGGAAAGCATTCACGACGACGTCATCGACCGACTCAAGCGTCGCATGCAGACACTGCGCCTGGGCGACCCGCTCGACAAGAACACCGACATCGGCGCGATCAACAGCGCCGAGCAGCTGGCGCGAATTCGGGAACTCTCCGACCTCGGACAGCGAGAGGGTGCCGAACGCTGGAGTGCCGATTGCGTCATTCCGGAGAACGGTTTCTGGTTTGCGCCGACCATCTTCACCAACGTGTCGACCAGCCATCGCATTGCCCGCGACGAGATTTTCGGTCCGGTGCTCTCGGTACTGACCTTTCGTACCCCGGCCGAGGCCATCGCCAAGGCGAACAACACCCCCTACGGTCTTTCCGCCGGAATCTGGAGCGACAAGGGCAGCCGCATTCTCGCCGTCGCCGACAGGCTGCGGGCCGGCGTGATCTGGGCGAACACCTTCAACCAATTCGACCCGTCAAGCCCGTTCGGTGGCTACAAGGAGAGCGGATACGGCCGCGAGGGCGGCCGTCACGGCCTCGCCGCATACCTCAAGCCCGCCGTGAGAAGCGGCTCGCGGTCGATCGCCGCCGCTGACCCGGTGACGACACCCGTCACCAAGAAGTCCGCATCTGCAAAGAAAGCCGCCAAGTGAACCGCCTCGCCATCCCCAAGACCTACAAGCTCTACATCGGCGGCACGTTTCCGCGCAGCGAATCCGGCCGTGTCTACGAGGTGCTCTCGCACAAGGGCGACTTTCTGGCCAACGCCGCACAGGGCAGCCGCAAGGATGCCCGCGACGCCGTCGTGGCCGCCCGCAGCGCCCTCGGCGGCTGGGCCGGCGCCACGGCCTACAACCGCGGACAGGTGCTGTACCGCATTGCCGAACTGCTCGAAGGGCGTCGGGCGCAGTTCATCGACGAAATCATGAGCTGCGAGGGCGTGAATGCCGCCGTAGCAAGCGGCCAGGTCGACGAGGCCATCGACCGCTGGGTCTGGTATGCCGGCTGGGCCGACAAGTACCTGCAGGTCGCCGGAAACGCCAACCCGGTCTCCGGACCGTTCTTCAACCTGTCGGTGCCCGAACCGGCCGGTGTCGTCGCGATCATCGCTCCGCAGGGAAATGAATCGTTGCTCGGGCTGGTCAGCGCGATCGCGCCAGCCCTCGTGGCCGGCAACACGGTCGTCGTCGTCGCCAACGAGAACGCTCCGCTGTCAGCGATCAGCCTCGGCGAGGTGCTCGCCACGAGCGACGTGCCCGGCGGAGTGGTCAACATTTTGACCGGTTCGCCGGCCGAGATCGCCCCGTGGCTCGCCAGCCACGCCGATGTCAACGCCCTCGACCTGGTCGGTGCGGGCGACCTCGACTGGGTGGAGCTGCAGATCAGCGCGGCCGACACGCTCAAGCGGGTACTTCCGCCGGAGTCGGGAGCGGATGCCGCAGCTCCGGCACTCTCGCGCATCCTGGCCTTCACCGAGCTGAAGACGGTCTGGCACACCAAGGCTGTCCTGTGACCTGCCTCGGAGCATCCACTCAGGAGTCCGCCTGGATAAGGGGATAAACTCCGCCGCATGACTTTACGCAGAACACTTGTCACGGGCGCCTCTGGTTACATTGGGGGACGCCTGGTTCCCAGGCTTCTGGAGGCGGGCTTCGAGGTGCGGGTGCTTGTGCGCACCCCGTCGAAGCTGCGCGACGTGCCGTGGGCGGACCAGGTAGAGATCGTGGCGGGAGACCTGGGCGACTTGGCCTCCGTGCAGCGCGCCTGCGCCGACATCGATGTGCTGTACTACCTCGTGCACTCGATGGGCGCAGCCGGCGACTTCGAGAAAATTGAGCACACTGCTGCCGAAAACGTCGCCCGGGCAGCTGCCGCAGCCCACGTGGCTCGCATCGTCTACCTTGGCGGGCTGCACCCCGATACCGATTCGCTCTCCGCCCACCTGCGTTCCCGGATGGAGGTCGGCCGTATTCTTCTCGACAGTGGCGTACCAACGATCGCATTCCAGGCCGGAGTGGTGATCGGCTCCGGCTCGACCTCGTTCGAGATGATCCGCCACCTGACCGACGTGCTGCCCTATATGCCCGCGCCCAAATGGGTGCGCAACCGCATCCAGCCCATCGCCGTGCGCGACGTGCTCTACTACCTGCAGGCCGCGGCTGACCTTGCGCCGGAGGTGAATCGCACCTTCGACATCGGCGGCCCGGACGTGCTGCGATACGGCCAGATGATGAACGGCTACGCTCTCGAGGCCGGCCTCAAACAGCGGGCTATCGCCGCCTTGCCCGTGCTCACTCCGTGGCTTGCCTCCCAGTGGGTGAACCTGGTCACGCCCATTCCGCGCAGTCTTGCCATTCCCATCATCGCCTCGCTGCAGTACGACTGCGTCGTGCACGAGAGCGACATCGACGAGTTCATTCCGAAGCCGAAGGGGGGTCTCACCGGCTACCGTCGTGCGGTGCGCCTGGCGCTCGGCCGCATGCGCGACGGAGACGTGGAGACCAGCTGGCGCAACTCTTCGATCGAAGGCGCGTCGAGCAACCCATTGCCGAGCGACCCGGACTGGGCCGGCCACGCCGTCTACACCGACCTGCGCGAGAAGACCACTCGGGCCGCCCCCGCCGCGCTCTGGCGGGTCATCGAAAGTATTGGCGGCGAAAACGGCTGGTATTCCTTTCCGCTGGCCTGGGCCGCTCGCGGTCTGCTGGACAAGGCGGTCGGCGGCGTGGGCCTGCGCCGCGGCCGCCGCAACCCCGACCACCTGCACAACGGCGAGGTGCTCGACTTCTGGCGAGTGGAACGGATCGACCACGGCAGCTTTCTGCGGCTGCGCGCCGAGATGCGCGTTCCCGGCCGAGCCTGGCTCGAAATGAGCGTCACCCCGACGGATACCGGCGGCTCGATTTACCGGCAGCGCGCGGTGTTCTTTCCGCGCGGTCTCGGTGGTCGGCTGTACTGGGCGGCGATCCTGCCGTTCCACGGCATCATCTTCGAGGGGATGGCCACCCGGATCACGGCGACGGCCGCTGGGGAGGGTGAAGCCCCGGCGCAGGATCCGCTTGCGTCTCTTTCTCGCTCGGACGAGCACTGAGGCTGCGGGTAGAACGTGCGTATAGTCTGAGAATTCTGGCTACTCGGCCCGGTTCGGGGCATGATGGTATAAGAGTAGGAGGACTCCATGTCAGTTTCTCTCGCCTTTCTGGGCGACGGGCTCATTGCGGACGGTCAGTGGGACGAATGGTTTCCCGAGCACGATGTGCACAACCTGGCCGCGAACGGCAACACCACCGACGAGGTCATTTCCCAGCTTGATCGGGTGATCGAGATGCGGCCCGACGCCGTCGTGATCGGGGTCGGCACCAACGACCTCGGCTGGCGCAAGTCCGATGAATACGTTGTTCGCAACCTCGAAACCATCCTGCACACACTGCGGCGCGCGCTGCCGGAGACCCGCATCATGGTGCAGTCAGTACTGCCACGCGACCGGGACTTTGCCGAGACCATCCGCTCCATCAACCGGCACGTCTGGCAGTACGCCCCCACCCAGCACGTGCAGTACCTCGACCTGTGGCCGGCCCTCGCGCTGCCCGACGGCGAGCTCGACCCCACCCTCGGCATCGATCGTCTGCGCCTGAACCCGGCCGGCTATGCGGCCTGGCTGGCGGAACTGAAGCCCGCACTGGAGACGTTGTTCGAACGCCCGCCATCAACGACCTCGATTCCCATCCAGCACGCCTGAGAGGCACGCAGCGCCCGCGCTGCACGCTCGGTAGAGTGGACGCATGCTCCGATCGGTTCGTCTCGCACGTGTCCCGGCTTCCGGTGCGCTGATCGTGGGGAGAGCCGTGCTCGCGGTGGCACCACCCGCGCAGGCCGCGACCGCCCTCTCCAGCAACAGCAGCACCAGCCGCCCCAGCAGCACCGCGCAAGCGGATGCTCCCAGCGTTCAGAGTGTGAAAATCCACCAACGCGTCCGTCCCCTGGCCGTTTTGTTCGGGCCGGAAAAAGACGGGTCGGGCGTGCTCAGCCAGGACTACGCCGAGAGCGGCACCCAGCCCGACTGGCAGTGTGGATCCGGAATGCTCCAGGCAGCCTACTTCGCGAATGCGATCAGCCCATTCTCGACGGCGTCAGGGCCGGGCAGCGCCACGAGCACCTCGAGTTGGGGCGGGCGCGGCGGTTTCTCCGACCGCGGCGAGGGCGTCTGATGGGCACCCCCGCAGCACCGACCTTCACCCGCTCGGCCCTCGCGCCGGGTCTGCTCGGCGCCATCGTGCTGATCGCCGGACTCGCCCTGCTGGACGGCGAGGGTTTCATCATCATCCGCTACGCGGTCAGTATTCTTGCACTCATCATCTGCGTCTTCGTGATTCAGGCGCGTTCCTGGTACTGGCTGATCGGACTCGTTCCGATGGCCATTCTGTGGAACCCGGTTGTGATTCTCGACCTGAGCGGCCAGGGCTGGGTATCGGCACAATTCATCGCGGCAATTGTGTTCATCGTGGTCGGTCTGCGCACCAAGGTACCAATTCGCAAGGATTGAACGTCGGGCGTAGACTACACTCGCGTTGAGGGAACCGGGTCAGGTCTGTGCTGTGCGCTCGCATTCGGTGGCAGCACCCGTCAGATCAGCACCACCGCTGCGACAGCATCCGCTTGACGCCGGGTGTGGCGTCGTGATCGCGATCCGTGCTGTGTTTCGTGAAACGATCGTTTCTGCACACCGCGGAAATGATTTGCGAAATGCAGCGTTCCGGTAACACCAGAATGCCGTGACCGGCGAGGCGTGGTACCCGTACCGTGCTGCTTCGAAGTGGAGAACAATGGCTTATACCCGTACCGATGCCTCGGGCAGCCGGAACAACCTCGGTCGTAATGGAGCCACCCGCAATCGGGCCCACCCGCGTTCGCGTGATGACGACGCGCCCATCATTCCGATTCTCGCCCGCAAGGTTCGCGAGGTCGAGGCAAAGGCGCAGTCTGGCACCAAGCTCGGGCCGACCAACCGCACGAAATACCAGGTCATCGCCCTGCTGATGCGCGAAGAACGTGCCCGCGTCAAAGGTGACAAGGAACTTTCCGACGCGAACCGAGCAGAGCTGCTCAAACGCCTCGACGGCATCGCCCAGATTCTGGCCAAGACCGCGGCCCGTGACACGAGCCTGATCACCCTGCTCGAGCCCGACGCCGGCGTCTCCACGGTTGCCCAGAGGTTTCGCCGTGACTGGCTGCTCGAATCCGGTGCCGAACTGAGCCCCGACGAGCTCATTATCACCCGCGAGCCCGAAGCCGCACCGATCGTGCTGCCGAACCAGGTCATCCCGCAGTCGGTGAAGGCCAGGCAGCTGGCCAACCCGTTCCTCGCGCCGGACTTCAGCGCCGCCGCTCAACCGATCGTGCACCCGCGAAGGCTCGCCAACTGGGAACTTCTCGGCCCCCTCTTCAAATCGTTCGAGTACGGCTCCGGCGGCCAGGCGGCCAGCATGGACATGCCGGAGGCCCCCAAACTGGACCGGCTCTCGCCGAACGGCATGGACCTCATGCGGCACCAGGCCCGCTTTATCGAGAGCGCTCGTCTCGGCCACCGCAGTTATCTGCTCGCTGACGAGCCGGGCCTCGGCAAGACGGCGCAAAGCCTGCTGGCGGCATCCGTTGCCAATGCCTACCCGCTGCTGGCCATCGTGCCCAACGTCGTAAAGATGAACTGGGCCCGTGAAGTGCAACTGTGGACGCCGAACCGGCGCGCCACTGTCATTCACGGTGACGGCGACACGCTCGACGCCTTCGCCGATGTCGTCGTGGTGAACTACGACGTGCTCGACCGGCACCTGGCTTGGCTGGGCACGCTCGGATTCAAGGGAATGGTCGTCGACGAGGCGCACTTCATTAAGAACCTGTCGTCCCAGCGGTCCAAGCACGTGCTTTCGCTCGCCGACCAGATTCGTCGCCGCACCCCGGGCGGCAACCCGCTGCTGATGGCGCTGACCGGAACCCCCCTGATCAACGACGTCGACGATTTTCGCGCTATCTGGCAGTTCCTCGGTTGGATCGACGGTGACAAGCCGGCCCCCGCTCTGCTGAAGCGCCTCGAAGAGACCGGTCTGACCCCGGCCGACATGGGTTTCTACAAGGAGGCCCGCGCGGCCGTCATCGACATGGGCATCGTGCGTCGCCGCAAGGTCGACGTCGCCGCCGATCTGCCAGCCAAGCGCATCGCCGA
Source organism: Cryobacterium sp. (assembly GCF_026786305.1). GTDB lineage: Bacteria > Actinomycetota > Actinomycetes > Actinomycetales > Microbacteriaceae > Cryobacterium. Next base: position 27,585 of record NZ_JAJAYI010000108.1, read on the forward strand.
CCTACCGGTCGAACTCGACGACGACCTCGGCCGATCCATCCGGCAGGCCGAGCGCGAACTGGGCGCCCGCCTGGTCACCCGCTATCAGGCGCTCGTCGCGGCCCGGCAGGCCGGCTCGGGCGGTCCCGCCGTTCCTGACGAAGACCAACGGGATGCCTACATTCGCGCCGTCGCCCACGCTGAGCTCGAAGAATCCAAGGGTCAGACCACCGGTGAAAACGTCTTCACCATGGTGCGCAAGATCGGTCAGGCCAAGGCCGGCCTGGCGGCGGACTACGCCGCGCAATTGGCACGCTCGGTCGGCAAGGTCGTGTTCTTCGCCAAGCACATTGACGTGATGGACACCGCCGAGGAGATCTTCGCAAAGCGCGACCTGCGCACGGTGTCGTTGCGCGGCGACCAGACCGCGCTGGCCCGCCAAGCCGCGATCGACTCCTTCAACAATGATCCGGGTGTCGCGATCGCAGTGTGCTCGCTCACCGCGGCCGGCGTCGGCGTCAACCTTCAGGCCGCATCGAACGTCGTGCTCGCCGAACTCAGCTGGACTGCCGCCGAGCAGACCCAGGCCATCGACCGGGTACATCGCATCGGCCAGGACGAGCCGGTCACCGCGTGGCGCATCATCGCCGCGCACACCATTGACGCGCGCATCGCCGATTTGATCGGCAGCAAGCAGGGCCTCGCGGCGCGCGCGTTGGACGGTTCCCAGGCGGAATACACGGCGGCCGATTCGGTGCAGGCGAGTGCGCTCATCTATGTGCTCACCCAGGCCCTGGACGGAAAGCTGTAGGCGGGCAGTCACCTCGGCGGGGCTCGGCCGATTTGAGTCGATCCCGCTTCAGGCACCATGATTGTGGCACAGCGCTTGCAAGCACATGATTGTCACCGATCCTGAGTTACGACATGATCATCACGACCAGACTCGTCCCGCTACCAAGATCGGCCAGCTATGAAGATCGGTATTCTCACCAGCGGAGGCGACTGCCCCGGACTGAACGCGGTCATTCGTGGCGCCGTGCTGAAGGGTGTGCGCACGCACGATTTTGAGTTCATTGGAATTCGCAATGGTTGGCGTGGACTCGTTCAGAACGAGTTCATGCCCCTCGATCGTCACAGTGTGCGCGGCCTGTCCCGTCAGGGCGGTACCATTCTCGGCAGCTCACGCACGAACCCGTTCGAGGGCGAAAACGGCGGCCCGGAGAACATTCAGCGCACCCTCGACGCCAACGGCATCGACGCCGTGATCGCGATCGGCGGCGAGGGCACCCTCACCGCCGCGCACCGCCTCACGGAGGCCGGCCTCAATATTGTGGGGGTGCCCAAGACCATCGACAACGACCTGGAGGCCACGGACTACTCCTTCGGCTTCAACACCGCCGTCGAGATCGCCACCGAGGCCATCGATCGCCTGCGCACCACCGCCGAATCCCACGGCCGCTGCATGGTCGTTGAGGTCATGGGACGCCACGTCGGATGGATTGCGCTGCACTCCGGCATGGCCGGTGGCGCCCACGCCATCCTCATTCCCGAGCAGCCCAAGTCGATCGAGCAGATCTGCGACTGGGTCGAGCACGTGCGTGACCGCGGCCGGGCCCCGGTCATCGTCGTCTCCGAAGGCTTTCTCCTCTCCGGCATGGAGGAGGCTCATTCCACGAAAGGCCTCGACGCCTTTCATCGCCCCCGCCTCGGCGGAATCAGTGAGGTCATCGCCCCGCTCATCGAGGAACGCACCGGAATCGAAAGTCGGGCCACCGTGCTCGGTCACACCCAGCGCGGCGGTGCCCCGTCGGCCTACGACCGGGTGCTCGCCACCCGTCTCGGCATGGCCGCCGTTGACGCGATCCACAACGCGCAGTGGGGATCGATGGTATCGCTGCGCGGCACGGAAATCGACGTCGTGAGCATCGCCTCGGCCACCATCGGCCTCAAGCGGGTGTCACCGGCCCGCTACGACGAGGCCGCCGTACTCTTCGGCTAACCCATGTTGGTCGAGCCTGACAGTGATGACCAGAAAACGGTCCCGACCGGCTCGACCCGCGGTTCGGGTCAGGCGAGTTTGGCCTGCACCTGGGCCAGCGAGGGGTTCGTCGCCGCCGATCCATCGGGGTAGAGAATGGTTGGCACCGTCTGGTTGCCGCCGTTGAGGCTCATCACCAGCTCTGGTGTGCCGTCAACCTGCTCGATGTTCACCTCGGTATAGCCGATTCCGGCGGTGTCGAGCTGCTTCTTCAAACGTTTGCAGTAGCCGCACCAGTCGGTTGTGAACATGGTGATGGTTCCGTTAGCGGGTACAAAGTTCATGTTTGCAGCCTATCCGAGCCGCCTCCAAAACCGCTCCGTGAGGGTTAAGATGACGTAATGACTTTGCCCCAGGTATGCGTGTGCTACCTCACTCGACTATCTCCCGAAGGCAACCGGCAAGTCTTGCTGGGGCGCAAGAAGAAAGGCCTCGGCCTGGGCAACATTGTCGGCCTCGGCGGCAAGCTGGAGGTCGGCGAGAGCGCAGTGGACGCTGCGGTGCGCGAAATCGAAGAAGAATCCGGTCTCGTGGTGGCGGCATCCGCCCTCACCGAAGCTGGGTACCTCACCTATCTCTTTCCGCACCGCGAGGAGTGGAGCCAGGAATCGACCGTGTTCGTCTGCGACGCTTGGTCGGGAACGCCTCGGGAATCGAACGAGCTGAACCCGGTGTGGTTCGACGTCGCGAGCCTGCCGGTCGATGAGATGTGGGACGACGCGCGCCACTGGCTGCCGGGGGTGCTCGCCGGCGTGCCGGTGCGCGCCACGTTCACGTTCGGTGCCGACCTGGAAAGCGTGGTGTCTCGTGCCTGAATTCAGCCTCATCATCGTCTTGGTCATCGCCCTTGCGCTCATTTTTGACTTCACCAATGGTTTTCACGACACGGCGAACGCCATGGCCACCCCGATCGCAACGGGGGCAATGAAGCCCAAGGTCGCCGTTGGTGTTGCCGCCGTTCTCAACCTGGTTGGGGCGTTTCTCTCGACCGAGGTTGCGCGCACCGTGTCGGGCGGCATTGTCAAGGAGGGTAACGGTGGGGTGCTGATCACCCCCGAGCTCATCTTCGCCGGCCTGATCGGCGCAATCGTGTGGAACCTCGTCACCTGGCTGATGGGCCTGCCATCGAGCTCGAGCCACGCCCTGTTCGGCGGGCTGATCGGCGCGACCATCATCGGGGTCGGTTCCCAGGCGGTCGACTACAACGTCGTCGTCGCCAAGGTCATGCTGCCCGCACTGATCGCACCGCTGATCGCCGGAGTCGTCGCACTCGTCGCGACTCGTCTCGCCTACACGATCACCCGTCGCGACGTCGGCAAGCCCGACGGCCGCGGCGGATTTCGTTACGCGCAGATCTTCTCCTCCTCGCTCGTCGCGTTGGCCCACGGCACCAATGATGCGCAGAAGACCATGGGAGTGATCACACTCACGCTCATCGCCGGGGGGTTTCAGGCCGTCGGCAGCGGACCCACCTTCTGGGTGATCGCCGCGTGCGCCCTCGCGATTGCCATCGGCACCTACACCGGCGGCTGGCGCATCATCCGAACCATGGGCTCGGGCTTGACCGAGATCAAGCCGGCGCAGGGCTTCGCCGCCGAAACCAGCACTGCGGCCACGATCCTCGCTTCGAGCCAGCTCGGATTCGCTCTCTCCACCACCCAGGTGGCGTCCGGTTCTGTGATCGGTTCCGGCCTCGGTCGCCGAGGCTCGACCATTCGCTGGGGGATGGCCGGACGCATCGCGCTCGGCTGGGTGATGACGCTGCCGGCCGCGGCCATCGTGGGCGCCTTCGCCGCCGGACTCGCCCTGCTGGGCCCGATCGGTATCGTGCTCGACATGGTGATCGGAACGATCGTGATCATGGCGCTGTTCCGCTGGTCCCGGCGCAACCGGGTCACGCACAACACGCTCCGCAACGACATCGATGACGCTGGACGGGTCGTCAACATCAAGAAGACGCCGCGCCGCCCCACCCGTCGAGACCATAGGAAGGTGTCGCTGTGATCGGCTGGAGCGCATTCCTCATTGTCTCGGCCGCGTCACTGTTCTCGGCCGCTCTGCTCGTGAGCCTCTACTCGCTCGGGCTGCGCCTACTCACCACGGCCGGCCGCATCCCGCTGGTGGAGCCGCGCGAGTTCACCGGCGCGATTACCGTGCTGACCCCGAAGAAGGCCGCAAAACAGCTGAAACGGGCGCGGAAGGCCGCCGCGGCCAACCCGCTGACTCCCGGGTTGAAGAGCCTGGCGTTGAACGCTGGCTACGCCTGTTTTGTGCTCTGCGGCGTCGCCGTGCTCTACGGCGTCTACCTGATCGTGCCTGCCCTGCACCGATAGCGCCCGCCGTGTGTTCCGTGCCCGGGCACGGGTGGCGGTGATGGTGGCGGTGGGGCTACGCGGTCCGGCGCACGCGGCCGAGCCAGGTCATCAGGTGGTAGATCACGATGGCCGCGACCGTGCCGAGCGCGATGCCGTTGAAGCTCAGCGCGCCGGCGTTGAGGGTGAAGTCTGCGATGCCGATGATGAGCGCGGTCGCGGCCGTGAACTGGTTCACCGGCTTGGAGAAGTCGACCTTGTTGTCGAGCCAGATCTTGACGCCGATGACGCCGATCAGCCCGTAGAGCGCCGTGGTGACGCCGCCGAGCACACCGTTGGGAATAGTGAAGATGATCGCACCGACCTTCGGGGAGAGGCCGAGGAGAATCGCGACGATTCCGGCGACCCAGTAGGCGGCCGTGGAGTAGATGCGGGTCGCCGCCATGACGCCGATGTTCTCGCCGTACGTCGTGGTTCCGCTGCCGCCGCCAAAACCGGCGAGCATGGTGGCGAGCCCGTCGGCGAGCAGAGCGCGCCCGGTGAGCCGGTTCACCTTCGCATCCGTCATCTGCGCCACGCCCTTGATGTGGCCAACGTTCTCGGCGATGAGCACGAGCACGACGGGCAGAAAAGCGGGCAGCACACCGAAGACGGCGGCCGGGTTCTCAAACGGGTTGGCCGGCGCGGTGAACGGCGGCAGTCCGATCCAGGCAGCCTCGGCAACCCTGCTGAAGTCGACCTCACCGAAGAAAACCGCCGCGACATAGCCGACGAGCACACCGAGAAAGATCGACAGCCGGCCGAGGATGCCGCGAAACAGCACCGTGCACAGGATTACGGCGACGAGTGTGATGAGCGCGGTTAGCGGTGCCTTGTCGAAGTTCGCCTTGGCCACCGGGGCGAGGTTGAAACCGATCAGCGCGACGATGGCACCCGACACGATCGGCGGCATGAGCCGGTCGATCCAGCCGGTACCGGTGAGCTGCACGATGACGCCGACGAGGGCGAGCAGCACACCGACAGCCATGATGCCGAACAGGGCGCTGCCCATGCCGGCCGAGGCGGTTGCGGCGGTGATCGGTGCGATGAACGCGAACGACGAGCCAAGGTAGCTGGGCAGTCTATTGCCGGTGATCAGAAGAAACAGTAGGGTTCCTACGCCGGAGAACAGCAGCGTCGTGCTCGGGGGAAAGTCGGTGAGCAGCGGCACCAGAAAGGTTGCACCAAACATGGCGACGACGTGCTGCGAGCCGATGCCGATGGTCAGCGGCCAGCTCAGCCGTTCACCCGGGCCGACGACCTCCTGAACCCCGACCGTCTTTCCGTCGCCGTGCAGGGTCCAGGGCAGTTGCATGTGGTTCTCGTCTCGTCTGCTACGTGATCAGTTCTGTTGCGTGATCAGTTCTGTTGCGTGATCACTGTTGAGCGTAGTCGCAGCGGATCCCGCCGTGAGCGAGCGCCGAATATGCAGGAGGGACCCATAGACTCGGGCGCATGAGCCAGCTCGCCGATTCGACCACCACGGAGGGTCTCGAGGTACGAGTGGCCACCGGACTGCTTCGAGGGGTGCGCGAGCGCGGCGTGCTCGCGTGGCGGGGTATTCCCTATGCGGCGGCTCCGGTTGGCGATCGGCGTTTTCGTGCCCCGCAGCCGGCGCCCGCCTGGCACGGCGTGCGCGATGCAAGCCAGTGGGGTCTGATCGCCCCGCAGAGTCACAGGGGCCAGTTTCGCGGCGCTCACCCGCGCATTCCGCAGGGGGAAGACTGCCTCAACCTCAACGTGATCGCGCCCGACGAGAAGATGCGCCCGGGCTGGCAACTGCAGGACGCCCTCCGACCGGTGATGGTGTTCATCCACGGCGGCGCCTACAGCGTCGGCTCCAGCCGCGAGGTTCCCCGCCAGGGGGAGGGGCTGGTGCGGCGGGGCGGCATCGTCTACGTCAGCCTCAACTACCGGCTGGGGGCTCTGGGATACCTGGACTTTTCCCGGTTTGCCACGCCGGAACATCCGTTTGAAAGCAATCTGGGCCTGCGCGATCAGGTCGCCGCCCTGCAGTGGGTGCGGGACAACATTCGCGCCTTCGGAGGGGACCCGGATGCCGTCACCCTGTTTGGTGAGTCGGCCGGCGGCAACGCGGTCACCACGCTGATGACCGTTCCGAGGGCGACCGGCCTGTTTCATCGGGCCATCGCACAGAGTGCGCCGCCGAACGCGGTCTACCCGGGCGACCTCACCGCACGTTGGGCGGGCGAGTTCGTGGACAGCCTGATCGAGGCCGGCGGCCCCGGAGAGTACAGCGACGCTGATGCCGCCCGGCTGCTTTTCGCGGCTGATCCGGCGCGGCTCGCCGCGGCGACGACGGCACTGACCGTGCGCACGCCCGACCAGGACCCGGGAACGATTCCGCTCTGCCCGGTGATCGACGGCGAATTTCTGCCGGAACGCCCGCTCGACGCCTTTCGGGACGGCCGGGCTGCGCGCATCCCGCTGATCATCGGCACCAACGCGCGTGAGGGTTCACTGTTCAGCGGCCGGATCGATATTCTCGCCACGACGCCCGCACGAATCCGGGCGATCTTCAAGAAGACAACGAAGAAGGCGAAGAAAGCTCTCAAAGCGCAGTATCCGGGCATTCCGGCGCTGCGAGCCGCGCTTGATTTCGGCGGCGACTACTCGTTCTGGTACCCGAGCGTCAAGGTCGGCGAACGACACTCGCGGTATGCGCCGGTGTATTTCTACCGGTTCGATGCCGCTCCGCGGCTGTTGCGGCTGATGGGTCTCGATGCCACGCACGGCCTCGAACTGTTTCCGCTGTTCGACCGGCTCGACGGCTGGTTCGGCCGCGGCATGACGGCGCTCGGCGGGCGCCGCTCCTTTCAGAACATCGGAATCCGGATGCAGGGCTGGTGGCTCGGCTTTGTGCAGGGCGGGGTTCCATCGGCCGGGTGGCCGCGCTACGACGAAACCACGCGCGAGACGCTCATCATCGATCAGGCCGACCACGTCGAATCCGACCCGCACCGTGAACGGCGTCTGGCCTGGGGACGGTTCGTGCCCCACGTGTGAGCTGCCTGCCTGGCCGGTCGTAGACTGGAACCTTGCGTTAAGAGCCACGGCAACGGGAGCACACCATTAGCAGCACTGACACACCCACCACCGCGGCCTCGCCGCAGCCGGCAGCACGTGGCCTGAAGGCCCGCGTCGACTCTTACTTCGAGATAACCAGCCGCGGCTCGACCTGGTCTCGAGAATTTCGTGGCGGAGTCGTCACCTTTGTCACGATGGCCTACATCGTTATTCTGAATCCGCTGATTCTCGGCGGGTTCAGCGCCGACCAGGCCGCCGTCGACGTGGAGGGCGGCTGGCTGCCCAACGAGCAGGTTGCAGCCGTCACCGCGCTGACCGCCGGCGTCATGACGATTCTGTTCGGGGTCATCGCCCGCCTGCCCTACGGTTTCGCCGCCGGCCTCGGCATCAACTCGTTCCTCGCCGTGAGCGTCGTCGGCCAGGTCACCTGGGCTGAAGCGATGGGCCTCGTCGTCATAAACGGTCTCATCATCGTGTTGCTCGCCTCGACCGGCCTGCGCGAACTCATCTTCAACGCCATTCCGCGCCCGCTGAAAATTGCCATCACCGTCGGTATCGGCCTGTTCATCGCGTTTATCGGCCTCGTCGACTCCGGCTTTGTGCGGGCCAGCGGCGCGAACTCGCCGCCGGTGCAGCTCGGCGACGCCGGCTCGATCGCCACCCTGCCGACCGCAGTATTCGTGATCGGGCTCATCATCATCGGTGTGCTCCTGGCCCGCAAGGTCAAGGCCGCGCTGCTGATCGGCATCGTCGCAACCACCGTCATTGCCGTGATCCTGGAAGCCATCTTCACGGTTGGCCCCTCGCTCGGCACGAACCCGGACGGTTGGAACCTGAATGCCCCGGTGCTGCCGACGAGCGTCGTCGCCCTGCCCGACCTCGGACTGATCGGCCAGGTCTCCTTCGGTGCCTTCGAGCGCATCGGCATGCTCGCCGCCGTGATGCTCGTCTTCACCCTCGTCTTCACGAACTTCTTTGATGCCATGGGTACGATGACCGGCCTGGCCAGTGAGGCCGGACTTGCCGACCAGGACGGCAAGTTTCCGCGGCTGAAATCCGCACTGATCGTCGAGGGCATCGGCGCCGTCGCCGGCGGTGCGACCAGCGCCTCGTCGAACACGGTGTTCATCGAGTCGGGGGCCGGCATCGGAGAGGGAGCCCGTACCGGCATGGCCAACGTGATCACCGGCATCCTCTTTCTGGCCGCCATGTTCTTCACCCCGCTGACCCAGATCGTGCCGCTCGAAGTGGCCGCCGCCGCACTCGTCATCGTCGGAGCGCTCATGGTGTCGCAGATTCGCCACCTTGACTTCACCGAATTCTCGAGCACGCTGCCGATCTTCTTGACTATCATCGTCATGCCACTGACCTACTCCATCGCCAACGGAATCGGCGCGGGGTTCATCAGCTGGGTACTCGTGCGCAGTCTGTCGGGCAAGGGCCGCGAGATCAGTCCGCTGCTCTGGGTCGTCGCGGTCGGTTTTGTGCTCTACTTCGTGCGCGGCCCGGTCGAGGCGCTGATCGGCTAGGGTTCCCGGCGAGCGCACGCGCCTTTCCGGCCCTGCAGGCCCCGCCATCCTCTTCGATCGCGTCGGCCGTCGGGCTTCCATCGTGACCGCCTGCATTGTGGCGGTGCCGTGGTTTCTCGTGCTGTTTTACGATTCTCGACATCGTCGCCGGATTCTACGGCCCGGTCGGCGCGTTCCTGCCCGAACTGTGCGCGACCGCGCTGAACTGGCCGCTGATTCGTAAGAAAAGCACCGTCGTGTTCGTAGGACGGTGCTTTTCCCACCATTCGGGCACGGCCCCATCGGATGCTGCGGCGCCCGTTGCGAAGGCGGCTAGATTTCGCGACAGTGCGTCGTGAGCATGCCGATCTTGTCGATTGAAATGGTCACGGTCGAGCCATCGCGCAGAAAGATCGGCGGTTTACGGCTGTAGCCGGCGCCGCCCGGGCTGCCGGTGGAAATCAAGGTGCCGGGCATGAGCGTGGACGTCTTCGACAGGTAGGAGATGATCTCCGCCACGGTGCGCACCATGTCCCCGCTCGAGGCGTCCTGCAGAATGCGACCGTCGACATGGGTGGTCAGCCACAGGTTCTGTGGGTCGCCGATCTCATCGGCCGTGACCACGAGCGGGCCGGTCGGGGTGAAGCCGTCGAACGATTTGCAGCGTGACCACTGCGCTTCGGAGAACTGCAGGTCGCGCGCGGTGATGTCGTTCACGACGGTGTAACCGAAAACATAGTCCAGGGCATTGGCGACCGACACATTGCGGGCCGGGCGGCCGATGATGACGCCGAGTTCGGCCTCGTAGTCGACCTGGGTGGTGAGGTCGCGCGGCCAGGTGATAACGGATTCGTGTCCGGTGAGCGAGTTCGGCCAGAGCGAGAACACGGTCGCTGCGGTCTCCAGGCGCAGGCTCAGCTCGGAGGAGTGGGCGGCGTAGTTGGCGCCGATCGCGATGATCTGCGGCGGGCGCAGCACCGCGGAGGAGTGCCGCAGCTCGTCGACCGGGGTCAGGACAGCCCCGTTGGAGACGGCATCGAGGCTGATCGCGCGGGTGCGTTCGTACCCGGCGTCGCCCTGTTCGAGCAGGTCTTGCAGGTCGCGGGGGGCGTCGTCAGTGACGTCGTCGAGAAACAGTGCCGCATCGTCGAAGATCACGGCCAATCGGGGAACGGAGGAGCCGTCAACTCTCAAATGCGCAAATTTCACTCTTCTAGGCTAACTGGCCCTGCCCCGAGCTGCCCTGCGAGGTGCTCCAACCCTCGGTCGGTCTGCTTGGAGGAAACGGGCGAAGTGTTGCCGTAGGCCCGCCACAGGTGCATTCCGGCGTAACTGCGCCACGGAGCCCAGTCCGCCCCGCGGGCGGCCAGCGCCCGCGGTTCAACGGCGAGCCCGAGTCGGCCGGCCCCCTGTCGCAGCGCCAGATCGCTCGTCAGCAGAATGTCAGGGCTGCCAAGCACCCGTATGGCCACGTACCCGGCCGTCCATGGTCCGATTCCGGGCAGGGCGACCAGGCTGGCTTCCAGCTCGGCGCGCGTCTGCCCAAACGACAGCGCCAGATCGCCCACAGCCAGTGCCTGCGCGACCCCGAGGATCGCCTCGACGCGGGCGCCCGGCCCGCGCAGCACCGTACGACCGCCCGCGGCGATCTGCGCCGCGGTCGGAAAAAGCAGCCGGAGCTCGGGACCGGGCAGGCGCTCGCCGAGCGCGTCGGCCAGCCGGGTCAGCGCGGTGCGGGCGGCGGCGACCGAGATCTGCTGCCCGATCAGCGCCCGAAACAGGGTTTCCTCGGCGTCCATGCTGCCCGGCACACGTATGCCAGGGGTCTGCGCGACCGAGGCGGCCAGCGTCGGGTCCGCCGCGAGGTGACGGTCGATCGCCGATGCGTCAGCATCGAGGTCGAACAATCGACGCACGCGGCTGACCAGCGGTGCCAGGTCGGTGAGTTGTGCGAGACGGATGCTGCAGGCCACCGCGGGGGCCGCATCCGTTCCCGACAGGGTCACCTCGACCGTGGCCGTGCCGTGCGGCAACCGCACGGTGCGGGCGTAGCTCGTGTCGGTGGCCGTTTCGACGCCGGGCAGGGCGCGCGTGCCGAGAAAACGCAGCACGCCGACGCCATCGAAGGGCGCCCGTGCCGGCAGTTGCAGCGTAATTTTGGTTTCGGCGTGATCGACGCCTGACACCGCATGCTCAGGCGCTGTGCGCCGGGCGGCGCGCACCTCGGAGGGGGTGCGTTCGTACACGGCGGTGACGGTGTCGTTGAACTGGCGCACACTGCCAAAACCGGCGGCGAAGGCCACGTCGGTGATCTTCAGGTCGGTGCCGAGCAAGAGCAGGCGGGCGGTCTGCGCACGATGGGCTCGGGCGAGTGCGAGCGGACCGGCGCCGAGCTCGGCGACGAGCACCCGGGTCAGGTGCCGGGGCGTGTAACCGAGGCGGGCGGCGAGACCCGGCACACCGTCACGCTCCACGACGCCGTCGGAGATGAGTCGCATCGAGCGGGCGGCGAGATCGTCGCGCATATTCCAGGCCGGTGAGCCGGGCACCGCGTCGGGCAGGCAGCGTTTGCAGGCCCGCAGCCCGGCATCATGGGCGGCTGCAATGGTGAGATAGAACGACACATTGCCGGGCTTGGGCGTGGTCGCCGGGCAGCTCGGCCGGCAGTAGATGCCCGTCGTGTGCACGCCGGTGATGAACTGGCCGTCGAACCGGGTGTCGCGCGCGCACATGATGCGGTAGCGCTCGGCGAAGACCGGGTCGGTCAACCCGGGTGCGGCGGCGGGAGAGAAGGACACCTTTTGAGCCTGCCACGCCTGGCCGCGCGGCGGTAGCGGAAAACAGACCTGGAGCGGCTCGATAGGCTGGGGACATGAACGCACTGACGCGCCTCCAGTCCGAGCTCGGCGACATCGTCAGCGTTGAACCACTCGACCTGGCAGCCAGTCGCACGGACAAGTCCGGCTGGGTGGCCGATGGCACACCGCTGGCTATCGTGCGCGCCACGACGGTCGCGCAGGTTCAAGCCGTGCTGCGCATCGCAACCGAATTTCGGGTGCCGGTGGTGACCCGCGGCGCCGGCACCGGCCTGTCTGGCGGAGCCTGCGGCACCGACGAATCCATTGTGTTGAGCGTTGCCGGGCTCACCCGCATCCTCGAAATCAACCACGATGACGAACTCGCTGTCGTCGAAGCGGGCGTGATCAACCAGCACCTCAACGACGCACTAGCGGAACAGAACCTGTGGTTCGCCCCCGATCCGGCCAGTAAAGCCATCTCCACCGTCGGCGGCAATATCGCCACGAACGCCGGCGGGTTACTCTGCGCCAAATACGGGGTCACCCGGGAGGCGGTGCTCGGCCTGACCGTCGTGCTCGCCGACGGCAGCCTGCTGCGCACCGGGCACCGCACCATCAAGGGCGTCACCGGTTACGATCTGACCGCGCTGCTCACCGGCTCCGAGGGCACGCTCGGCGTCATCGTCGAGGCGACAGTGCGGGTGCGGGCCCGCACGGCGGGCACCGTTGCCACGATCGGTGCGGTTTTTGAGACCGTCACTGCGGCGGCCGCAGCGAGCGCGGCCATCACGGCCGCACGCATCCGCCCTGCCGTGATGGAACTGATCGATCCGGTCGCGCTCGGCCTGGTCGCCGCCTACCTCGGGCCAGAGGGCTCCGCCGGCCTGCCCCTTGGTCGGGGTGCGTTTCTACTCGTGCAGACCGACGGTCCGGCGGCGCTCGCCGAAGCCGAGGCGGCCGTGGAGGTGCTGCGGGCGGGCGGCGGCGAAGCCAGCCTGTCAACGGATGCAGCCTCCGGCGACCGCCTGCTGGCCATCCGCCGCGCCATGCACCCGGCCCTGGAGCAGTTCGGCCGGGTGCTCATTGAAGATGTGTCGGTACCGCGTTCGCGCATGGCGGAGATGTTCGCCGTAATCGACGAGATCAGTGCCCGCACCGGCATCGCTATTCCCACGGTTGCCCACGCCGGCGACGGCAACCTGCACCCCAATTTCGTCATTCCGCGCGGAGGGACCGCGGATGCGGCGGTGCCCGATGAGATCTGGGCGGCCGCCGACGAGATGTTCGAGGCGGCGCTCGCTCTCGGCGGCACGCTCACCGGCGAACACGGCGTGGGCGTGCTGAAACGTCGCTGGCTGCGTGACGAGATCGGCGACACAAGCCTCGCCCTGCAACGTCAACTCAAAGCAGTCTTTGACCCCCTGGGTCTGCTGAACCCGGGCACCATGTTCGACGCCTGAGGCGCGGGACCGACGGATCGCGCCGGTTCGATCTCCAGACGGGTCTGGCACTGGGGCCGGTATTCTCAAGTAATGAGCCTCGATCAGCCGCCAGGCCACCAGCCCGCAAAACCCCGGCCGACCGCACAGCAGCCAGTCCAACAGCTGCCCGTGCAGCCGAGTCCCAACCCGGTACAACAGGTCTGGAGCAGGCCGGTTCCTCCGCGTCGCACCGGCCGAATCGTCGTGGCCTTTGTCGGCATCGTGCTCGCCGGGTTGGCCCTGCTCGCCGTGTTTGCCTACCTGACGACGTTTCTCGGCACCGGGGCGCTGCTGTTCGGACTGCTCCTGGCACTGCTGCCGCTCGCGGTCGTGCTGTTCGCGGTGCGTTGGATGGACCGCTGGGACCCGGAGCCGCGGCCCGCGCTGATCTTCGCGCTGCTCTGGGGCGCTGGCATCTCCATCGTTACCGCGCTGGTATTTGACCTCGGCGTTCAGATCACGATTGCGGCCAGCGCGGGCTCGCTTACCGGGAGTGATTTCGCATCCGCTGTTATTCAAGCCCCAATTGTGGAAGAAGTCGCCAAGGGCTTCGGCGTGCTCGTGCTGTTCTGGGCGGTGCGCCGGCATTTCGACGGACCCCTCGACGGCGTTGTCTACGCCGCGACGATTGCGGCCGGCTTCGCGTTTTCGGAGAATATTCAGTATTTCGGCCTCGCCATGACCGAGGGCAACGCGCAGAGCCTCGGTATCACCTTTCTGCTGCGCGGTGTATTCTCGCCGTTCGCGCACGTCACCTTCACGATCTGCACCGGGCTCGCCCTCGGCCTGGCCGCGCGCCGCAGCGCTACCAAGAGCGGGGTGGTCGGCTACTTTCTGCTCGGCCTGATGCCGGCGATCGCCCTGCACGCGCTCTGGAACGGCTCGACCTTCGTGCTCACCGGCGACGCCTCCGTACTCTTTTATTACGTGATCGTACAGGTACCGTTGTTCGTCGCCGCTGTCCTCATCGTGGTGTTTTTGCGCCGGCAGGAGGCCCGCATCACCCTGCGCCGGCTGCACGAATACTCGCAGGCCGGGTGGTTCACGCCGGCGGAGGTCTCCATGCTCGGCACCGGCGCCGGCCGACGTCAGGCGCTGGCCTGGGGCCGACACCAGGAGCGACCGAAGAAACTCGCGACGCGCCACTTCATAGCGGATGCGACGCGGCTCGCCTTTGTGCGCGACCGCCTCGTTCGGGGGCAGAGCACGCCGGCTCTGCACGCCCTCGAGGCGCGACTGCTCGAGCTGCTGATGAATCACCGGGCCGACATGCTCGGGCACACGCTGCCGGGTTCGGGGCCACCGGAACAATAGTGGCGCTGGGGCTGCGCGATCGCGCCGAAGCGCAGCATCGGAACCAAGTGGCACCGGAACCAAGTGGCACCGGTAACAACGAGCACCAACAGAAACTCGCCGCTTCGGTGGTGTGGCAATGCCGACGACTCTACCGATGCGACGAGTTGGTGTACATCAAGGATGCACCCGCCGGCGGCCGGGCGCAAGCATTATTTTCGTAGGTCTTGCTCGGTGTGCATTCCGGTGCCGAATCCGGTTGGATGGGGGTATGACTGATTTGAATTCCAAGCCCGAAATTGATTTCCCCGAGGGCGCTGCGCCCGAACAACTCGAGATCACCGATGTCGTCGAAGGCACCGGCGCCGAGGCGACCGCCGGCGCCACCGTCGACGTGCACTACCTCGGCGTCGAGTTCGCGTCCGGGGACGAGTTCGACTCGTCCTGGAACCGCGGCCAGTCGATCAACTTTCCGCTGCGCTCGCTCATCGCCGGCTGGCAGCAAGGTATCCCCGGCATGAAGGTCGGCGGCCGTCGCAAGCTCGTGGTGCCCCCGCACCTCGCCTACGGACCGGCCGGTTCCGGCCACCGTCTCTCCGGACAGACCCTGATCTTCGTCATCGACCTGCTCGGCGTGAGCTAGGTCAAGGCACACCAGTTTCACACCGATCGGGCTGCGGCTGAGCCAGTCGCAGCCCGGTTTCGGTGAGGTTCACAGATGACTGCGACCGGTGAACACGACGGGCTATGACCGCGGATGATGCTCACGTCGCGCTTGGCCACCTTGAAATGCTTGGCCAAGAGCGCGACCAGGGCATCGTTGGCTGCGCCCTCGATCGCGCGCTGCTGCAGAAAGACCGTCACCGACACGTGATCCGGTGTGCTCTCCGGGTCCTCCACAACGAGTGGGCCTTTTCGACTGTCCGGCTTCACGTGCACCGTCAGGCTGAGCATGGCGGGCACGGCACTCCTGTTTGCCCCGGGTTTGCGGCCACCGGGCAAAATGCAACGGTAGCGCCCCGCCAGCTGCCGGGCAGTACGAGCGCAGGCCAGCATGAGCGCAGGCCGCTACTACAGCAGGGTCGCCGTCGGCTCCGGGCCGAGCGCGAACCGCCGCCCGGTGATCAACTGCGGCACGATCTCGACAAAGATCGGCTTGACCGTGGGAATCAGCGGCCGCAACGGTAATGCGACGGCGTCATCGATCTCACGCTGGGTGTCGAGCGCCTTGGCCGTTCCGTGCACGATGACACTCCACGCCTCGTCGCGACCCACGCCATCCGTTTCGAAAGCGACTCGGTTGTTGACCGTGAGTTCGATCAATTTGGTGCCCGACGCGGTGCGAAACAGCAGGCGTCGGTCGGCCGCCACGAAATTGACCGGAAAAATATCGGGGATGCCGCCGACGGCCACGGCGAGGCGGCCCAGACTGGCCGAAAGCAACGCATCCCAGCACTCCTCTTCGCTGAGAACCTGCACGGGGACTGCAGTCGCGTTTACGTCATCGAAAGTCATGGTCCATCGTCACACGCCCAGCGCCCCACGGCGAGCGGGGTAGACACATTATTACTCCGCCCGCGGCGGACAAATCATGAACGGGTGATCACACGACGAACAAAAAAAGGCATATATATATATTGCTCTCCCCGGCGGTGCGCTTTGCCTGTACACTGTAATGTTGCCCAGCGGGGCACGCACCTGACGGTGCCGAAGCGGTTTCTTATCGTGCTCCGCAATCTAGTCGTTGAGAAAGTTCCACCGTGAGTGCACTACCCGAGATTCCGTCGAAAAAGCCGAAGAGCAGCCCGCCCACATCCCGGCGACTGGTCATTTCGGCACCCCGAGTGTTCTTCCCAGCGCTTGGCATCATCCTGGCCGTCGTCATCATTGCCATCGCTTTCCCGGTACGCACCGGCAGCGTTCTGGCCCTCCTGCAGGGCTGGGTGGTAGCCGGCCTCGGCCCGTACTACATGGTCATCGTGGCGGCGTTCGTGGTGTTCGCGATCTGGATGGGCGCGAGCCGCTTCGGAGACATCAAGCTCGGCCAGGACGACGACAAGCCCGAATTCGGCATCATGAGTTGGTTCGCCATGCTGTTCGCCGCGGGCATGGGCATCGGACTCGTCTTCTGGGGAGCGGCCGAGCCGCTTACCTTCTTCACAAACCCGAAACCCGGTGTGACCGGTGACGCGCAGGAACTCGCCGCTGCCGCCATGTCGCAAACCTTCCTGCACTGGGGCTTCCACGCCTGGGCCATCTATGCCGTGGTCGGGCTCGCGGTGTCCTATTCCATTCACCGCAAGGGCCGCCCGGTATCCATTCGCTGGGCGCTCGAGCCGCTGCTCGGTGACCGGGTCAAAGGTCGTCTCGGTGACGCCATCGACGTCATCGCCATCGTCGGAACGCTGTTCGGCGTGGCGACCTCACTCGGCCTCGGCGTCAAGCAAATTGCCGCTGGGCTGAGCTACCTCGGTGTTGTCGGAGAGGTCAACAACACCCTCCTTGTCGTGCTCATCATCGCGATCACAGCCGTCGCCACCGCCTCTGTGGTCAGCGGTGTCGGCAAGGGCATTAAATGGCTCTCCAACATCAACCTCGGCATGGCTGGCCTGCTGCTGATTGCGGTGCTGGCGCTCGGCCCCACCCTGTACCTGTTGCGCGTGCTCGTCGAGTCCATCGGTGCCTATTTTCAGAACGTCGTCGGACTCACCTTCGATGCCGGTTCCTTCACCGGCCAGGCCGGTATCGACTGGCAGGGCGCCTGGACCGTCTTCTACTGGGGCTGGTGGATCTCGTGGGCGCCGTTCGTCGGTGTTTTCATCGCCCGTATCTCGCGCGGCCGCACCGTACGCGAATTCATCGCCGGCGTGCTGCTCGTTCCCACCCTGGTCACCTTCGTCTGGTTCGCCGTCATGGGTGGCAGCGCCATCCGTCTCGCCTGGGAGGGCGACGGCGGCGGGCTCTTCGACCCTGCGGTCGGGATCATTTCCGAGAACGTGCTGTTCAACTTTCTCGGCCAATTGCCGCTCGGCGGCATCCTCTCGGTGCTAGCGGTTATTGTCGTGGCGATTTTCTTCATAACCTCGGCCGACTCCGGTTCGCTCGTGATCGACATGCTCGCTTCCGGCGGCGACACCAACCCGCCCAAGTGGAGCCGCATCATGTGGGCCAGCCTCGGCGGAATCGTGGCTATCGCCCTGTTGTTGGCTGGTGGACTCGCCGCTCTGCAGACCGGCGCGATTCTGACCGCGATTCCGGTGAGCATCGTCATGATTGGCATGTGTATCGCCACCTACAAGGCGTTCCGCATCGAACACGAGGTTCTGGTCACCGCCGAACGCCGCCAGCGTCGCGAGGAGATGGCCCGCCGCATCGGCAAGACCGTCACCGCGCACCTCGAGGAGAATTTCGACGACCACTTCGGTGACCAGGTCGACGGACACATCGAGGCGGCACTGACCGACGATCCGGCTCGCCGACCACGCTGGGGCCGTCGACCGAAGGTCTAGCACCGCCTGAGACCGCGGTCGAGGCTGCTACATGCCGTTGGCGGCCCTGACCCGGTTGACCAGATCGCGCCACGGACCGTTCACCTCGGGTTCGGCGAGCACCACCTCGTGCGGAGCGCACCGAATGCGATAGGCGAAACGGTCCGGGGTGGCCTCGCTGTCGGTGACGTCGTCCCACGGCAACGAGTTCAAGAACTCGGCCCAGGTATTCGGGTCGGGCTGTTCTTCGACTCGAACTTCCCAGGTGAGGCGGATTCCCGCCATCCCGCCGCTGCGCGAGACGATGACTTTCATACCGTGATATTACTCCGGTGGCAGCGGTGCGGCCGGAAGCGGGGTGGGGCTGCCCGCCATCACCCCCACCGTCGCCCAGGCGCGCATAACCGCGTCGTGGGCGCCCCCGCCGCTGCCGTACAGCCTGGCCGCGGTGTCGGCCGTGGCCGCGGCGAATGCAGCGAAATCGCTCTGGCGGCTGAGCCCGGTGCCGGTCAGCGTGTCAAACCAAATCCGGCCCGGCGTCTCCCAGGCATTGCCGCCGAGGGCGTCGGCGACCAAGTAGAACGCCCGGTTGGGAATGCCCGAATTGAGGTGCACTCCGCCGTTGTCGTCGTCGGTTTCGACGTAGCCGGCCATGCTGTCGGGCTGGGGATCCTTTCCGAGCACGTCGTCGTTATACGCGGTCCCGGGCGCTTTCATCGAGCGCAGTGCTTCGCCCTCGACCTGGTCGGTGAACAGGCCCTCGCCGATCAGCCAACTGGCCTGCGCCGTCGACTGCCCCGTGGCGTACTGCTCGACCAGGGCTCCGAACACGTCGGAGATGGATTCGTTGAGCGCCCCGGACTGGCCCCGATATTCCAGATTGGCCGTGAACTGTGTCACGCCGTGCGTGAGCTCATGCCCGATCACACTGGGCGAGATCGTGAATCGGTTGAAGACCTGCCCATCACCGTCGCCGAACACCATGCGTTCGCCATCCCAAAAGGCGTTGTCGTACTGCCTGCCGTAGTGCACGGTCGCGTCCAGTGGAAGTCCGAAGCCATCGATGCTGTCCCGGCCGAACTGCGTCCAAAACAGGTTCTGTGTGGTGCCCAGACTGTCGTACGCCTCGTTCACGGCCGGATCGCTGCCGGCCGGCTGGCCCTCGGCACGCACCCGGCGACCGGGCAGGCGTTCCTGGCCGCCGGCATCCGAAATGGTGCGATCAGACTCGCCCGGGGTGCGCGCCGGCAGGGTGCGTGCTCCGGAACGGGGAACCGGATGCGCCCCGCCCCGCAGTTGTCGAATTTGCGAGTCCCGCAGCAGCGACGCTCGTGCGGCCGCTGCCGTCTGCGCAAATCGGGGATCGTCGAGTTTCGCCAGTCGCACCAGCAGATACGGCGGAACGATCGTGCAACGGGCGTGGAGCGCCGGGTGCATCTGCGGAGTGTGCATCTGCGGAGTGTGCATCTGCGGAGTGTCTATGTGCGGAGTGTCCATGTGCCGAGTGTCCATGTGCAGAGTCTGGCACTGGCCGGCGACATTGCAACCGCGGGTTTTTATCCCACTGAATAGACTCGACTCATGCGCTTTGGAATCGTCATCCTTCCACAGGACCCCTGGCCGATTGCTCGCAGAAAGTGGCTTGGCGCCGAGCAATACGGCTTCGACCACGCCTTCACCTACGACCACCTGTCCTGGCGTTCACTCGCCGACGAGCCGTGGAACGCGACCATCCCCACCCTCACCGCGGCGGCGGTCGTGACCGAGCGCATCACGCTCGGCACCTTTGTCTCGTCACCGAACTTTCGGCATCCGGTGCCCTTTGCCAAGGATGTCGCAACGGCCGACGATGTGTCGGGTGGGCGGTTTCTGCTCGGCATCGGGTCGGGCGGCACCGGTTTTGACGCGAGCGTTCTCGGCCAGGCACAGTTCACGCCTCGACTGCGACACGAACGGTTTGTTGAATTCGTCACCGACCTCGACCTGTTGCTGCGCGGCGAAGAACAGGGCGCCACCGACGGTATCAGTTTCGCCGGCGAGTGGTACACCGCCGATCACGCGCGCATGGTGCAACCAGATATCGGTGACGGAGACCGCCAGCGGGTACCGTTCCTGATCGCCGCCAACGGGCCGAAAGGTCTCGGACTGGCCAGCCGTTTCGGGCAGGGCTGGGTGACGACCGGGCAGGACGGCGCGGAGGGGGAGGACTGGTGGACCAGCGTGCGCGCTCTCACCCTCCGGCTCGACGACGTCGTCAGCGGCGCGGGCCGGGACCCCGCCGCGATCGACCGCTACCTCTCGCTCGACAGTGGCGGAACATATTCCCTGCAGAGCATGAACGCCTTTGAGGATGCCGTCGGCCGGGCCGCTGAGCTCGGCTTCACCGATGTGATCAGCCACTGGCCGCGCGAGCACGGCCTCTACGCGGGCGACGAGGGCATCCTCGACACGGTCGCGGGTGCCCTGCACTGAATCAGTCAAAGAGGCCGGTCGATCGGTGTTTCTGCCCAGCGGATGTCTAGGCTGGGTGCATGCGCGCACAAGACGACCCCACGCCATTGGTACCTCGCACCCCACGGAACGATCGGCTCGGCTGGCTCGGATTGCGCAGCGGCCAGATTCTGCTCGTCATCATTCTCGCTTCCGCGGTCATCTTCGGCCTGGTTCAGCTCAAGCTCGTCGTCATCCCGGTACTGATCGCGATCATCCTCGCCTCGGCGCTGAGCCCGGTCATTAACGGACTGCGCAAGCGCGGCGTCGCCGCCATCCTGGCCACCTGGATCACCCTGCTCGGCGGCATCACCGTCTTCGGCGGCATCATCACCCTCATCGTCTTCGCGGTGCGCGACCAGTGGAACGAACTGTTCTTCTCGGCCTCCACCGGCATCGACCGTCTCCAGCAGTTTCTGATCGACGGGCCGATTCAGGTCGACGCGAAGCAGATCAACGGCGCGCGCACCGCGATCGTGGACTTTCTCACCAGTAGCCAGTTCGGCACCGGGGCGCTCGCCGGAGCATCCGCTGTCTTCGAACTGATAACCGGCACCGTGCTGCTCGTGGTCATTCTGTTCTTCTTTCTCAAAGACGGTGGCCAAATCTGGAACTTCTTCCTGACGCCGTTCACGGGCGAGCGCCTCGCCCGCGGACGCCGAATCGGCCACACCTCGCTGCGGGTGCTCGGCGGCTACGTGCGCGGCACGGCGATCGTTGCTGCCGTCGATGCCACCGCGATCGGCATCGGACTGGCCGTCTTGCAGGTGCCGCTCGCCTTGCCGCTGGCGGTCATCGTGTTCCTCGGTGCGTTCATTCCGCTGATTGGCGCGACCGCAGCCGGTGTGCTCGCGGCGCTGGTCGCCCTCGTCGCGAGTGGGCCGGGCGTCGCGCTCATCGTCATCATCATCGTGATTGCCGTCAACCAGCTCGAGGGCAATTTTCTGCAGCCGGTCGTCATGGCGCAATCGCTCAAGCTGCACCCGCTCGTCATTCTGGTCGGGTTGACCGCCGGAACCATCCTCGGCGGCATCGTCGGCGCCGTGCTCTCGGTGCCGATCGCGGCCGTCGCGTGGGCAATCGCCAAGGCGTGGAACACACCGGAAACCCCGCGCCCCCGTGCCATCCCGCCCAAGCGTCGCATGCGCAAGCGCTGAACCGGCGCATCCGCTTTCCCCTGCCCGTGCCACCGCTGCCACCCGCGTGACTGGAGAACAACTTGACGCAGAGCCTTTTTCACCTGCCCCGCCCGCGCCTGACTCTCGAGCAGGCGACCCAGCTCGCCCGGGACCGGTTCGGCGTCACGGGCACCGTCACCGAGCTCGGCAGCCACCAGGACCGCAATTTTCGCATCGAAACGGATGCCGCCACCGTCGTTCTCAAGGTCTCCAACCCGGCCATCACCACCGTCGAGCTCGAGGCTCAAAACGCCGCCCTGGCGCACCTCGGCGGCCTGGGCCTCGACCTGCCCTCGGCCGTTGCCGGGACCGACGCAGACGAGATTCAGCGCGTCAGCATCGACGGGCAAAACCTTGACCTGCGTTTGCTGACCTACGTCGACGGGCATCCGCTGACCGACTCGCGGCGCCTGTCGACCGGGCAGATGCGTGCGCTCGGTGACGTGGCCGGTCGCATCGTTCGGGGACTCGCCGACTTCGAGCACCCGGGAACCGACCGGTTTCTGCAGTGGGATCTGCGGCGCGGCGGTGAGGTCGTCGACGCGCTCCTGCGGTTTGTCGACGACGGCGACCATCGCGAGCGGCTGCGCACCGTCACTGACCGGGCCCGGCAGCAGCTCGCCCGGGTCGCGGTCGACCTGCGCGTGCAGACCATTCACGGTGACCTGACCGACGACAACGTTGTGAGCCGCGATGACGCTGCCGTCACGATCAGCGGCGACACGATCACCGGCGTAATCGACTTCGGTGATCTGGCGCAGGGCTGGCTCGTCGCCGAACTCGCCGCGACGTGCGCCTGCGTGCTGTACCGGAGCCCCAAGCATCCGCTCGCCATCCTCGACCCGATCGTCGCCTTCACCGGGCTGGTGCCGCTCTCCGACGCCGAACTTGAGGCGCTCTGGCCCCTTATCGTGCTTCGTACGGCGGTGCTCGTTGTGAGCGGTGAACATCAGGTGCACCTCGACGGTGACAACGACTACGCCGACGCGAACCGCGCCCGCGAGTGGCTCGCCTTCGACACGGCGGCCGGCCAGGACGGCGCCGAGCTTGAAGCCCTCATCCGCTTCGCCGTGACCGGCGCGGATGCGCCGATCGGGGCAACCGAACACCCCCTGGCCGGTCCACTGGACCGCGCAGCCATCATCGACCTGTCGGTCACGAGCGCCGTGTTCGACGCCGGCAGCTGGCTCGAACCGGGCATAGACCAGCGGGTGGCAGCGGATGCCGCAGCCCGCCTCGGCCACGCCGTCACCCGCTACGGCGAGTACCGGCTATCGCAGACCCGCCGTGACACAGCCAAGGAGTCGGTCACCCTGGCCCTCGGCGTCGAGGTGTACCTGCCCGCCGAAAGCCCGGTCATGGCGCCGATCGACGGGACCGTCGTTGTGGTTGATGCCGACGCGGTGCGACTTGAAGGTGCCGACCATGACCTGTGGCTGACCGGCGTCGACGCGAGGGCCCTGGACGGTCAGGCGATTGGGGCGGGAACCGTTTTTGGCGCCGTTGTTGGCACGGTCGACGCCGGCTCCGGCGGCGCACGGCACAGCAGCGTCATCGCTCGCGTGACCGTGCAGGCCAGCCGGCTCCGCGGCATCCGTCCCCCGTTTTTCGTCGCACCGTCGAACGCTGCACTGTGGCAGCGGGTGTGCCCCGACCCCTCCGCGCTGCTCGGGCTGGAAACCTTCCGGTCGCTCGACGACCCGGCGGCCCTGTTGCAGCGCCGCGATGCGTCGTTCGCGCGCGTTCAGGAACACTATTATGCGGACCCGCCGCAGATCGAGCGCGGCTGGAAACAGCACCTCATCGACACCCACGGGCAAAGCTACGTCGACATGGTCAACAATGTCACGACCGTTGGACACGGACACCCGCGCATTGCCGAGGCCGCACGCAGCCAGTGGTCGCTGCTCAACACCAACTCCCGTTTTCATTACGAAGAGCTCGTGCGGTTCACCGAACGCCTCGCCGAGCTCGCGCCCGACCCGCTGGACACCGTCTTCCTCGTCAACAGCGGTACCGAAGCCGTCGACTTGGCCCTGCGCCTGGCCCTCACCTACACCGGCCATGACACCGTCTTGTCGGTGCGGGAGGCCTACCACGGCTGGTCGATGGCAGCCGAGGCCGTCTCCTCCTCGGTTGCCGACAACCCCCGGGCGCTCGATACGAGGCCGGACTGGGTGCACCTGGTCGAGGCGCCCAACGCCGTGCGCGGCAAGTATCGGGGCATGCACTCGGCGCCGCACTACCTCGACGATCTCGACGGTGACCTGCAGGCCGTGGCTGACGACGGGCGCACGGTCGCCGCATTCATCGCTGAGCCGGTGTTCGGCAATGCCGGCGGCGTGCTGCTGCCCGATGGCTACCTGACCGGCGTGTACGACAGGGTGCGCGCCCGCGGTGGACTCTGCATCGCCGACGAGGTCCAGGTGAGCTACGCGCGCCTCGGCGAATACTTCTGGGGTGCCGAGCAGCAAAACGTGGTCCCCGACATAATCACCATCGCCAAGGCGATGGGCAACGGTCATCCGCTTGGAGCGGTCATCACTCGCCGCGACATCGCCGAACGATTCGCCGACGACGGACCGTTCTTCTCCTCCGCCGGCGGCAGCCCGCTCAGCTGCCGTATCGGCCTCACCGTGCTCGACATCATGCGTGACGAAGGCCTGCAACAGAACGCGGAGGTCGTCGGTCGTCACCTGAAGCACGGACTCGAACAGCTCGGCGAACGATTCGACCTGATCGGTGCGGTCTACGGCCTGGGTCTCTATCTCGGCGTTGAACTGGTCAGCGATCGGGCCGATTTCACGCCGGCCACCGCCGCCGCCGCCCTGATCTGCACCGAGCTGCTGCTGCGCGGCTGCATCGCACAGCCCACCGGCGATTTCAAAAACGTGCTCAAGATCAAGCCGCCGCTCTGCCTCACCATCGCCAGCGCCGACCATTTTCTACACGCTCTCGAGGACGTGCTCAGCGAAATTTCGGCATGAGGAGTCTCCAACGGTTTCATCTTCATTACCATCGCGTTCGATCTGACGCAGCTGGAGGCCACTGCGCCATCACACCGGGATGCTGCGCGGAGCACCTGAGTGCTCGGCCCAGCGGCGAGGTTTCGACGGCTCTGGTGCGGCGATGAAGACCAGGCCGCCGGCGCTATTGGCCGAGGGCATGAGCGCGTCGATCGTCGAAGATGATCACGGTGCCCGGATTGCCGGAG
Organism: Cryobacterium sp.; assembly: GCF_026786305.1. GTDB lineage: Bacteria > Actinomycetota > Actinomycetes > Actinomycetales > Microbacteriaceae > Cryobacterium. The sequence continues at coordinate 52,451 of NZ_JAJAYI010000108.1, forward strand.
AGCAACGTACCCATGAGTGCACCTCCTCGATTATTTCCCACGCTGTAGCGGCACACAGGTAGGGGACGGACCGGAAGGGATGCCGCCAAATATGCACCGTGGGACCGCGCCGGTCGCCCGTTCTGCTAAAGTGTTTAGGTTGCCGTTCAACGGCCGCGGATAAAGAGAGCTCAGGCATTCAGCCAGGGGCACCGCGCAGTGAGAGAAAGGGGATCTACTTTATGGCACTCGAACCAGATGCTAAGAAGGCGATCATCGAAAAGTACGCTACCCACCCAGGCGACACCGGGTCCCCGGAAGTTCAGATTGCAATGCTCACGCAGCGCATTCTCGACCTCACCGAGCACCTGAAAGAGCACAAGCACGACCACCACTCACGTCGTGGCCTGCTTCTTATGGTTGGTCAGCGTCGCCGTCTGCTCGGTTACCTGTCGGACATCGACATTACTCGGTACCGCACACTGATCGGCAGCCTCGGCCTGCGTCGCTAATTTTTCGTAGCGAATGCAGCGTTGATACCGCGAACTTCTTCAGAACGGGCCGTCACCTCGGGGTGGCGGCCCGTTCTGCGTTCCCCAACGTAGACCGAAACGGTGCTCATTCGGGTCTGTCGGCGCTCTGCCCACGCCCGGCCCTTTCTCTCGAATCAGCCCCGCACGGGCCGGCTACAACTGAACGGGGGGAGAACGGGGTTGCTAGCATGGGGAGTTGGCAAAAACGAACGGATACCACTACGCATGAGTCTCTGGCGCACCAAGAGTATTGAAGATTCGATAGCAGACTCGCTGGAGAAGGGCCACAGCCTCAAACGCACCCTCGGCACCTGGGACCTCATGATCATGGGCGTCGCCGTTGCCGTGGGCGCGGGAATCTTCTCGGTCGGTGCCAAGGCCGCCGGCAGCTACGCCGGACCGTCGGTCACCCTCGCCTTTCTCCTGGCCGCGTTTACCTGTGCGCTCGCGATCATGTGTTACGCCGAGTTCGCCTCGGCCGTTCCCGTCGCGGGTTCCGCCTACACCTTCACCTACGCCACCCTCGGCGAACTGCTCGCCTGGATCATCGGCTGGGACCTCATTCTCGAGATGCTCACCGCGGCCGCCGTGATCGCCAAGTACTGGGGCATCTACCTCAGCACCGTGTTCGACCTGGCCGGCTGGAACGTTCCGTCCACGATCAATGTGCTCGGCCTGGACGTGAGCTGGGGTGCCTTCGTCATCGTCGCGATCTTCACCGCGCTGCTCGTGCTCGGCACCCAGCTCTCCGCCCGGGTCGCGAGCGTCTTCACGATCATCAAGGTCGCCATCGTCGTCTTCGTCATCATCGTCGGCGCGTTCTTCATCAACCCGAAGAACTACACCCCGTTCATCCCGGAGTCCGTGCCGTCCAAGCCGGGCGAGGGCGACGTGTGGATGCAGTCACTGTTCTCGTTCATGACCGGCGCGGCGCCCGCCCAGTACGGCCTGTTCGGACTGCTCGCCGGCGCCTCGCTCGTGTTTTTCGCGTTCATCGGGTTCGACGTCGTGGCCACGAGCGCTGAAGAGGTCAAGAACCCGCAGAAGACCCTGCCGCGCGGTATCTTCGCGGGGCTCGCCATCGTCACCGTGCTCTACCTCGGCGTGAGCCTGGTGCTCACCGGCATGGTCCCGTACACGGTGCTCGCCGACGATCCCAATGCCTCGCTCGCGACGGCTTTCGTGGCCGTCGGTGCGGGCTGGGCGGCCCAGATCATTTCCGTGGGTATCCTCGTCGGTCTCACGACCGTCATTATGGTGCTGCTGCTCGGGCTCTCGCGGGTGCTGTTCGCCATGAGCCGTGATGGTCTGCTCCCACGCTGGCTGAGCGTGACGAGTGAGAAGCGCCGCACGCCGGCCCGCATCCAGATCATCGCGGGCACCGCCGTCGCCCTCATCGCCGGATTGACCGACGTCGGCGTACTCGAAGAGATGATCAACATCGGAACCCTCTCGGCCTTTGTGCTCGTGAGCATCGCCGTTGTCGTGCTGCGCAAGAATCGCCCCGACCTGCCGCGCGCGTTCAAGGTGCCGTTCTCTCCCGTGTTGCCGATTCTCTCGGCGGTGCTCTGCACGTGGCTCATGCTCAACCTGACCACGTTGACCTGGGTACGGTTCCTGGTCTGGCTCGCGATCGGGTTCGTCGTGTACTTTTCCTACGGTCGACGCCACTCGGTGCTCGGCATCAAGCAGCGCGCTGCCACAGCGGCGGCTGCGGAGGCAGCCTTCGACCCCAGGTCCGTTGAATCCAGGCCCATCGACTAGCTCTTGCTGTCGGTGAACTCATCGCTTGCCCAACGGCGACCCAATGGGAAACCCCGGATAGAGCCGAATCTACCGCGGACCTACAACACAGCGCCTGCCGCGAAATCGATCGTCCACATGGGTATCGCCTACGACAATCGCTCCGAGCTGGAGCCAGGCATCCGTCCCGCGCCGGCTGCACCACGGACTCACACGCGCACAGCGGCTCAGGACCGGCAAAAACCGGCTGTCTGATAAGCTGACACCGGCCCTTCTTCGGAAGTGGCCGAGCAACCGGAGCAGGCTGGCAGGAAGCTGGTCCTCGGTGGTGGTTTCCCAGACGCGTAGCTCCTGGTGAATTTCTACTGGTGGCCAGCAAAGCGTAAGCGTTGACATGCGGCTTAGTCCTGCCTGTTCGGGCTCCTCGTCCCACTCGTGCGCCACATGGGCACGCGAGCCTTCGTCGCCAGAATGGCGAGAAGCATACTTAAAGGAGAAAACCCCCACATGGAGGGTCCAGAGATCACGTTCGCCGAAACCGTTATCGATAACGGCAAGTACGGCACGCGCACCATCCGTTTTGAAACCGGGCGTCTCGCCCAGCAGGCGCAGGGTTCAGCTGCCGCGTACATTGACGAAGAGACGATGCTGCTCTCCGCCACGAGCGTCAGCAAGCAGCCGAAGGACAACTTCGACTTCTTCCCGCTCACCATCGATGTCGAAGAGCGTATGTACGCTGCCGGACGCATCCCGGGCAGCTTCTTTCGTCGCGAAGGTCGTCCCTCGACCGACGCAATCCTCACCTGCCGTCTGATCGACCGGCCGCTGCGCCCGTCGTTCGTTGACGGTCTCCGCAACGAGATCCAGGTTGTCATCACCGTTCTGGCCATCGAGCCCGACGAACTCTACGACGTGCTCGCGATCAACGCGGCCTCCATGTCGACCCAGCTCGCCGGACTGCCGTTCTCCGGACCGATCGGTGGCGTTCGCGTCGCCCTCATTCCCAACGAGAACGGTGGCGGGCAGTGGGTTGCCTTCCCGAAGCACTCGCAGATCGTTGACGCCGTGTTCAGCATGGTCGTCGCCGGCCGCGTCGTCACGGATGCTGCCGGGGCACAGGACGTCGCGATCATGATGATCGAGGCCGAAGCGACCGACGCCGCCTGGAACCTGATCAAGGGTGGCGCCATCGCGCCAAACGAAGAGGTCGTTGCCCAGGGCATCGAGGCCTCCAAGCCGTTCATCAAGCAGCTCGTGTTCGCGCAGCAGCAGGTAGCCGACGCGGCCGCGAAGCCGACCGCCGACTTCGCCCTGTTCCCGCCGTACCAGAGCGCCACCTACGACGCCGTCGCGGCGCTGTCCTACGACCAGCTGAAGGCGGTCTACATGATCGCCGATAAGGTCGAACGTCAGAACGCTGACGACGCTCTCAAGGCATCCGTGAAGACCGCCGTCGCGGCCAAGGTCGACGCCGGCGAGCTCGACTCGAGCGCCAATAACCAGGTCAACGCGGCCTACAAGTCGGTCACTAAGCTCGTCGTGCGTTCACGCGTGCTCGACGAGGGTATCCGTATTGACGGTCGCGGGCTGGCAGACATCCGTCCGCTCGACGCCGAGGTTGCGGTCATCCCGCGCGTGCACGGCTCAGCCATCTTCCAGCGCGGCGAAACCCAGATCCTGGGCGTCACCACCCTGAACATGCTCAAGCTTGAGCAGTCAATCGACTCCCTGAGCCCGGTCACCAAGAAGCGCTACATGCACAACTACAACTTCCCGCCCTACTCGACCGGTGAAACCGGACGCGTCGGTACCCCGAAGCGCCGTGAGATCGGGCACGGAGCCCTCGCTGAGCGTGCCCTGGTTCCCGTGCTGCCCTCGCGAGAGGAATTTCCGTACGCCATCCGTCAGGTCTCCGAAGCGCTCAGCTCCAACGGATCCACCTCGATGGGTTCCGTCTGCGCCTCGACCCTGTCGCTGCTGAACGCCGGAGTGCCGCTGCGCGCCCCGGTGGCGGGTATCGCCATGGGCCTCATCAGCGACACCGTTGACGGCCGGACTCGTTACGCGGCCCTGACCGACATCCTTGGCGCCGAAGATGCCCTCGGCGACATGGACTTCAAGGTTGCCGGTACGAGCGAATTCATCACAGCGATCCAGCTCGACACCAAGCTCGACGGCATCCCCGCCTCGGTCCTGGCCGGCGCGCTGACACAGGCCAAGGATGCCCGCACCACGATCCTGTCCGTGCTGAACGCCGCGATCGACGCCCCCGACGAAATGGCGCCCACCGCGCCCCGCGTCATCAGCGTGCAGATTCCGGTCGACAAGATTGGCGAGCTGATCGGCCCGAAGGGCAAGACGATCAACTCGATCCAGGACACCACCGGTGCCGACATCTCGATCGAGGAAGACGGCACCGTGTACATCGGCGCCGTCGATGGACCGTCGGCCGAGGCCGCTCGCGCCCAGGTCAACGCCATCGCCAACCCCACCAACCCTGAGGTCGGCGAGCAGTTCCTCGGAACCGTCGTGAAGATCGCCGCGTTCGGCGCCTTCGTCTCCCTGCTCCCGGGCAAGGATGGTCTGCTGCACATCTCCGAGGTGCGTAAACTTGCTGGTGGCAAGCGGGTCGAGAACGTCGAAGACGTGCTCGGCGTCGGCCAGAAGGTGCTCGTGGAAATCACGAAGATCGACGACCGTGGCAAGCTGTCGCTCGCCCCGGTTCTCGACGAGGCCGCTGACACCGAAGGTCGCGCTGCGGCCTCCGACAGTGCAGACGCTTCGACCGAGGTTTAATACAGGGGGCCAACCAGCCCCGAAGATCTCCCGATCACCTCTCGCCAGGTCGGTCGGGTAGACGGAAGGCCCGGGCCGCTTCGGCGGTTCGGGCCTTTTCGCTGTGTTGGGCCAACAACTGGTCATGCGGCCCTATTGCTCGGCCGTAGTGTGGCGCGGTACGGTGCCCACATGATGAATCCTCAGAACAAAGCGCGGTTGCTCACGCGCACAGCTGCACTGTCCGTGCTCGTTCTCGGCCTCGTCGCGGGCGTGTCTGCCATGCCCGCCGCGGCAACGCCAGCGATGGCCAACGCCACCATCGCACAATCAGGCCTGGCCGCAGCATCCTCTGTGCGGTCCGGTGCTTCGCCAGCCCTCGACTACGTGGCTATCGGAGACTCGTTCACGGCCGGGCAGGGTGCCCCCCCGTATGATCTCAGTTCGGGGGTATGCCTGCGCAGCAGGTCCTCGAGCTACCCGACCATTGTTTCTGTGCTCAGTCCGTTCCGACTCCCCACCAACCGGGCGTGCTCGGGCGCGACCGTGGAGAGCGTATATCAACAACTGGATGCCATCACGAGTTCCCCCGGGTTGGTGACACTGACCGTCGGCGGCATCGATGCCGGTTCCAATCAGGTCCTGGCCGCCTGCGCGGACTATCCAGTGAATCCGAATAGTACGTGCCTGGCCACCATCGCTCTCAGTCAACAGAAGACCCTCGCGCTGGCGACCACGCTGCCCACGCTCTATGTCGCCATCGCCGCGAAGTTTCCCCGGGCCAGGATCGCCGTTCTGGGCTATCCACTGCTGTTCGAACCGGCGGTTCCGCCGGTCGGAGACCTCGTAAACGCTGGCACGGTTGGTCTCAATAGCGTCATTGCGGCGTCGGAGGATCTGGTTCCTGCAGCCCTGGGCGGGAACCGAATCCGCTATGTCGACCCGACCCAGGAGTTCGCCGGCCACGGCATCGGCTCCAGGATTCCGTTCATCAGTTTCGACCCGAGCAACCCGGCAGCACCGGCCAACTTTCACCCGAACGCCCTGGGTAATGCACTCGGCTACTATCGCGCCCTACTCCACGACGGGTTGCTTCGCCGCTAGTTGACCGCGGCCAGATAACCACCGACAGATGCTGCGTCCGCGACGTGCCGCGCAGCATCTGCCCGGTCGACCCCGCTGATCCACGCAGCGGCTAACTAATTGAAAGAATTAGAAACTAGCTATATAATAAAGCTGTGCTAAGTTCTGGTCTGCCCGCCGCCCAACTCAAGTCTGACTTGTTCAAGTCGCTCGGGCATCCATTGCGCGTGCAGGTATTGGAACAGCTCGTAGCCGGTGAACGATCGGTGGGTAGCCTGGCCGAGGCCATCGGTTGCGAACTGTCGAATCTGTCCCAACAGCTCGGCGTGCTTCGCCGGGCCGGCGTCGTCACCACCCGGCGCGACGGCAACACGATCTTCTACGCGGTGCGGGGCACCGATGCGGCCGAGCTGCTCGTCGCCGCCAAACGCATGGTCATGGCCAACCTCACCGACTCACACGCCCTGCTCCGCCACCTCGAGCAGGAGTAGTTCCGCCCGGGCGCAACCCGGTCTACAGGTCGTTTCCCGCGTAGGACAGGTTGAAGCTCTTGTTGGCGAGCGGAAAGTCCGGAACGATCGTCTCCGACAGGGCGTCCGGCACGGCGGGCCAGTTCAGGAAGGACGGGTCGACGACCTTCACCCGTGCGAGCGTGCCGTCCGCGGCGAGCTCGACCCGGTGGGTCGCCGTTCCGCGCCACGCTTCGACCAGGGCGAGCCCGGTGCCGGCTGTGGTCGGGTTCACGCTGAACGCGGTTCCGGTGTGGCCCTGCAGCCGACGCAGCAGGTCGAGGGCGACCGCCGTCGACACCTCGACCTCGCGGGCGCGCACGGTGTACCGAGCGAGCACATCGCCACCGTCCTCGATCACGACGTGGAAGGCTTCGCCGAGGTTGACGAACGGATGCTCGTTGCGGGCATCCGTATCGATGCCGGACGCCCGGGCGACGTACCCGAGCGTTCCGATCGTGGTCGCGCGCGCGGTGGAGAGCCGGGCCGTGCCGCTGAAACGACCGCGCACGATGGCGTGGCCGAGAGTGATACCAGCCAGTTCGGCCATGGCCGCGGCGATGCGGGACAGGTCGGCCGCATCGGGGAGCGCGTTCACCCGGGTGCCGCCGACGCTGAGGGCGCCGCGGAGCAGGCGGTGTCCGGTGACCGTTTTGTTGATGCGCAGAAGCTGTTCGCGCAACCCTTGGGCGTGGGCGTCGATGATGCCGAAGCCCACGTCGTTGGCGAGGGAGCCGAGGTCGGTCACGTGGTTGTAGAGGCGTTCCAGTTCCAGCAGCAGGGCACGCAGCAGCCGGTCGGGCTCGGAGACCTCGATACCGGCGGCCTGCTCGACGGCCATGACGAAGGCGAGGGAGTGGCCCACGGCGGTGTCGCCGCTGATCTGCTCGGCCAGGAACACCCCTTCGGCCGCGGACTTGCCCTCGAACACCTTCTCGACACCGCGATGCAGGTACCACTGACGGGCTTCCATGCGCACGATGGTTTCACCGACGACCGAGAATCGAAAGTGTCCGGGTTCGATGATGCCGGCGTGGATGGGACCGACGGCGATCTCGTAGACGCCGGGGCCCTCCACCGGCACGAACGGGAATGACTCGACGTCGGGCTCGAACTCGGGCACGACGGTGTTGGCGCGCAGCATCGGGTACCAGCCGCGCGGCCAGTGGCCATGCCGCACCAGGCGGTGCGGCTGCGGGTGGTTGAGAGGAACAACGCCATACAGGTCGCGTATTCCGCGCTCGAAGTTTCCGGCCGATAGGGAGATCTCGGCGAGGCTGGGTATCCACGCGTCGTCCCGCGGAACGCTGACCGACAGCTCGGCGCGTAGCGACGGGGTCGCGCCGACAAAGGAGTACACGATGCGAAAATCATCGTCGTCTTCGTGACAGGCGACCAGGGCCAGGCGACTGCCGGAGTCGAGCAACGCGCCAGCGGCGGCCGGTAGCTGTGCCCGGTCGAGGTGGCGCAGTTCGGCTCCGCCAGCCGCCCGGCCGCCAGGGATGGGATGACTGGCGGCCGGGTTGGCGGCGGTCAGGTCTTCTGGTGTTCGCTCGTCACGCATTAGTTGGAACCTCCGAGAACGGCTGTGGCCTGCAGGAGAAGGGCGCCGACCGGTTCGGCGACGAAGGCCACCGCGGCCGTCGTTGCCAGGGCCAGGATGATCGGCAGGCGCGGGCCGTGGGCCGAATAGTCGGGCGTGAACGCAACGTCGTGCGGGGGAGCGCCGATGGTCATCTGCACGGTCAGACGGGTGAACGCGGCGAAGATCACGAGCAGCAGCACGAGAGCTGCTCCGACGACGACGCCGAGGCCCACCGACCAGCCGGCCATGATGATGCCGACCTCGGAAAAGAAGATGCTGAACGGGGGAAAGCCGACGATGGCGGCCATGGCGATGAGCCAGGGCACGGCGAGGCCAGGTCGCCGGACCAGCAGGGCGCGCACATCGGAGATCACCGGGGTGCCCTCGACCTTGAGGATTCGCCCGGAGATCACGAACAGGGTCGCCTTGATCAGGCCGTGGCCGAGAATGTACAGCAGCACCGACGGGAGGGCGGCCGGGCCGATGGCCACACCGATCGCCATGAGGCCCATGTGTTCGATGCTGGAGTAAGCGAGCATCCGCTTGTAGTCGCGTTGCCGAATGAGCAGGGAGGCTGCCACGAGCAGCGACAGCAGGCCGCCGATGCTGAGCATGGTGCGCAGAAACTCCGGGCCGATCACGAGGTTGGTGATCGACTGGATGCGCAGGATGGCGTAGAGCGCGACCGACAGCAACACGCCGGACATCAGGCCGGAGACCGGGGCCGGGGCCTGGCTGTGGGCATCCGGTAGCCAGCTGTGCATCGGGGCGAGGCCCGATTTGGTGGCGAAACCGAGCACGGCGAGGGCGCCGCCGGCCGTAATGAGCGCCGGGTCGAGGCCGAGGTCGGACTGGCTCAGCAGCAACCAGGACAGGGTTGGGGTGTCGGTACCGACCGAGGCGGCGTAGATCAGCACGATGCCGAGCAGTGCGATAGCCACACCGACCGAGCCGAGGATGACGTATTTCCAGGCAGCTTCGAGGGACCGGCGGGTGCGGTGGTGGCCGACCAGGAACGCGGTGGCGATGGTTGTGGCTTCGACGGCGGCCCACATCAGGCCGATGCTGTCAGCGAGTACGGCGAGCGACATCGCGGCGAGGAACAGGGCGATGAGCGCCTCGTAGCCGGCTGCGTCCTTGGTGCGGCTCGATGCGGCGCTGCTGAGGCCGCCCCAGGTCGAGATGAGCCCGACCGCTCCGACGACGCTGAGCATGTAGGCCGAGAGGGCGTCGGCGCGCAGCATGCCGCCGCCACTGGCGGGCACGGTGCCGTTCAGTACCGCGCTGACCAGGAACAGTCCCGAGACGAGCACCGCGCTCGAGGCGGCAACACCGACGAAACGGCGAAGCTCCGAGGTACGCAGCAGCAGGCTGAGACCGGCGAAGAAGAGGGGGCCGACCAAGGGAATCCACAGAACAACAGACATTAATCGTGCAACTCTCTGAGCTGATCGACGGCGGTGCCGCCGAACTTGGTGCGCATGCGGCCGGCGAACACGTGCAGGATGAGAACGACCAGCAGCACGTCGAGGGAGACCGCGAACTCGAGCAGAATCGGCACGCCGCCGCTGGTCAAAAACGCGATCGTGGCAATGCCGTTATCGAGCAGCAGAAAGCCGATGAGCTGCGAGCGGGCGCGGCGTCGGCTGATCAGCAGCAGAAAGCCGATGAGCACCATGGCGAGGCCGATCGGTGCGGCGTGGCCGGTCGTGGTGTCGCCGAGGCCGAAGACTCGGCTGACCACGACGTAGCTGAGGATGGTCAGCAGGGTGACGGCGAGTAGCGCGGCGGTCGGGTTGAGCCTGGGGGACTCCTGAATCTGCTTGATCGACGCTTTGGACTGGTGTGCGAGTACCCAGGGAAGGCCGATGCCCTTGACCGAGAGAATCAGCAGCGACACGAGCACGAGTTCGGATTCGCCCTCGGCGATGCCGATCACCGCGACGAGCGCGGCGAGGGCGACGCCCTGCAGGGCGAGCAACCGGATCGAGGCGAGCAGGGAGTGACGCCAGACCATGAGTGCGCTCGTAAGGAGCAGGGCGCCGGTGCAGAGGCCGATCAGTTGCGGATAGAACGTTTCGAACACGACGGATGCTCCTCAGGCGACCAGATAGGAGGCGGTGACGGCCAGGAAGGCGAGGGCAAAGGAGCCCGCGAGTAGCTCGGGCACCTGGAACAGGCGCACCTTGGCCAGAAAGATCTCGCCGACGCTGAGCAGCACGCCGAGTACGAGCACCTTCACGGCGATGCTGACGACGCCGATCAGCAGGCCGAGGGCGCTGAAATCGGTGACGACGCCCCACGGCGCGATCAGGTTGCTGACCAGTCCGAGCAGGGCGGCGAGCTTCAGCCAGGAGCCGACTTCGAGCCAGACCAGGTCGCGTCCGCTCGCTTCGAGGGTCATTGCCTCGTGCAACATGGTCAGTTCAAGATGGGTGCCCGGATTGTCCACCGGCAGGCGGCCGGTTTCGGCCATGATCGCGATCGACAGTGCCACGAGGGCGAGGACGCTGACCGGCGAGATGATGACCTCGGGGGAGAACAGCCGGGTTTCGACGATGGCAGAGATGGTGCTGGTTCCAGCCGGGATCGACAGGGCGTAGACCGAGAGCAGCAGTGTCGGTTCGACGAGCGCGGCGACGGTCATGTGCCGGCTCGAGCCCATGCCGCCGAATGCCGTTCCGCCGTCGAGCCCGACCAGGGCGAGCGCGACCACGCCGATGAGCATGACCGAGACGATGACAAACAGATCGCTTGGAATGGATGGAAACGGGATGGTGCCCACGAGCGGCAGCAGCACGCAGAGCAGGAGGCTCGAGACCATCAGGGCTACCGGGCCGACCCGCAGCATCCAGCTGCTGTCGGCGGCGCGCACCGGGTTCTTCACGAGCAGCTTGCGCACGTCACGCCAGGGCTGCCAGATTCCGGCGCCGGCGCGTCCTTCGATCGTGGCCCGCACCTGGCGGATCACACCGATGAGCAGCGGGGCGAGGAAGACGAACAGCACAACCTGAACGAGAGCGATGATGATCGCGCTGACGGCGGCCATCACAGGGACACCGCGCTCAGTTCGCGTGGGGCCAGCGCGACGGTGGCGGGAGTACCGAGGGCGTTCATAGCGAGACCACAATCAGCACGATCAGGAGAGCAACAAAAGAATAGGACAGGTAGCGGTGGATGCTGCCGTTGGCGACGTGGCGCACGACGATTCCGTAGCGTTGGAACAGGTTGAGCACCGGCCGATACAGCCGGGTTTCGATGACATCCGAGACACGCTGTTCCACCCGGACGTGTTCCACCAGATAGCGGGACTCGGCCACGTGGGTGACCTGCACGTCGCGCGACGGCTTGAGCACGTCGTCGAAGACCCGCACGAGCGGCTCGGCGTAGGAGGTCGCGGTGTACTGCATGCGCGGCCGTGCTCGGGAGCCGCCGCCACCCCATGGCAGGTCAATGGTGCGATGGGGATGCCGGCGAGCCGACACGATGATCGACACGATCACCGGGATGGCGACGAGGGCCGACAGTGCGACGAGTATGATCGGGTCGAGGACCGCCCCGATGCCCGGAAGTGACACGCCGCCGAGGCCGACCGACTGCACCGCGACGGTGGGGTTCGAGCTGATCGTGTTCGCCACGAGCGCGGCGATCGGCCCGGGGAGCAGCCCGAGGGCGAGCACCGAGAGGGCGCCGAGGGCCAGGGCGAGTTGCATGAGCGGCGGCACCTCACGGGCATCCGCGGCTTCAACGCTGCGGGGACGCGCGAGGAAGGCGATGCCGTAGGCCTTGACGAAGGTAAGCAGGGCCAGGCCGGCGGTGAGCGCGATCACGGCAACGGCGAGGGGCATGGCAACGGATGCCGCGACCGAGACGACCGCCCCGTCAAGGCGACCGCCGTGAATGAGTGACTGCAGCAGCATCCACTCGGCGACGAAACCGCTCGTGATCGGGATGGCGGCGGCGCCGAGGCTCGCGATGCCGAACGCCGAAGCGGTCACCGGCATGCGTGCGCCGAGCCCGCCGAGCCGGTCGAGGTTGCGTTCCCCGGTGGCGTGGATGATGGCACCGGCGCCGAGAAACAGCGTCGATTTGAACGCGGCGTGGCTGACGGCGAGGAGCAGGGCGGCGACGAGCGCGGCATCCGCTGCCGCCGTGGCGTCGTACCCGCGCAGCAGCATGCTCGCGCCGAGTCCGAGAAAGACCAGGCCCATGTTCTCGGTCGTCGAGTAGGCGAGCAGTACCTTGAGATCGCTCGATACGGAGGCCTGCAGAATGCCGTAGAGAGCGGATGCGCCACCGACCAACATGATCGCGATGGCCCACCAGGCGGGGCCGTCGGGCAGCAGGCGCACGCAGACCAGCAGACCGCCGTAGACACCGATCTTGACCATGGCGCCACTCATCGCGGCCGAGACGTGGCTGGGCGCTTCGGGCAACACCCGGGGCACCCAGACGTGCAGCGGCACGAGTTCGGCCTTACCGCCGAAGCCGAGTAGGAACAGCACGAAGGCCACGTTCGCCGGCCCTGAGCCGGGTTCAATCGCCTGCAGGTTGGTGAAGCTCGTACCATTCGACGCGGCTGCGAGCACGGCGAATCCGGCAAGAATGAAGAAGAAGCTCAGCTGCGACATTGCCGAGTACCAGATGCCGGCGGAGGCGACGGTGGCGCGGCTCGCGTGGTCGGCGAGCAGCAGCACGGTCGAGCCGAGGGTCATGATTTCCCAGGCGAGCAGGAACGAGACCGAGTCTGTCGCGGCTGGGACGAGCTGCATCCCCACGAGGAACACCGGCATGGCTGCCCAAGCGGTACGGCTCGCGTCGGGGCCGCGGGTGGAACTCATGGCGTAGAGCGACACGAGAATACCGACGCCGGAGACGATGAGCATGAACAGGCCGCCGAGACGATCGGGGGCCAGCAGCAGCGGGTCCATCGGAAGCGCGATCGGAATGAGCAGGCCGCCGGTGGCGCCCAGCAGGGCGGCGAGTCCGGTCAGAAAACCGGTCACCGCGATCAGGGTGCAGAGGATGCCGCCCGCCCGCGACCGCAGAGACGGTGCCCCCGCGAGGGCGCTCACCACGGCCAGCGCGCCGAGGCCCAGTTGCAGGAGCAGTCCTGCGCCGATGCCGGTCATCGGCCGGTCATCCTGCGCAGGGCCTCTACGATGTCGGCCGGCTCCGGCGGACTGCCGTGCACCTCGATGTCGACGTGCACGAAGTCCGACACGGGCCCCATGATGCCATAGCCGTCGCGGAAGGCTCCACCGTGCAGGGCGCAGTCACCGACCGCGATCACAAACCGGGGCGTGGGGGTGGCCTCGATGGTGCGGCGCAGCGGCTCAGCCATGTTGCGGGTCACGCTGCCGACGATGAGCAGCACGTCGGCGTGCCGCGGCGAAGGCACAAGGCGCACGCCGTAGCGTTCCACGTCGTAAACCGGGCCGAACGCGGCGGACACTTCAAGCGCACAGTCATTACAGCCGCCAGCATTGATGAAACGCACCTGCACGCTGCCGCCGAAGACCTGCGCACCCTCAAACAGCGGCGGGGCCGATGGTGCCGGTTCGGCGATGCGAGCGCCGTGACGAATAAGCGTGGCCAATCGCAGGAAACTCATACGAGTCCCCGGTGTGCATGCATGTTCACGAAGCTGGTGCCTTCTGTGGGGAGCGCGAAGTCGAAGGGTGAAGGGCAGGCGACGGATTCTGCGGTGCGTCTGGTTGAGTGCAATACTACCAGCGCAAGTAACTTCATTACTTCTTTATATAACTATATGAAGAATTTAGCAAATAGATCGAGAGGCGAGCACTGCCTACCCGCGTCGGTCCAGCAGCGGTGTGAGCCGATAGGGGATGACCTCGCCCATCGCGAGCGAGGTCTCGGTACGCTCGACACCGTTGCAGGCAAGAATTGTGCCGTCGATGCGAAACAGATCGGCGGCGTCGGTGCAGACCACCCGCACGAGCAGATCGGCCTGCCCGCTCATACCGTGCGCCTGCACGATCTCGGGGATCAGCGCAAGGTCGAGCACGATCTGGGCGAGCCGTTTCTGCTGCACGTGTACCTCGATGAACGCGGTCAACGGGTAGCCGAGGGCGGCCGGATTGATGCGGCGATCGAAGCCGAGAAAGGCGCCAGAATCTTCCAATCGTTTCATGCGGGCCTGCACGGTGTTGCGTGACAGGCCCAGGGTATCGGCGAGCGCAACAAAGGTGCTGCGCGGGTCGGCGGAGAGCGCTTGGAGGAGCTTCGTGTCGGTCTTGTCAAGGCTGTACATAGTGCAAAACATTAACACGGTCTGGCGAGCCTGAATAGGGCACTCTGCTCACTATTTCTGACAGCGGTTGTGCTCCCTGTTGCCTCGACATAGGCTCACGACAACTTTAGCAATGACGCTCGGAGCGAACCATGATTGATTTTTCCCCCCCGCTGGTGCAGCTTCTCTCGCTTGACGGCGAGCGGATTTCCCGCCCCGACTTCGACCCGTGGGTCTCCGATCTCGACGGGCCGGCTTTGCTGGCCCTCTACCGCGACATGGTCGTGGTCCGCCGCATCGACACCGAGGCGACCGCCCTGCAACGCCAGGGTGAACTGGGCCTGTGGCCGCCACTGCTCGGCCAGGAGGCCGCCCAGGTCGGCTCGGCTCGCGCCCTGCGCAACGACGACTTCGTCTTTCCGAGCTACCGCGAGAACGCGGTCGCCTACTGCCGCGGCGTTCAACTGACCGATATCGTCAGGGTCTGGCGGGGCAACGCCCAGTCCGGCTGGGACCCGTACACGGTCAATATGGCCACCCCGGCGATCATCATCGGCGCGCAGACCCTGCACGCCACCGGCTGGGCGCTCGGCGCCCAGCGCGACGAGGTCGACTCCGTCGCCATCACCTACTTCGGTGACGGCGCCACGAGCGAGGGCGACGTCAACGAGGCCTTGATCTTCGCGGCGAGTTTCCAGGCCCCGGTGATCTTCTTCTGCCAGAACAACCACTGGGCCATCTCCGAGCCGGTCGGGGTGCAGGCGCACCGCAACATCGCCGATCGCGCGCCGGGCTTCGGCATTCCCAGCCTGCGCATTGACGGTAACGACGTGATCGCGGTGCTGGCGGCGACCCGCATCGCCCTCGATCGCGCCAGAGCCGGCGATGGCCCCACCTTCATCGAAGCGGTCACCTACCGCATGGGGCCACACACCACAGCGGATGACCCCACCCGCTACCGCGACCCGGCCGAACTCGCCGAGTGGAAGACGCGCGACCCGTTGGTGCGCCTGCACCGGCTGCTGACGAAGCTCGGTGAGATCACCCCCGAGGTCGAGGCGGCCACCCAGGCCCTCGCCGATGCTGCGGCCGCCGAGCTGCGCGCGGGCTGCATCGGCATGCCCGACCCCGAGCCGCTCAGCGTATTCGACCACGTCTACGCCACCCCCAACGCCACCCTCGAGCGCCAGCGCACCGACTACGCCGGGTACCTCACGAGCTTCGGAAGTTCAGATCAGCCTGGAGAAGGACGATGACCATGACGACCCTGATGACCCCCTCAATCGTGTCGACGGTGCCCGGCCTCAACGCGCCGCAACCCAGCCCGCTCAGTGAAACGACGACCCTCACCGTGGCCAAGGCCATCAACGAGGGTCTGCGCCAAGCCATGCTCGATGACCCCAAGGTCGTGCTGCTCGGCGAGGACATCGGTGCCCTCGGCGGTGTCTTTCGCGTGACGAGCGACCTGCTCGCCCAGTTCGGCGCCCGCCGCGTGATCGACACGCCGCTCGCCGAATCCGCGATCATCGGCACCGCCGTTGGCCTGGCCTACCGCGGCTACCGCCCGGTCTGCGAGATCCAGTTCGACGGCTTCATATTTCCCGGCTTTGACCAGATTGTCAGCCAGGTAGCCAAGTTTCACTACCGCACCCAGGGTGCCGTGCGCATGCCGATCACCATTCGGGTGCCGTTCGGCGGCGGAATCGGAGCGGCCGAACACCACTCCGAATCGCCCGAGGCCTACTTCACCCACACCTCCGGCCTGCGCGTGATCGCCGTCTCCAACGCCCAGGATGCCTACAGCCTCATTCGGCAGGCCATCGCGAGCGACGACCCGGTGCTCTACTTCGAGCCCAAGCGCCGCTACCACGTCAAGGGCGAGGTCGTGCCCGAGCTGGGGGCTCCGATGGAGCAGGCCGTCATCGTGCGCCCCGGAACGGATGTCACCCTTCTCACCTATGGCGCGCTCGTGTCGACCGCGCGGGACGCGGCGCTCGCCGCCGCCGATGAGGGCGTTTCGATCGAGGTCATCGACCTGCGCTCACTGTCACCGGTGGACTACGCGGTGGTGGAGGCATCCGTTCGAAAGACCGGGCGTCTCGTCGTGACCCACGAGGCGGCCCAGTCGGGCGGACTCGGCGGCGAGATCATCGCGACCGTCACCGAGCGCTGTTTCAGCTACCTGGAATCTGCGCCGGTGCGGGTGACCGGCTTCGATGTGCCGTACCCGCCGGCCAAGCTCGAAAGCCACCACCTGCCCGACCTCGATCGCATTCTCGACGGCGTCGACCGGGTCATGGGGCGACGATGATCAAGGTATTCAAGCTGCCCGACCTCGGTGAGGGGCTCACCGAGAGTGAGATTGTGGCCTGGCTCGTGGCGCCGGGCGACGAGGTCACGCTCAACCAGCACATCGCTGACGTCGAGACGGCCAAGGCCGTGGTCGAGCTGCCGAGCCCGTTCGCCGGAGTGGTGCGCGTGCTGCACCAGCCGGCCGGCGTGGTCGTGCGCGTCGGCGAACCGATCGTTTCCTTCGACATCGGCGGCGCCGCCGAGCCCGCTTCCGCTCCACCAACGGATGCCGCAGCGTCGGCCGCAGCGTCGGCTTCGGACTCCGCTCCGGCCGAGCAGCGCGAGGCCAACCTGGTCGGCTACGGCCCGACGGTGGAGCGCGGCGGCCACCCCCAGCGTCGGGCTCGCCCGGGCAGCGGTCCACTGGTGCCGGAAGATCAGCCCGCGGCCGACCACGCACCGTCAGCCGAGGCTGACCAGCCTGTGGCCGCCGCGACGCCCGCCGAACAGCCCGCCGAACAGCCCGCCGAACAGCCCGCAGAACAGCCCGACGAACAGCCCGCCGCGACCCCTACCGAACAGCCCGCCGCCGCATCCGCTGGGGACCGGCCGCGCTCGACGCCGCCGGTACGGGCCCTGGCCCGTGACCTCGGAATCGACCTCAACACCGTCACCGGAACCGGTCGCGACGGCCTGATCACACGCGCTGACGTGCGTGCCCACAGCACCGAGTCGGTGCCGGCGCGCGCCCTGCACGGGGCCCCCCCGACGACAACGGGCGGCCGGGCCACGTCGGCCACGAGTCTCGACGTCGGGGTGCGCGAGACCCGCACACCGATCAAGAGCCTGCGCAAACTCACCGCTGCGGCCATGGTGCAGAGCGCGTTCACGGCGCCGCACGTGACCGAGTTTCTCACCGTCGACGTCACACCAACCCTCGAGCTGCTCGATGCTCTGCGCGCCGACCGGCACTTCGCCGACGCCGGGATCGGCATCCTCGCCGTGGTGGCCAAGGCGCTCTGTCTCGCCGTGGGCCGCACCCCCTCGGTGAACACCCGGTGGGACGAGCCGGCCGGGGAAATCGTGCAGTTCCACCACGTGAACCTCGGCATCGCCGCGGCGACGCCGCGCGGGCTGCTCGTGCCGAACATCGTCGATGCCGACCGCCTCGACCTGCGCGGCATCGCCGACGCGCTCGCCGAGCTCACCGCTGCGGCCCGGGCCGGCACGACGACCCCGGCGGCGCTGTCCGGCGGCACCATCACCATCACCAATATCGGGGTGTTCGGCATTGACGCCGGTACGCCGATAATCAACCCGGGGGAGGCGGCGATTCTCGCACTGGGCGCCATCCGCTCCAAGCCGTGGGAGTATCGTGGGCAGGTCGCCTTGCGCAAGGTGCTCACGCTCAGCCTGTCATTCGACCACCGCCTGGTCGACGGCGAGCAGGGTTCACGCTTTCTGGCCGACATCGGAACTGTCCTCGCCAATCCCGCCCGGGTTCTGACCATGGTCTAGCGGTTGACTGGGGTGCGGGGGCGGAGCAGAGTGGAGTCATGAATGCTCACGGCGCACTCCTCGCCCCTTTCACGACGACGAAGCAGCTGGCGGAGACGGCTTTCGTGCACCTCGACGGATGCCTGCACGCCACGTTCCGCACCAAAGACTTCGCGTCGGCTCTGGAACTTGTCAACCGGGTGGGCGAGGTCGCCGAGGCCATGAATCACCACCCCGACGTGCGATTGGGCTACGGCACGGTGTCACTCACCCTGACGTCCCACGACGTCGGGGGAGTCACCGCGCGCGACCTTGATCTGGCGGCCCGGGTGCAGCAGATCGCCGACACCCTCGGCGCCACTGCGAGCGACGCGCGGCCGACCCGCTACGACATTGCCATCGACTGCACCGACGCGGACGCGGTTCGCCCGTTCTGGCGGGTCGGCCTCGGCTACATCGAGGTTGCCGGCGACGACGGCGTTGAGCTGGTCGACCCGCGTGGCCTCGCCCCCAAGGTCTGGTTTCAGCACATGGAAATCTCCCGCACTGATCGCAACCGTATCCACCTCGACGTCTACGTTCCCAGCGATGATGCCGAGGATCGGGTCGCGGCCGTGCTCGAGGCCGGTGGTGTGCTGCTCACCGACGAACACGCTCCAGACTGGTGGGTGCTCACCGACGTCGAGGGCAACGAGCTCTGCGTCTGTACGGCCGCGTTCTAAGCTGCTCGAACGGACCGGTGAAGGTCGGCTCGCCAAAGAAACTTAGTCCCCGGTCAGGCCGAGGGCCGCGAGCGCCATCTCCTCGAGCAGGGCGCGCACGGCGGGCTGCGCTGAGGCGCGCGCGCTGTGCGGCGTCGAGTTCAACAGCCCGAAGGTCGCGTGGGCGCGAATGCGCAGCTGCGCCTCGTCGACCGGGGGGTGCACTCGCTGCAACACCCGTACCCAGAGTTCCACGTACTCGCGTTGCAGCACTCGCACGCGGTGCCGGTCCGACTCGGCCAGGCTGTCGAGGTCACGGTCCTGCACGCGGATCACGTCGGGGTTCGACAGGGCGAAGTTCACGTGAAAACGCACGAGATCGCGCAGGGCGGCCGCGGCATCCGTTGTCGCCGTGACGACCGAACCGCCCCCGGCGACGAGATCCTCGCTCACGTCAGTGAGCAGGGCGGCGAGCACGGCCTGCTTGCCGGTGAAGTGGCGGTACACCGCCGGTCCGCTCACCCCGACGGCCGCACCGAGGTCTTCGATCGAGACACCGTTGAAGCCCGATCGGGCAAACAGGGTAGCCGCCGCGCGCAGCAGGGCGCTCCGCCGGTCGGCCTTAGCCTGGCTGCGCGGAGTTGTTGGACTGCGCGGAGTTGTTGGACTGCGCGGTGTGCTTCTCTGAACGCTGGACATTTCAGTTAATACTAGCTAACCTGATCTGAGTTACCAATCATTAACTGTGATTGGCGTCAAGTCGAAGGAGACTCAGCCGGCGATGCACGCACTCACGAGTGAGCTCGACCACAGCGCCCCGACCTTTCGCGCCAACGACACCGAGCAGCGCGCCCTCGTCGCCGATCTCCGCTCGCGCCTCGCCACTGCTGCGCTCGGCGGCCCCGAGGCCTCCCGGCAGCGGCACGTCGCCCGCGGCAAGCTCCTGCCGCGGGAGCGCGTCGACCGGCTGCTCGATGAGGGCAGCCCCTTCCTCGAAATTGCCCCGCTCGCCGCCACCGGGCTGTACCACGACGACAGTCCCGGCGCCGGTCTCATCGCGGGAATCGGCCTCGTTCACGGCCGCCCCGTGCTCGTCATCTGCAACGATGCCACCGTCAAGGGCGGCACCTACTACCCGCTCACGGTCAAGAAGCACCTGCGTGCCCAAGAAATTGCCCTCGAGAACCGCCTTCCGTGCGTCTACCTGGTTGACTCCGGCGGCGCCTTCCTGCCGCGGCAAGACGAGGTCTTTCCCGACCGCGACCACTTCGGTCGCATCTTCTTCAACCAGGCGCGGATGTCCGCGGCCCGCATTCCTCAGATCGCCGCGGTGCTGGGCTCGTGCACGGCTGGCGGCGCCTACGTTCCGGCGATGAGCGACGAAACCGTGATTGTGCGCAACCAGGGCACGATCTTTCTCGGCGGACCGCCGCTCGTCAAGGCCGCGATCGGCGAGATCGTCTCGGCCGAGGAATTGGGCGGCGGCGACCTGCACTCCCGAGTGTCGGGCGTCACCGACCACCTCGCCGAGAACGACGACCACGCCCTGCAGATCGTGCGCGACATCGTGGCAACCCTGCCGCCGCCCGCCTCATCGGCCTGGCCGGTGCTGCCGGTGCGCGAGCCGACCGCTCCCGCCGACGAACTCTACGGCGCCGTGCCCGTCGACGTGCAGCAGCCCTACGACGTGCGTGAGGTCATCGTCCGGCTTGTGGACGCGAGCGAATTCCACGAATTCAAGAAGGAATACGGCACCACCCTCGTCACCGGATTCGCCCACCTGCACGGCCATCCTGTGGGCATCGTCGCGAACAACGGCATCCTGTTCGCCGAATCGGCGCAGAAGGGCGCCCACTTCATTGAACTGTGCGACCAGCGAGGCATTCCCCTCATTTTTCTGCAGAACATCTCCGGATTCATGGTGGGAACGGACGCCGAGGCCGGCGGCATCGCCAAGCACGGCGCCAAAATGGTCACCGCCGTCGCCACCACCCGCGTTCCCAAACTCACCGTCGTCATCGGCGGGTCCTTCGGCGCCGGCAACTATTCCATGTGCGGCCGCGCCTACTCGCCGCGCTTCCTCTGGATGTGGCCGGGAAGCCGCATCTCGGTGATGGGTGGCCCGCAGGCGTCCGCCGTGCTCGCGACCGTTAAACGCGAGCAGATCGAGTCGCGTGGGGAAAAGTGGTCGGACGAGGCCGAGGCGACGTTCAAGAAACCCATCCTTGAGCAGTACGAGCAGCAGGGCAGCCCGTACTACTCGACTGCTCGGCTCTGGGACGACGGCGTTATCGACCCGGCCGACACCCGCACCGTACTCGGTCTTGCCCTCGAAGTATGCGCCGCCGTCGCCCTGCCCGATCCCGCCTTCGGCCTGTTTCGGATGTGAGCTGATGCCCCAGAACTCCGCCTTCGATACCGTGCTCGTCGCCAATCGCGGCGAGATCGCCTGCCGCATCATGCGCACCCTGCGCGAGCGGGGCATCCGCTCGATAGCCGTCTACAGTGACGCCGATCGTGGGGCCAGGCACGTGCAGCTAGCGGATGCGGCGGTGCGCATCGGCCCCGCCGCCCCGGCCCAGAGTTATCTCAGCATCGACGCTCTTCTCGCCGCCGCCGCGCAGACCGGCGCCCAGGCCATTCACCCGGGCTACGGGTTCCTCAGCGAAAACCAGGCCTTCGCGCAGGCCTGCGCCGACGCCGGCATCGTGTTCATCGGGCCGAGCGTCAACGCGCTGGCCGTGATGGGTGACAAGATCCGCTCCAAGAACCACGTCGCCGCCTTCGGGGTGCCGATCATTCCCGGAATCGCTCGCCCCGGGCTCAGCGACGAGGAGCTCATCGGGGCCGCGGCTGAGGTGGGGTATCCGCTGCTGATCAAACCGTCAGCAGGAGGCGGTGGCAAGGGCATGCAGATCGTCGAGGGCGCCGAGCTCCTCGCCGATGCCCTGGTGACCGCCCGTCGCATCGCCGCGAGCGCGTTCGGCGACGACACCCTTTTTCTGGAGCGGCTCGTCGCCACGCCCCGCCACATCGAGGTGCAGGTGCTCGCGGACAATTATGGTGCCGTCATTCACCTCGGCGAACGGGAGTGTTCGCTGCAGCGCCGCCACCAAAAGGTCATCGAAGAAGCCCCGTCACCGCTGCTCGACGCGTCCACCCGGGCACGCATTGGCGAGGCCGCCTGCGC
The DNA here is from genome assembly GCF_026786305.1 of Cryobacterium sp. Lineage (GTDB taxonomy): Bacteria > Actinomycetota > Actinomycetes > Actinomycetales > Microbacteriaceae > Cryobacterium. The sequence continues at coordinate 74,591 of NZ_JAJAYI010000108.1, forward strand.
CGCCGCCCGTAGCGTCGACTATCGCGGAGCCGGCACGGTCGAGTTTCTGGTCGCCGCCAACGCCCCCGACGAGTTCTTCTTCATGGAGATGAACACCCGTCTGCAGGTCGAGCACCCGGTCACCGAACTCGTGACCGGCGTCAACCTGGTCGACTGGCAGCTGCGCATCGCCGCGGGGGAGCCACTTACCCTCGCACAGACCGACATATGCCTCAGTGGGCATGCGATCGAGGCGCGGGTCTACGCCGAAAACCCAAACCGCGACTTTCTGCCGATGACCGGCACGGTCCTGGCCCTGCGGGAGCCCGTCGGCGACGGAATTCGCGTCGACAGTGCACTCCTACCGGGCTTGGAGATTGGCGGCGCCTACGACCCGATGCTCGCCAAGGTCGTGGCCTGGGGTCCCGACCGGGCCACCGCCATCGCCCGCCTCGACCGTGCCCTCGCCGACACCCTCGTGCTCGGCGTACATACCAATCTGGAATACCTTCGCCTGCTGCTGCACGAACCCGCCGTGCGTGCCGGCCAGCTCGATACCGGTCTGATCGAGCGCACCCTGCCGCATCTGGCCTTCAGGCAGGCCGATGACCACGTGCTCGCGGCCGCAGCCCTGCTGCTTCATGTTGCCGCCGAGCCCAAGACGTCGATCTGGGAGCGGCCGAGCGGATGGCGACTCGGTGAGCACCGTCCAACCCGCTACCAGCTCGGTGTGGCTGGTGCGGGTGCGGGTGGTGCGGGTGCGGGCGGTGCGGCTGCGGGTGGCGGTGTCGTCACCGTGAGCGTTCTTGGGGAACCGGACGCAGCATCCGTCACCGTCGGCGAGCACCCGCCGGCCCTCGGTAGCATCCGGGCTGTGGATGTCGGCCGGGTTCGAGTCGAGTTCGCGGGAGTGACGCGCCGGTACGACCTGGCACGCACGACCAGCCACCTGCACCTCGGTCACGACGGTGTCGTGTTTGATCTCGGGCTGCCCAGCCGCGCCGAACAACTGGCCGAGCTGCTCGCCGGGCGCGATCGGGTTGCGGGCACGGTGCCCCCCGAGGTGCGCTCCCCGATGCCGGGCACGGTCGTGTCCGTGCCGGTCACGACCGGGGACCGGGTGGTCGCCGGGCAGACCCTCGCCACCATCGAGGCCATGAAAATGGAGCACAAACTCGTGGCAAACCAGCCGGGCACCGTCACCATCACCGTCACTCCCGGCGACCTCGTGCGCCTCGACCAGATCGTCGCGACCGTCACCCCCGAACCCGTCACCCGCCAACCCGGCACCCCCGACCCCGCAATCCCGAAACCCGCTGCCGAACCCGGCATCAGTACCCACCCAGACCAGGGAGACCCACAATGAGCTACGAACTCAGCCCCACCCAGCAGGCCCTCAGCGACCAGGTTCGCGACTTCGCCGACACGGTTGTCGCGCCCGCCGCCTACGAGTACGACACCAAGCGCAGCCTGCCCTACGGCATCATCGACCAGATGGGCGAGATGGGATTGTTCGGCCTGCCGTTCCCGAAAGAATACGGCGGCCAGGGCAGCGACTACTTCTCGCTCTGCCTCGCCGTCGAACAACTCGGGCGCGTCGACCAGAGCATCGCTGTCACCCTCGAAGCCGGCGTGGGACTTGGCATCATGCCGGTATACCGTCGAGGCACCGAGGAACAAAAGCAGGAGTGGGTTCCGCTGCTCGCGAGCGGTAAGGCACTCTCCGCCTTCGGTCTCACCGAAGCGGATGCCGGCTCCGACGCCGCCGGCACCAAGACCACGGCAGAACTCGTGGCCGGCGAATGGGTGATCAACGGCAGTAAACAGTTCATCACCAACTCCGGCAGCGACATCACTCGACTGGTCACGGTGACCGCGGCCACCGGCCAATCGACCCGCGGCGACGGCTCGATCAAGAAAGAACTCACCGCCATCCTGGTGCCGACACCGGCACCCGGGTTCACCGTGCTTCCCGCCTACGACAAGGTCGGCTGGCACACCTCCGACACGCATCCGCTGCTTTTCGACAATGTGCGCGTACCCGAGGCGAACCTGCTCGGTGAGCGTGGCCGCGGCTTCGCCAACTTCGTGCAAACCCTCGACGAGGGTCGAATCGCCTTCGCTGCGCTCTGCACCGGAGCGGCCCAGGGCTGCCTCGAGGAGTCGGTGCGCTACGCCAAGAGCCGCAACGTGTTTGGCCGCGCCATCGGATCCAACCAGCACATCGCGTTCAAACTCGCGCGGATGCAAGCGCGTGTGCACAGCGCGCGCCTCGCCTATTACGACGCGGCGCTCACCATGATCAGCGGTCGCCCGTTCAAGATGGAGGCGTCGATCGCCAAGATGATCGGCAGCGAAGCGGCTATGGACAACGCCCGTGACGCCACCCAAATCTTCGGCGGTTACGGTTTCATGAACGAAAACCCGGTCGCCCGGCACTATCGTGATTCTAAAGTGCTCGAACTGGGCGAGGGTACGACCGAGGTACAGCTCATGGTCATCGCCCGGACGCTCGGCTTCGCGGCCTGACCGAACTGATCGGCCTGGATCGGCTGGGCGGCCTGATATGACTGGGCGGCCTGATATGACTGAGCGGCCTAATATGACTGAGCGGCCTGATAAGACTGAGCGGCCTGATAAGACTGAGGAGAAGCGGATGCCCGACCCCGGTACCCCCGATAGCCCGCCCGTCGTCGTCGTGCCCAGTGCGGGCGAGCGCCACCCCGTGGAGCAGCGCGGCCTCTACTACGAGGAGTTCGACCTCGCCGCGCTCTACCAGCACCGTCCCGGCCGCACCGTGACCGAGGCCGACAATGTGCTGTTCACGACGATGACCATGAACACGCAGGCCTTGCACCTCGACGCGGCCTGGTCGGCCACCCAGCCGTTCGGCGAACGCCTGGTGAATTCGATGTTCACCCTCTCAACCATGGTCGGCAGCTCGGTCGCGCAATTGACCCAGGGCACGATCGTGGCGAACCTGGGTTTTTCGACCGTGACGTTTCCGCATCCGCTTCATCACGGCGACACCCTGTATTCGGAGACCATCGTTACCGACAAACGGCTCTCCAACAGCCGAGTGGGGCAGGGCATCATCACGCTCGAACACACCGGCCGCAACCAGAACGGTGTCGTCGTCGGTACGGCTGTGCGCACCGTGCTGGTCTGGTGCCGCGAGGCTGCAGAATGAGCGGCCCGTTCGATGGCGGCCCCCTCGATTCTGACCCGTTCGATTCAGGCCCGTTCGATTCAGGCCCGTTCGATCAGGACTTCGACCCGGACGGCCCCGACCCCTTCAACGGCAGCACCGCGGGGCTCAGCCCGTTCACCCCGGCCCCGTTCACCCTCGGCCCTGCCCTGTTATTCTGCCCGGCCGACCGGCCCGAGCGCTACGCGAAGGCGAGCGAGCGCGCCGATGCTGTCATCCTCGACCTCGAAGATGCCGTCGCGCCCGTCGACCGGGCCGCTGCGCGGCGCGCTCTGATCGAGCATCCGCTTGACCCTGCGCGCACGATCGTGCGCATCAATCCGGCCGACAGCGTCGATTTCGCGCTTGACCTGGCCGCGCTCGAGCGCACGGACTACCGTGACGTCATGCTCGCCAAGACCGTCAGCGCCGGTCAGGTCGAATTGCTCGCTGCGTTTCGGGTAATTGCCCTGTGCGAAACCGCAGCCGGTGTCATCTCGGCAACCGAGATTGCCGCCGAACGCAACGTCGTCGCGCTCATGTGGGGTGCCGAAGACCTCGTCGCCTCGCTCGGCGGCACCTCCAGCCGGTACCCCGACGGGCGCTACCGTGACGTCGCCCGCCAGGCCCGGTCGATGGTGCTGCTCGCTGCCGGAGCCCACGACAAGGCCGCCATCGACACCGTGCACCTCGACATCACCGACACGGCCGGGCTCGCGCTCGAGGCAGCGGATGCCGTCGCAAGCGGATTTACCGCCTCCGCCTGCATTCACCCCAGCCAGGTCGCCGTCATTCGCGCCGCGTACCAGCCGACCGCCGCCGAAGTGGACTATGCCCTCGGATTGCTCGAGGCCGCCGCGAGTGCGCGCGGTGTCTTCCAGCACGAGGGCCGCATGGTCGATGGCCCGGTGTTGCGTCACGCCGAGGCCGTGCTGCGTCGGGCCGCCCGCTGAGCGAGCCTCGCCGGGCCCACCCGGGAACACGGTAAGTTCTGCGCCCCTGTGGCGGTCCCGGGCCCGGAACAGGCAGAGGCGGGCTCAAGCGGCCTTTGCGGCCAGAACCTTGTCGATCGCGTCGATGATCTCGGTCGACTCCGGCTCCACCGACGAGGCGAAACGGTCCACGACCACACCGGTCGGGCTCACCAGAAACTTTTCGAAGTTCCATTTTATCAGTCCGGGCAGCATGCTCTTTTTGAATTTGGTCAGCTCGGCATACAGCGGATGCTGGTGCTTGCCCCGCACATCGACCTTGGCCGTCATCGGAAAGGTCACCCCGTAGGTCATGCTGCAGAATTCAACGATGTCCGCCTCGGTGCCGGGTTCCTGGCCCATGAACTGGTTGCTCGGCAGTGCGAGTACGACCAGGCCCTCGTCAAAGTAGCGCTGGTAGAGCGCCTCCAGGCCGGCGTACTGCCGGGTGAAGCCGCACTTCGAGGCCACGTTGACGACAAGAACCGTCTTGCCTGAGTAGGTGCCGAAGGTGGTTTCTGCACCGTCGATGAGCGTGAGGGGAATGTCATACAGCGCAGAAGAAGTCATTCGAAAATATTATCGATACCGCCTCCGCGCTGCCTGAACAGCGCCTGTGTAGATCGTGCGTGTGCCCCAACCAGGAACTCGGTCACGTAGTCTGGACTCAGTTCAGAAGTCATGGCGGTCCAGTAGCGGACCCGGGTTTCTCAGCTCGCGCGGCGCAGCGCATTCTTCCCGCCGACCGGGCCACCCCCCAGTTTCACTCGAATAAGTCCCGCGCAGACATGCCATCTTCGTGGACGCTTCGACGATCGCGCGTTGCTCTGGTCCACGGTCGGCATTCGCTAGTCATCAATTGCACCAGGAGCACCATGAATTCCTACGTATCGAAGTTCACGAACCGCACCAACACTGCCAATCAGTTCATCACGCCCGACGTTCGTCGTGCGATCACCGCCACCGGCTACGTCAGCGGTTCCGCGCAGCACCTCGAGGCTGGCGAATACGTTTCGCCGCGCACTGCCGCGCCCCGCGCCGCCTAGTCAACAGCTGGACCGTCCCCGGGCGGTCGGTAACCCGACGAGAGGGACTCCGCCATGCGCGGGGTCCCTCTTTCGTACCCGAAAACGCCGATCGTTGATGCATCGGTAGACTAAGGAGGTATCTGGCCGGCATTTTGCCTGCCCGCCGGACACGACGCGAGGAACGCGTATGCGCACTGAAGCCCCCTGAGTAATCCTTCGAGGCTTCGCATGCCCGAGCTCGGTCCCCACACACCTCGACGTGCAGTACCGCAGACAACGAAATGAGATTCATGAATAACCACTACCTCGACCTGAGCACTCCGCCGGCACTGCCGGCTCGCGGCATGCGCATCATCCCGCTCGGAGGCCTCGGCGAGATCGGCCGCAACATGACCGTCTTCGAGCACAAGGGAAAGCTGCTCATCATCGACTGCGGCGTTCTCTTTCCCGAGGACAACCAGCCCGGCATCAACGTGATCCTGCCCGACTTCACGGCCATCCGCGACCGCCTGCAGGACATTGAGGCCATCGTGCTCACCCACGGCCACGAAGACCACATTGGCGCCGTACCGTACCTGCTCAAGGAACGCGGCGACATTCCCGTCGTCGGCTCCAAGCTCACCCTGGCTTTCCTCGCTGCCAAGCTGCAGGAGCATCGTCTCAGCCAGAACTTCATCGAGGTGAAAGAGGGTGAGCGCCGCACCATCGGCCAGTTCGACCTTGAGTTCATTGCCGTCAACCATTCCATTCCCGACGGGCTGGCCATCGCCATTCGTACCGAAGCCGGCCTGGTGCTCGCCACCGGTGACTTCAAGATGGATCAGTTCCCGCTCGACAAGCGCCTCACCGATCTCGGTGCCTTCGCACGCTTGGCCGAAGAGGGTGTCGACCTGTTCATGACGGACTCGACCAACGCCGAGGTTCCCGGCTTCACCACCGCTGAGAAGGACATTGGACCGGCGATCGACACCGTGTTCCGCACCTCCCCGCGTCGCATTATCGTGTCGAGCTTCGCGAGCCACGTGCACCGCATTCAGCAGGTCATCGACGCTGCCGTGACGCACAACCGCAAAGTGGCCTTCGTTGGCCGTTCCATGGTGCGCAACATGGGGATCGCGAGTGAGCTCGGCTACCTCAACATTCCCAAGGACCTTCTCGTTGATATGAAGGCGCTCGAGCGCATGAAGGACGACAAGGTCGTTCTCATCTGCACCGGCTCGCAGGGTGAGCCGATGGCTGCTCTCTCGCGCATGGCGAATCGCGAGCACGTCATCAAGATCGGCGAGGGCGACACCGTGCTGCTCGCTAGCTCGTTGATCCCCGGCAACGAGAACTCCATCTACCGCGTCATCAACGGCCTGATTCGTTGGGGTGCCAACGTCGTGCACAAGGGCAATGCCAAGGTGCACGTCTCCGGCCACGCAAGCGCCGGCGAGCTCGTCTACTGCTACAACATCGTCAAGCCGGTCAACGTCATGCCGATCCACGGTGAATGGCGCCACCTCACTGCCAACGCCGACCTCGCCATCCAGACCGGTGTCCCCGACGAGAACGTTATCGTTGTCGAAGACGGCGTCGTCGTTGACCTCATCGATGGCCAGGCCAAGGTCACCGGCCGTGTTGTCGCCGACTACATCTTCGTTGACGGTATGACTGTTGGTGGGGCATCCACTGCCGCGATGGAAGACCGTCGTAAGCTCGCCGAGGATGTCACCATTACCATCCTCGGAATTCTCAACGCCAAGACCGGCACGCTCTCCGAGCCCGTCGAGTTCCTGGCCCGCGGTTTCGTGCACGACGACGAGTGGGTCAAGGGCGCGACCAAGGTCATCGATGAAGCCATGAAGGCCGCGAACCGCATCAAGATCGTTGACGGCGCCGAACTTGAGGACCTGTTCACGCAGTCCGTGAGCCGCTGGATGAACCGCAAGTACCGTCGCAGCCCGGTTATCACCTCCGTGGTCGTCGACGCCTAACCAACACCGACACGGGCGAAAGGCCGCATCCTCGTTGAGGATGCGGCCTTTCGCCATAACTAAACAAGCTACCTGAAGTCGTCGGCGGTTGCGTTCGCGATGTCGATCAGCACGAGCTTCGGGTTCTCCTTGGCGATCGCCTGCAGCCGCCACGGCGTACTGAACAGTGCCAGTAGCGTGCCGTCCGAGCGGGTGAACACCTCCACCTGACGGGTTCCGGCGAGCAGGAGCGCGCTTTCCTTATCGGTCTTGCGGGCCACCTGGTAGGGGAGCGCTTCCATGCGAATGTCGGCGTGAAAATCGTGCACCATGCGGTCTTCAACGACCTCGAACTGCATCGGCCCGACGGCGCCGAGCACGGGAGCCTGCTCGCCGCGCACCTCGGAGCGCATCACCTGGATGACGCCCTCATGGTCGAGCTGGTCGATGCCGCGTCGAAACTGCTTGTGCTTGCTGCTGTCGACCGGGCGGATGGCACGAAAATGTTCGGGAGAGAACAACGGCAGCGGTGGAAACTCCACGCGCTCGTCTTCGAAGATCGAGTCGCCCACGCGCAGCGCCGACGCGTTGACGAGCCCGACGATGTCGCCGGGCCAGGCCTGGTCGGTGACGGTACGTTCCTTGCCGAACAGCTGCTGGGCATACTTGGTGGCGAAGGGTCGGCCGGTCGCCGCGTGGGTGACGACCATGCCGCGGCGAAATTCGCCCGAGCACACGCGCACGAAGGCCACGTGGTCGCGGTGCGCCGAGTTCATGCCGGACTGCACCTTGAACACGAAACCGGAGAATGGTGAGGTCACCTTGCGCGGGTTCCCGTCGATGTCGATACGGGCTTCGGCCGGCGGCGCGAACTCGACCAGGGTGTCGAGCAGCTGCTGCACCCCGAAGTTCGCCACGGCGGCGCAGAAGAGCACCGGGGTGGTCTGCCCGTCGAGAAACAGCTCGGCGTCATGATTCTGGGATTCCGCGTCGAGCAGTTCCGATTCTTCGACAGCGGATGCCCAGGCCGGGCCTTCTTCGATCGCCGCGTCGGCCGCATCCAGCCGCACCGTTTCGGCCACTGTCGCGCCGCCGGCGGTGCGGGTGTATCGCAGGAAGTCGCCCGAACGGCGATCGAGCACTCCGCGCAGATCGCCAGCCTCGCCGACCGGCCAGTTGAGCGGGGTCGGCAGCAGGCCGGTGCGGGTCTGGATCTCATCCATCAGGGCCAGGGGAGTGTCGCCCGGGCGGTCCCACTTGTTGATGACGGTGATGACGGGAAGCCCGCGCTGCTTGCAGACGGCGAACAACTTCATGGTCTGCGGTTCGAGGCCCTTGGCGGCGTCGACGAGCATCACCGCGGCATCCACTGCGGATAGCACCCGAAAGGTGTCCTCAGAGAAGTCGGCGTGGCCGGGCGTGTCGACGAGGTTGATCACGGCATCGTGGTACTCGAACTGAATCGCGGCACTCGTGACCGAGATACCACGGGCCTTCTCCATCTCCATCCAGTCTGAGACGGTGCCGCGGCGACCGGCCTTTCCGTGCGTGGCGCCAGCGGAGGTGATCGCACGGGCGTGCAGCAGCAGGGCTTCGGTCAAGGTGGACTTGCCGGCGTCGGGGTGGGAGATCACGGCGAAGGTGCGGCGCCTGCGAGCCTCACGGGGAACCTGGGGGTTGGGCACGTCGGCGAGGGTGGTCATGGCTGCTTTCCTGCGGCTGATTCGGGCAGGATACCTAGCCAGCCGATCGATCAGAAGATTCGACAGCGGGCGGCCCAGGCCGGATGTGCACCTGCATATCCGGCCCAATTTTCGCGCAACCTCCAGTCTAACAAACCGGGCGCGTGCCGACTTGCGGGCCACAGCCGACAGTCACCACCCCGATTAGCCCGCAACCGACGTACATTTTGGTAACAGTTTCGCGTGCCTCCGGAAAATGTCGGTGGCCTCGCCTACTGTCGGGCACAGAGAAGTCTACGAAGAGAAAACCCGTCGCACCTGAGGGGCCGGGCGAACAACCGGGAGGAGAACGCAATGACCCGACAGGCTGTCTCGTCCTCTCTCGATGCGATGGCGATCGACCGTTTGGACCAGGCTGAGACGACGGTCGGTGCGGGCCCGGTTCGCCGCCAGATTTCGGGAACCGAGCTGCGCGTGCATCCGCTGGCCCTCGGCTGCAACGCCTTCGGCTGGACGGCGACGGGTGAAGCCTCCATCGCTATTCTCGACGCGCACCAGGGCCTCGGCGGCAATTTTCTCGACACCGCCGACAGCTTCGCCGCCGGGCGCAGCGAAGTGATTATCGGGTCGTGGCTGCGTTCGCGCGGAGCGCGCGCCGAGACCGTTCTGGCCACCAAGATCGGCCGCAATCTCGATAACCCCGGACTGACCCAGCGCAGCATCGTGGGCGCCGTCGAAGCCAGCCTCGTGCGGCTCGGCACCGATTATCTCGACCTGCTCTACTTTCACCTCGACGACAAGACCGTCCCACTCGAAGAGAGCCTCGTGGCCGTTGACGCCCTCGTTCGCGCCGGCAAGGTGCGTTACCTCGGGGCGTCGAACTTCGCGGCGGACCGGCTCATGGAGGCGCGGGTGCTCTCGGCCCTCGGCCTGCCCAAGTTCGTCGCCGTCGAAACGCCCTACAATCTAGTGCACCGGGCCGAGCTCGAGAAAGACGTCGCCGTCGTTGCCCGCGCCCAACACCTCGCCCTGATGCCCGGCTTCGCCCTCGCCCACGGGTTTCTGGCCGGTGCGTTCCGCACCAAAGCGGATGCCGCCGGCACCGCTCGCGGGCAGCTCGCCGCGGTCTACCTGAACCGTCGCTCGCGGCGCGTGCTCGCCGTGGTCGACCGCATCGCTGCCGCGAACGCCGTGGCACCGGCGTCGATTGCCCTGGCCTGGCTGCTCGCCCGCCCCGACGTGGTCGCACCGGTGGCTGGCGCCGGCCGGGCCGACCAGGTGCACTCCCTGGTCGCCGCGGCCGGCATCCGCCTGGGCCGTAACGACCTGCTCGACCTCGACCGGGTGTCGGCCTACTGAGCGTTAGTCGCCCGACTCGTCGAGAACGCGCTGGATAGCGCGCAGCAAAGCGGTGTGGGCACCGATCGGGTCGCCGAGATTGGCGCCGGCGAAGGCGCCGTCTCGGGCCAGAAAGAAGTCATCGGCCGCGTCACCGGGTCGGGCATGGCCCATGCCACGAAACATGTCCTCAATCGACCGGCCGTACCAGTCCCGGTGTGCAGCAACAGCCTGACGCACCGGATGGGCCGCGTCGGTGAACTGCGCGGCGGCGTTGATGAACGGGCAGCCGTGAAAGCCTTCGCGAATGACCTGCGCTGAGATCTCGTTGACCACGCCGCGCAGCCGCTGCTCGGGGGTGTCGAAGCGGGTGTCGAGGCTGGCGAGAAAATCGCGGGCAAGCCGGTCCCGGCCCTGTAGATACACGACGATGAGGGCATCCTTGGAACGGTAGTACTTGTAGAAGGTCGCTTTGGTGACCTTGGACTCGCTGATGATGCGGTCCACACCCACGGTGTGTACACCCTCGGTATAGAACAGACGGTCGGCGGTGGCGAGAATGCGCACCTTGGCGTGTGTCGCCGGCCGAACGGCTTCATCTGTCAGCATGGTCATGCGGGCACTCCTTTGGTGAGGGGGTGAAATCGGCCCCGGATGAACGTAAATCCGGAGGTTTCCCCGGTCGGCCTCCAGACTGTAACACACCCTAGACAGACCAGTCTGTCGAAACGGGCCGCACGGGCAGTTCCGGCCAAAGTGGGGGTAGGCCGGAGGTTCGGCGCCGGGCACCCCGTCGCCATGAACGGGTCTTGTAAGGTGGGGGATGACATGAACGGTGCAGTGGACTTTCCCCTAGACCAAGCCGAACTCTCGTATCGGGCCGCCGGCGATGCCCTCGTGCGTCGAACCGCTCTGCCCAGCGGGGTGCGCATTCTCAGCGAGCAGGTACCGGGTGCCCGAAGCCTCACCATCGGCTACTGGGTAGCCGTCGGATCCCGCGACGAACAACCGGGCCACTTCGGGTCCACCCATTTTCTGGAACACCTGCTGTTCAAGGGCACGCCAACCCGGTCCGCCCTCGACATTGCCATCTCCTTCGACGCGGTCGGCGGCGAACACAACGCCATGACAGCCAAGGAATACACCTGCTACTACGCCAAGGTGCAAGACCGCGACCTGCGCATGGCCATCGACGTTCTCACCGACATGCTGACCTCCTCGAAGCTGGATGCCGGTGAGTTCGAAACCGAGCGCGGGGTCATTCTCGAGGAACTCGCCATGGCCGACGACGACCCGGCCGACGTCGCCAATGAGCGATTCTTCGAAGCCGTATTGGGCAAGCATCCGCTCGGTCGACCCATCGGGGGCAGCGCCGACGACATTCGCGGTGCCACCCGCGCGGCCGTGTGGGAGCATTATCAGGCCAATTATCGGCCGCAGGACCTCGTCGTCACGGTTGCCGGCGCCGTCGACCACGACGTGCTCGTCGCCGCTGTCACCGGTGCCCTCGAACAAGCCGGCTGGGACCTCAGTAGTCCGCAGACCCCGGTCAGCCGTCGTGGCGGTGTGCCCGCCGAGATTCACCAGGGCCGGGCCCTGACCATCGTCAAACGCCCGCTGGAGCAGGCGAATCTGCTGCTCGGCATGCCCGGCCTGCTGGCTGCCGACGACCGTCGCGTCACCATGAGCGTACTCACCTCGATCTTCGGCGGTGGCATGTCGAGCCGCCTGTTTCAGGAAGTGCGGGAGAAGCGCGGCCTGGCCTACTCGGTCTATTCGTTCGCGCCCGGCTACTCCGACGCCGGCCTGTTCGGCATGTATGCCGGGTGCACGCCGGCCAAAGCCGGGCAGGTCGCCGAGCTCATGCTCAGCGAACTGCACCGCCTCGCCGATGGCGGTGTGACCGCCGACGAGATGAAGCGGGCGTCTGGCCAGCTGAGCGGAGCATCCGCTCTCGCCCTGGAAGATTCGGACACCCGCATGTCTCGGCTGGGTCGCTCGGAGATCACCCTCGGCGAGTTCGTCGACCTCGACGAGGCGTTGCGGCGCCTCGCGCTCGTCACCGCGACCGACGTGCAGGAGCTCGCCGCCGAGCTCGCGAGCGGACCCGTGTCGATCTCCGCCGTCGGCGCCCTCGAGGATGACGCGTTCGCGGGGATCCTCCCGGGCTGACCGGCCACCCCACACCAGCTTCTGCACATTCCGGCCCGGCCGGACTCCCGAACTTCGAAATGGACAATGATGCCCCAGTACATCTATCTGGTACGCCACGGCGAGCAGCAGGACGCCGAACATGGTCTGCACGATGGCCCGCTGTCGCCCCGCGGCAAACGTCAGGCGCTGCTGATCGCCGACCGGCTCAGCGGTGTGCCGTTCACGGGTGCCTGGCATTCGCCGCTGCAGCGGGCCGCTGAAACCGCCGAACTCATTACCGAGCGGCTGCCAGCCCTGCACAGCGAGCCGACGGCGCTGCTCTTCGACTGCATTCCCTCCGGTCGGGCAGCCGAAACACCCTCGGCCTACGACCCGTTTTTCGGCTCGGTCACCGACGATGAGATCGCTGCGGGACGGGCCCAAATGGAAGACGCCGTCGCCGAATTTCTGCAACCGCGCCGTAGCCAGCGGCACGACCTGCTGATCACCCACAATTTCGTGATCGCCTGGTTCGTGCGTGAAGTGCTCGGGGCCCCCGACTGGCGCTGGGTCGGCATCAACCAGGCCAATTGCGGCCTCACCGTGCTGCAGCAAAAGCCCGGCCGCCCGTGGACGCTCGTCACCCATAACGACCTCGGTCACCTGCCGGTCGAGCTGCGTACCGGGCTGCCCGAACCACTGATGTTCTAAGAGTCCAGGCGCTTGCGATACCAATGCGTCGCATTGGGATTGTCGTTGTACGGATGGACGTTCTCGTACCCGGCGCTCTGATAGAGCGCCCCGACGGCGGTGCGAACTGCTCTGCCGTCTGGTAGGTCGGGTGGTACGTGCCCTGGGATTGTCGAAACGACAGCTCGGGACTGCGAAAATATTCGGTGAGCAGGGTGAGGGCCGCAGTGTCTCTGACCGACGCGGCGTGAAACTGAGGCACTTCCGTAGGCTGTTGCGCAAACCGCGATGCCGCGATCGATTGGTAGATTGGTTATATGACAACGACGGTGGCCATTATTGGTGCAACGGGCAAGATGGGCCGCCTGGTTTCCGACCTGATCGACCGAACCGAGGGCTTCGAGGTCGTCGCCCGGCTGGACTCGCGCAGCGAGCTGAGCGAGATGCTCGGTGCGCAGATCGCTGTCGACCTGACCCGGCCCGACGTGAGTCGGGACGTCGTCGATTTTGCGACCGAGCATGGTGTGCGGGTGCTCGTCGGTACCTCCGGCTGGAGCCAGGACGGCATCGACTCCCTCACCCGACGCCTTGCCGGCCGCGACGATACCGGGGTCATCATCATTCCGAACTTCTCGATCGGTTCGGTGCTCGCGACGGCGTTTGCGGCCCTGGCTGCCCGTTTCTACGACTCCATCGAGATTGTCGAGGCACATCAGCCCTCCAAAGTCGATTCACCCTCGGGCACGGCCGTGCGTACCGCCGAACTAATCGGCCGGGTGCGCGCCGAACTCGGCCCGGTCTCGGCGCCGCACACCGATCAGCGTGCGCGCGGCCAGCAGGTCGCTAGCGTGCCCGTGCACAGCCTGCGCCTGTCCGGTTTACTGGCCCGCCAGGACGTGTTTCTCGGCGGCACCGGGGAAACCCTCACGATCAGCCACAACACGCTGTCACCGAGCGCCTACGAGAGCGGCATTCTGCTGGCTCTCGCCGCAGCGCGAACCATTCGGGGAGTCACGGTCGGTCTTGACCAAATCGTCGATCTGGGCTTCCGTTCGGCCGCTGCTACCGCCAACGAGTCGGGGGCCTCCAAATGAAGGGCAAGGTTGCTGTCGTCCTCATGGCGGTGCTGCTCGTCTTCTACCTGGTGTTGGTCGGGGTGCGCGCCGTGCTCTTCATCCAAAGCGGTGAGCCGGTTGGCATCGCCATCGGGCTCGCGCTGCTCATTCTGCCGCTGATTGGTTTTTGGGCGCTCGCGCGTGAGGTTGCGTTCGGCATCCGCTCGGAGCGTTTGGTACGACGGCTCGGCGAACTCGGCGAGCTGCCCGCCGCCAACCTGCCGGTGCGCCCGAGCGGTCGCCCCTATCGGGACGCGGCCGACGAGCAGTTTCCGGCCGCGCGGGCCGCGGTCGATGCCGAACCCGAGAACTGGCACGCCTGGCTGCGCCTCGGTCTGGCCTACGACGCGTCGGGCGACCGCAAGCGCGCTCGCGGCGCCATCCGTACCGCGATCGCCCTCGAGCGCACCCCGAAGTAGCGGCAGGCCGGCCGACTACGGTTGGCGCAACATCCAGGCTATCGCCGTGGCCGGCGTGCGATGGGCGAACTCGAACCCATCGTCCAAGAGTTTCTGGGCGCTGACCTGCTGGTCGGCAAGCAGCAGCTGGCGGGCGGCATCCTGCAGCAGCAGGGTCAGGATCGGTTTGGGGACCGCCAGCAGGAACGGGCGGCGCACTGCGGTGGCGAGAGCACTGATGATGTCGTTGGACGTCGCCGGGGTCGGCCCGACCAGGTTGACCGGGCCAGACAGTGTTGAGGTCAGCAGGTGCACGATGGCGGCGGCCTCGTCGTGCAGGCTCACCCAGGCCCAGTGCTGGGTTCCATCACCGAGAGGTCCGGCGAGGCCGAGTTTAGCCAGGGGCAACACCGGTTTCAGCGCACCACCCTTGGCAAGTACCAGGCCGGTGCGCAGCATCACCACCCGGGTTGGTTCGGGCGCGAGCCGCGCCTCTGCCTCCCAGCGGGTGACGACGTCCGCGAGAAAATCGGTTCCAGCAGTGGATGCCTCGCTCAAGACTTCCCCCGGACGATCCCCGTAGATTCCCACCGCGGAGCCGTTCAACAGAACGGTCGGCGGCGTCACGGCCCGGCCGAGAGCGTCGGTCAGCGTGCGGGTGGCCTGCAGACGGGAGCGCAGAATTTCTTTGCGGTACCCGCTTGTCCACGGCAGTCGGGCCAGCGACGCCCCCGACAGGTTGACAACGGCGTCGATATCGTCGAGCACGCTCGGATCCAAAACCAGGGCGGCCGGGTCCCAACGAATTTCATTGGTTCCCAAGGCCTCCCGCCGCACCAGTCTGACGGGGGTGTGGGCAGCGGCGGCCAGCTGGCGGCTCAGCTCACTGCCGATGAGGCCGGACGCTCCGGCGATCAAAACGCGCACGGGAGCGACCTAGGCCAGCTCGGCCTCAATGGTGATGGGAATCCCGGCGAGTGCCTTCGAAATCGGGCAGTTGTCCTTGGCGTCCTGGGCGAAGACCTCGAACTCGGCCTCGGTCAGACCGGGAACCTTTGCACTGACCAGTAGGTGGCTGCCGATGACGCCGGTGCCGGCCGCGAACGTGACGGCGGCTGTGGTCTGGATGTTCTCCGGGGTGTGGCCGGCCGATCCGAGGGCGTTGGCCAGGGCCATCGAGAAGCAGGAGGCGTGGGCGGCGCCGAGCAGTTCCTCGGGGTTGGTCGTGTTCGAAACGCCTTCGGCGCGGGCCTTCCAGTTCACCGAGAATTCGGCGGCGTGCGAGGAATCGAGGGTGACGGTACCGGAACCGGTCGGAAGATCGCCGGTCCAGACGGTGGTTGATTCACTGGTGAGCGTCGTGGGCATGGTGTTACCTCCAGGTGGTTGAATTCCACCCTAACCGTCGGACCTGCCCCGTGAACGAGTCTCGTCTGGGAATTTCCTGAGAGCCAGTCGACACGCCCGGGCGACGCGAAGGACGTCGCACCGGGCATGTCCTGGTCAGGTTGGAGTGAGCGTGAGGGTGGCGGTTCAGGCGTTCCCGAACGTTCGGCCGGCCCGGTGGGTGAGATCCACGTCCACGTGCACCACGCCCGGTCGGGACTCGGCCACGGCTCCCAGCAGACGACGGGTGCCCGGGCAGCGGGCGCGCAACTCGGTTGAAAACTGCAGCAGGGTGGCGGCGGGGCCAAACGTGATCGTGGCGGCGACATCCGCTGGGGTGATGACGTCGCCGGTCAGGCGGGCCACTGGCCCCTGGCGTTCCCGCCAGACCAGGCCCAGAACGGTTGTCGCAGCCAACAGGGCCAACAGCAGTCCGATCGCTTCGAGTGGGTTCATGATGCCGACGTTACGTGGGCGCGAGCACGCTCGAGGGACTATGACGGCACATTGCGGGCGCGCGGCGGCGTTTGGGCCGGCAGACCGGCTAGCCTGAGGCCGTGTCTGAAATTGAGTTCCGATCCGAAATGACCGTGGAGTTGGTGCGCGCCAGCGCCCACGACTCGGACGTGTTGTTCGCTGCCCGGGTGTCGACCCTGGGGGAGCAGACCCTGGAGCAGAGCCAGCTCGACGGCTCCGAAAGCGAGGCCGACGAGAAGCGTGACCGCGGTCTGATCAACTACCTCATGCGCGACCGGCACGGCTCGCCGTTCGAACACAACTCGATGACGTTCTACGTGCGCGCGCCGATTTTTGTGTTCCGCGAGTTCATGCGGCACCGCATCGCCTCCTACAACGAAGAGTCGGGCCGTTACCGGGAGCTCAACCCGGTGTTCTACGTGCCGTCTGCAAAACGCAACCTCGTGCAGGTCGGCAAGCCGGGCGCCTACGACTTTCTGCCCGGCTCGATCGAGCAGACCGCGCTCGTGCAGCAGCAGACCCGCGCCGCCGCGATTCACTCCTACGAGGCTTACCAGCGGATGCTCGAAGCCGGCGTCGCCCGCGAGGTCGCCCGTATCGTGCTGCCGCTGAGCATCTACTCCTCGATGTATGTCACGCTCAACGCGCGCTCACTCATGAACTTTCTCAGCCTGCGCACCAAGCGTGGGGGCTCCTCATTCCCGTCGTTCCCACAGCGCGAGATCGAAATGTGCGCCGAACAGATGGAAACTCATTTCGAGAAGCTCATGCCGCTCACCTACGCCGCCTTTAACCAGAACGGCCGAGTCTCCCCCTAGTCAGCTGTGAGCGGGAAAGCGATAGCCTGTTCTGCGTGTCTACCTCTACGAATCCCTTTGGCCAGGTGCTGGTCGCGCTGGTCACCCCGTTTACCTTTGATGGCGAAGTGGACTGGGCCGGGGTGGAGAAGCACATCGACGACGTCATCAATGCGGGCGCCGATGGCATCGTCGTCACGGGCACGACCGGTGAGACGAGCACCCTGACCGACCCGGAGAAGATCCGTCTGGTCGAGGTCGGCAAGTCGGTTGCGAACGGCCGTGCCAAAATCATCACCGGCGGTGGATCCAACGAGACCGCACACGCCATGCAGCTCGCCCGCCAGAGTGAAAAGGCCGGCGCAGACGGCAACATGATCGTCACCCCGTACTACAACAAGCCCACGCAGGCTGGCATCCTCACCCACTTTCGCATGATTGCGGACGCGACCGATCTTCCCGTCATTCTCTACGACATCCCCGCCCGCACCGGTGTGGCGATCGCCTACGAGACCATCCTGCGCGCGGCCAAGCACCCCAACATTCTGGCGATCAAAGACGCCAAGGGCGACTTCGCGCAGGCCAGCCGGGTGCTCAACCAGACCAACCTCATGTACTTCTCCGGCGACGACCCCAACGTGCTCGGCCACCTCGCCATTGGCGCGACCGGCCTGATCGGCGTCACCGGCAACATCACGGCGACCCCATATCGGCACATGGTCGACGCGGTCAACCGGGGCGACCTCAAAGTCGCGACCGCCGCACACCAGATGCTCGAACCGCTCGTGCGGGCCGTCAGTACCCACGTTCCCGGCACCGTCGCCGTAAAGTACATCCTGCACGGCCTCGGCCGCATCGGCAGCCCGCGCGTGCGGCTGCCCCTGGTCGGCCCCGAGGACTCCGAAGCCGCCCAGATCGAAGACGAACTGTCGCTGGTCGTGGACATTCCCGGCGTGGACTTCTCCAACTTCCGCCCGGACCGCAACGCGGCCGCCGGCGGATCGCTGCCCAAGGTTGCCGGCACCACCCGTTAGGCGTGCGCGGCGCTGTGTGCCGTTGTGATTGTCGAATCTGCGAGAAAGATTCCTACTCGAGAGTCATCGATCCGCGTGAGTACTTCTCGCTAACGCGGTAGTCCGCCCGAATACAACTTCGCACAGAAATCAGATTATATCTGAGAATCCCTCGACTCTGGCTCATGGTTTTGGTAGAATGAAACCATGAGCCAGAGCGGCGACACCCCCGAGCCGGGCTTCGTCGATCCGTTCGTTGCGGCGTACGGATGCTCGCCAGTGTCGGTCGCGGAACGCCTCGAGTTCGAAACATTTTGGGCCCAGTGTGAAAC
>NZ_JAJAYI010000109.1 GCF_026786305.1 Cryobacterium sp.
AAAAAACACTCCGCCCGGTTTGGCTATCCCTTTGGGGGTGTTCAAACCGGTTCCGGTGTGGGGGGTACCCCCGGGGGGTTAGCCGCCCTTTTGCATACTCGCGCTCCCCAGGAGCCCATCGATCTGAGTGGAGTCACCGTGTCAGGTGGAGATATTGCTGGACTCATCGCCGCCGGGGTGTTCGCGATTTTAGTCGCGATCATTGCCATTCCGCTGGTCAAGCTCGGCCGAGTGTTCGATGAAACAACCGCGGCCATTCACGAACTCAGCGGGGGAATCACCCCGGTGCTCGCGGAGACGACCGAGACCATCCGCTCCACCAACCAGCAGTTGGTGCGGGTGGACACCATCACGAGCAACGTCGCAGACGTCACCGGCAACGTATCAGCGCTCGTCGCGCTGTTTGCGGCGACGGTTGGCGGGCCGCTGATCAAACTCGCCGGGTTCTCGGCGGGCGTACGGGCGGCCTTTCGCGCCGGGCGGCCGCGGTCCGGGCGCAATCGGGGTTGACCGGCTACTCTGGACTCGGCGTTGATATTCTCGCGCCCGACTTATCGATAGCTTCGGCTAGCGGTGCCCGGCTTCATTCAATTCGGTTCTATTGACTGGGTCGAGGGCCGCGCAGATTCAGGGAGAAGAGCCATGAAGAACGTCATCTGGTTGGTCATCGGCGTGGCCGCGGGTTTCGTGGTCGCCCACGAGGTCAACAAGACCCAGCAGGGCAAGCAGTTCTTCACCGAACTCGACACCAAGGCGCGTGAGTTCGGCGAGGCCATTTCTGAGGGCTACCGCCAGCGCGAGGCGGAGCTGCACACCGCCCTGGGCGACGTCGCCAACGCGGCAGGCGACGTGCCAGCCCCCGGCGCATCCTAGGCATCCGCTCGATTTCACTGGCACCGTTTCGTCGCACCACTGAGTCATCGCACCCCTGATTCACCGCAACACTGATTCACCGCACCAACACATTCATGCACGACCAAAGCTACGGACACCATGCAGACTGCTGACATTCGCGGGCGCTGGCTCGACTTCTTCGCCGATCGTGGACACACCGTTGTGCCGTCCGCGTCACTGGTGAGCGACGACCCCACCCTTCTTTTCACCGTGGCCGGCATGGTGCCGTTCGTGCCGTACCTAACCGGGTTGGTTCCGGCGCCGTACCCGCGCGCCACGAGCGTGCAGAAGTGCATTCGCACCAACGACATCGAAGAGGTCGGCAAGACCCCGCGGCACGGCACGTTCTTTCAGATGAACGGCAATTTCAGCTTCGGTGACTACTTCAAGGAGGAAGCCATCGGCTTCGCGTGGGAACTGCTCACCACCCCGGAAAACCAGGGCGGCTACGGCTTTCGCGAGAGCGACCTCTGGGTCACCATCTACCTCAACGACGACGAGGCGTTTCGGTACTGGCGCGCGATCGGCGTGCCGGAGAAACGCATCCAGCGTCTCGGCATGGAATCCAACTACTGGTCCACCGGCCAGCCCGGACCGGCCGGTCCCTGCTCGGAGATCTTCTTCGACCGTGGCCCCGCCTACGGCGCCGACGGCG
This sequence comes from Cryobacterium sp., assembly GCF_026786305.1. Lineage (GTDB taxonomy): Bacteria > Actinomycetota > Actinomycetes > Actinomycetales > Microbacteriaceae > Cryobacterium. The sequence continues at coordinate 1,550 of NZ_JAJAYI010000109.1, forward strand.
GCCCGGCCACCGACGACGACCGGTACGTCGAAATCTGGAACCTCGTCTTCATGCAGTACCTGCGCGGCGAAAGCACCGGCAAGAGCGACTTTCAGATTCTCGGCGACCTGCCCAAAAAGAATATCGACACCGGCATGGGCCTCGAACGCGTCGCCTTTCTCAAGCAGGGAGTCGAGAACATGTACGAGATCGACCAGGTGCGCCCGGTGCTCGACCGCGCTGCAGCGCTGTCGGGCCGACGTTACGGCGCCAACCACGACGACGACGTGCGCATGCGCATCGTCGCCGACCATGTGCGCTCCTCGCTCATGCTCATGAGCGATGGTGTCATGCCGTCGAACGAGGGGCGCGGCTACATTCTGCGACGCCTGCTGCGTCGCAGCGTGCGCGCCATGCGCCTGCTGGGCGTCGACAGCGTCAGCCTGCCCGAACTGTTGCCCGCTTCACGCGACGCCATGAGCGCCGCCTACCCTGAAGTGAAAAGCGACTTCGGGCGCATCAGCCAGGCCGCGTTCGCCGAGGAAGAGACCTTCCTGCGCACCCTCGCGAGCGGCAGCGCCGTTCTCGACCTCGCCGTGGCGAAGACCAAGAAGTCCAACAAGACCGAACTGGCCGGCCCGACAGCGTTTCTGCTGCACGACACCTACGGGTTTCCGATCGAGATCACCCTCGAGATAGCCGAAGAAGCCGGCCTGAGCGTGAACCGAGACGCCTTCGACGTTCTCATGACCAAGCAGCGCACCATGGCCAAGGCCGACGCGAAGTCCAAAAAGACGACCCTCGCTGACCTGGGCGTCTACAGTGCCTTCCGCGCCCTCGGCGAGACCGTCTTCACCGGGTACGACGGCCTGCAGAACGAGTCGAGCGTGCTCGGCCTCATCGTTGACGGCGAGTCCGCCACGAGCGCGGTCGCCGGCGAGACGGCCGAGGTCATCCTCGCCGAAACCGCACTGTGGGCTGAATCCGGCGGGCAGGAAGCGGATGCCGGCCTGATCGTGGGTCCCGGCTACGAACTCAAGGTACTCGACGTACAAAAGCCGGTCAAGGGCCTGATCAGCCACAAGGTGCGTGTCCAGTCCGGCGAGGTCGGCGTGGGCGACAGCGCAACGAGCGTGGTCGACGAGAGCTGGCGCCGCGGCGCCCGCCAGGCCCACTCCGGCACCCACGTGCTGCACGCGGCCCTGCGCCAGGTGCTCGGCCCGAACGCCCATCAGTCTGGTTCCTACAATAAGGCCGGGTTCTTTCGCCTCGACTTCTCTTGGAACCAGGCGCTTTCACCGGCGACCCGCGCCGAGATCGAAGAGATCTCCAACAACGCCATCCGCGACAACCTGCCGGTCACCACGCGGGAACTGCCCCTCGCTGAGGCAAAGGCACTCGGCGCGATGGCCCTGTTCGGCGAGAAGTACGGCGATGTCGTGCGCGTCGTCGACATCGGCGGCCCCTGGTCCCGCGAACTCTGCGCCGGCACCCACGTGGGCAGCAGCTCTGAAATCGGCATGATCAACCTGATCAGCGAGGCCTCCGTCGGATCGACCAACCGTCGCGTCGAATCGCTCGTCGGCCTCGAAGCCTTTCGCGACCTCGCCGCCGAACGAGCCCTCGTGTCGCAGATCACCTCGAGTTTGAAAACCCCCCGAGACCAGCTACCCGAGCGCATCAGTGACCTCGTCTCGAGTCTCAAGGCGGCCGAGAAGAAGATCGCCGCGTTCGAAGCCCGGGCCCTGACCGACCGCGTTCCGGCTCTGCTCGCCACGGCCCGCCGCGTCGGCGCCGTCACTGTTGTCGCAGAAGATCTTGGCGTGCTCGGATCCCCGGACGATGTGCGGATGCTGGCCCTTGCGACTCGGGAGCGCCTCGGCGCCGACGCGGTCGTCGTGGCGCTCTCGGCCGTTACCGCCGACAAGCCCGTCGTGATCATCGCGACCAACCAGGCCGCCAGGGACGCCGGGCACCGGGCCGGCGCCCTCGCCAAGACCGTCGCCGGAATTCTCGGCGGCGGCGGCGGCGGCAAGGACGACCTCGCCCAGGGTGGTGGCCCCAATGGTGACGCCATCCCGGCCGCGCTGCAGGCCGTCGTCGCGGCGATCAGCCGCTGACGATGCACTCCAACGGCACCCCCGCTCGGCCCCGGACCGGCAGGTCGGAGGCCGGGGCGGGCGAGGTCGCCCCGGTACCCAGCATGCGCTCGGGGGTGCGTGTCGGCGTCGACGTCGGAAAGGTGCGCATCGGCCTGGCCCGCAGCGACAACCACGGCATGCTCGCAACGCCGGTGGAAACCGTCAACCGCGATCAGGCTGGGGTGACTGACCTTGCCCGCATTCGGGCGGTGGTGCTGGAGCTCGCCGCCGTCGAGGTTATCGTGGGTCTGCCGCTGGCCCTGTCGGGAGACACGACAGCGTCGACCGATGATGCGGTCGATTTCGCCGAGCGGCTGGCCCGAACGATTGATGTGTCGGTGCGTCTGGTTGACGAACGACTCTCCACCGTATCGGCGCAGTCGGCGTTGCGGGCATCCGGTCGCTCAGCCAAAACGCAACGGCCAGTTATTGATCAGGTGGCCGCGACTATCATTCTGCAACACGCCCTCGACAGTGAGCGTGCCTCGGGGCGACCGCCAGGTTTGTCCGTCGAACCGACCGAGAGGCCGTAACCGTGCCGAGTTCCACCCCGGAAGAGCCCCTGCCGAGCCGCCGTCAGTTGCGCGCGCAACAGGCCGCCGCGGAACAGGCCGCCGCGGGGCAGGCCGCCGCGGAACAGGCCGCCGCGGTACAGGCCGCTGCGGTACAGGCCGCTGCGGGGCAGGGCACAACGGGGCCGGTCACGGCTGAACCGGCCCGGGCCGCCGGAGCGGCCGCCGCACCGCTGTTGCCACGAAACGCCACCGCGAACATCGTTCCCGCGACCGATGCCACCGCGTTTCTGACGGCGAATCTGACTGCTCACGAGAGCGGTGCCCTCGGCCGCAGCCGGGCCAATCGGCGCTCGCTTCTCGCCGACGAACCCCCGAGGGAGAAGCGGAGTCGGAAGGGCGCTTGGGGCTGCCTGATCGTTTTCGTGGTGCTCGCCGCGCTCGTGGCCGGCGTCGTCTTCTTTCTTCAGGGCCCGATCTCTCAGATCATCGCGGCCACACAGGGACCGGCCGATTTCACCGCCGGGGAAGCGGCCACCGGTGAGGACGTGGTCGTCATGATTCACGACGGTGACGGCGGCTCGGATATCGCCCGCACGCTCGTTGACCAGGGCGTAGTGAAGGGCTTCGATGCGTTCTACAAGATATTGTTGCAGACGGCACCGGAACCGGTGTTCCAGCCCGGCGCCTACCAGCTGAAGACGAAAATGGTCGCGAGCACGGCCCTCGATGCCCTGCTCGATGCAGACACGAGACTGAGCCAGACCGTGGTCGTGCCCGAGGGCACCGCGGCCGTCGATGTGTTGCAGTCGATCTCGGAGGGAACCGACATTCCCCTCGCCGACCTGCAGGCCGCCGCGGCCAACGTTGCCGTGTTTGGACTGCCCCCCGAAGCGACCACGCTCGAGGGTTTTCTCTTTCCCGCCACCTACACGTTCTTGCCGGGAGACACCGCCCAGACAGCCCTGCAAACCATGGTGAACCGGCAATATGATGCCCTCGACTCGGCCGGAGTCGCCGCCGAGGACCGTTGGTCGACCATCGTGTTCGCTTCGTTGATTCAACGCGAGGCCGGCTTGCGCGACGACTACTACAAGGTCTCGCGAGTCTTCCTCAATCGTCTCGACCCTGCCCAGTGGAAGAGTGGCCTACTGCAGTCCGACGCGACCGTCGCCTACGGCACCGGAAATACCCACCTCGTGACCACCACCGACGCCGAACGCGCCGATGCTGGCAACACCTATAACACCTACGTGCATCCCGGCATGGTCGTCGGTCCCCTCTCCAACCCGGGCGACCTCGCGATTGATGCCGCCCTGCACCCGGTCGACGGACCTTGGCTGTTCTTCGTGACCGTCAACCTCGACACCGGTGAGACGGTGTTCTCCGCTACCGTGGCAGAACACGATGCTGCGGTTGTGGTCTGGCAGAACTGGATGAGGGAGCACCCCGAATATGGATAGTCCCACATCGAATCGGCTCGCGGTGCTCGGTTGTCCGATCAAACATTCCCGATCACCGATGCTGCACCGGGCCGCCTACCGGCAGTTGGGCCTGGACTGGTCGTATGACGCCGTCGAGGTGAAATCCGGTTCCTTGGCGATGTTCTTGAGCAGGATCGGGCCGGAATGGCGTGGTTTGTCCCTCACCATGCCGCTCAAGCAGGAGGTGCTGCCATTCATTGACGACTGCGATCGGGTGGCGCAGCTGACCGGATCGGTCAACACGGTGCTGGTGCGCAAGATCAACGGTCGTGGCAGGCTCAGCGGGTACAACACGGATGTTGTGGGTCTGGTGCGCGCACTGGCCGAGAGCGGTGTCACCCGGGCGGCGCACGTGACCCTGCTCGGAGCCGGCGCGACGGCGGCATCCGCTCTGGTGGCGGCGGCCGAACTCGGCACCGAATCTGTCACGGTGCTCGCGCGTGACCCGCAGAAGGCGCAGCCGCTCGCCCTGCTCGGCCGGTCGCTCGGAGTGGTGGTGGACCTGCAGGACTTCAGCGGAGTCACCCGCGTCGACAGCGACATCGTGATCAGTACCCTTCCCGGGGGGACCGTGCTCTCGTCGGTGCTGCCGCTTGAACTGCGGGAACGGGCCGCCCTGTTCGACGTCGCCTATTCACCGTGGCCGAGCGCGGTCGCCACCTCGTGGCAGGCGGCCGGCGGCACCGTGCTGAACGGCCTCGGCATGCTGCTGCACCAGGCGCTCATCCAGGTGCGGGTCTTCGTCACCGACGACCCGTTCGAGCCTTTGCCCGACGAGCCGGCCGTGCTCGCGGCCATGCGCGGCGCGCTGACCCGTGACCCTGTGGAAAGATAGGAAGCATGCTTCGTTGGCTCACTGCCGGAGAATCTCACGGCCCCGAACTCATCGCCATTGTCGAGGGTTTGCCCGCTGGAATCCCGGTCACCCTTGATTTGATCCGTCTCGATTTGGCGCGCCGCAAGCTCGGCTACGGTCGCGGCGCCCGTATGAAATTTGAAGAGGACGAGCTCACCCTCTCGGGTGGTGTGCGTCACGGTCTCACCCTCGGCGGTCCGGTCGCCCTGCGCATCGGCAATTCGGAATGGCCCAAGTGGGTCGACGTGATGAGCGCCGCACCGGTCGACCCGACCACGTTTGCGCGTGGCCGCGGAGCACCCCTGACCCGGCCCCGGCCCGGTCACGCCGACCTGGCCGGCATGCAGAAATATGGCTTCGACGACGCCCGCCCGGTGCTCGAGCGGGCCAGTGCCCGAGAGACCGCTGCGCGGGTGGCGCTCGGCGCTGTGGCCAGGTCCTTTTTGAACGAGCTGGGAATTCAGCTCGTCAGCCACACCATCGCCATCGGCCCGGTGCGCGTGCCGGATGGCACGCCATTGCCCGAGCCTGGGGACGTCGACGCCCTCGACACCGACCTGATGCGCTGTTTCGACGCCGCGACATCCGCTTTGATGGTGGCTGAAGTGGATGCCGCGCACGGGGACGGCGACACCCTCGGTGGCGTCGTCGAGGTGCTCGCCTACAACCTTCCCCCCGGCCTCGGATCGTTCGTGCACTGGGACCGCCGCCTCGATTCGCAGCTCGCCGCTGCCCTCATGGGAATTCAGGCGATCAAGGGCGTCGAAGTTGGCGACGGCTTCGAAACCACCCGTCGCCGCGGCTCGGCCGCCCACGACGAACTCGTGCAGGCGGAAGGCGCGATTCAGCGGGTCACCGACAGAGCCGGCGGCACCGAGGGCGGCATGAGCACCGGCACGGTGCTGCGCGTTCGTGCCGGCATGAAGCCGATCGCCACGATTCCGCGGGCGCTGCGCACGGTTGACGTCGCCACGAGCGAGCCGGCACCGGCGCACCATCAGCGCTCCGACGTCTGTGCGGTTCCGGCTGCCGGTGTCGTCGCCGAAGCCATGGTGGCGCTCGTGCTGGCGAACTCGGTGCTGGAGAAGTTCGGGGGCGACTCGATCGGGGAGACCCGTCGCAACCTCGACTCGTACCTCGCCAACATTCCCGCCAACCTGCGTACCGGCGCGTCGAGCGACGCCTCGCTGTGATTAATAGCCGGCTGAAATGATGCTGACCCTGCATAACTCGCTGCTCCCGATCGTGTTGATCGGTCCGATGGCCGCCGGCAAGACCAAGATCGGGCGCCGGGTGGCCCGCGGCTTGGGCGTGCCCTTCATCGACACCGACAAACGCATCGTCGAGAGCTATGGTCCGATCCCGGAGATCTTCGCTCGCGAGGGCGAGGAGTACTTTCGCATCATCGAGCGCGAAGTCGTGGACTGGTCGCTCGGTGAGCCGGCCATTGTCTCGCTCGGCGGGGGAGCGGTGCTGCACGCCGACACCCAGGCCGATCTCGAAGACGCGACCGTTGTCTACCTGAGCGTGACGACGGCAGCCGTACAGGCGCGCCTCGGCGGCACTAAACGGCCGCTCCTGGCCGGCGGGATCGCCGACTGGGAACGCATCTACAACCTGCGCCGCCCCACCTATGAAGCTCTCGCGACAATTCGCCTGGACACCTCCAACCGACCCATCAGTGGCATTGCCGACGAGATCGTGAATTGGATAAAAGAAAGAAATGATGACTGAGATTAGCGAGATGACTGAGATTACCGAGATGAACGAGATGACCGAAAAGCCCGCAACCACCGTGATCACCGTGACCGGGATCGACAGCTATCCGGTCAGCGTGGGGCGTGGCCTGGTCAGTACCGTTTCCGAGCAATTGGGCGGCGGCGTCAACAAGGTACTCATCGTGCACACCTCCACCGTCGGCGCCCGAGCGGTCGCCCTGCGCGACAATCTGCTGGAGACATACTCCGAGGTGCTGCTCGCCGAGATTCCCGATGCCGAGGCCGCCAAGCGCGTTGAGGTCGCCGCCTTCTGCTGGGGTGTCATGGGGCAATCCGACTTCAGTCGAACCGACGCCGTTATCGGCCTCGGCGGCGGCGCCGTCACCGACCTCGCCGGCTTTGTGGCGGCCACGTGGCTGCGGGGCGTGAAGCTCGTGCAGATTCCCACGAGCGTGCTCGGTATGGTCGACGCGGCCATCGGCGGCAAGAACGGCATCAACACCGCCGAGGGTAAGAACCTCGTCGGCACGTTCTACGCGCCCGCCGCCGTAGTGTGCGACCTCGACCTGCTCGATGCGCTGCCGCGCAACGAGGTTCTCGCCGGTTTCGCTGAAATCGTCAAGGCCGGTTTCATTCAGGTTCCCGAGATTCTCGACATCATCGAAGCGGATGTGGAGAAGGCCACCGACCCGACAACCCCCGAATTTCGTCGGCTCATAGAACTGTCGATCGCAATGAAGGCACGCATCGTGGGGGAGGACTTCAAGGAGGCCGGCCTTCGCGAGATTCTCAACTACGGCCATACTCTGGGCCACGCCGTCGAGCACGCCGAACGTTACGGCTGGCGTCACGGCGCGGCCGTCGCCGTCGGCATGATGTTCGCAGCGGAACTGGCCGCCCTGAGCGGCCGGCTCTCGGTCGAGGTCGTGGACCGGCACCGCAACATCCTCGAATCATTGACCCTGCCGACCAGCTACCCGGTGGGTCGCTGGCCCACCCTGCTCGCCACGATGCAGCGTGATAAGAAGACCCGCAGCGGCATGCTGCGCTTCGTCGTGCTCGACGATGTGGGCAAGCCCACCATCCTCGAGGGCCCGGACGCCTCGTTGCTGTTCAGCGCATACCAAGCCATCGGCCAGTAGCCGCCGGGCTTCGCGCCGAACGGTTGTCCGGCGGGAACGGCCGCGAGGAAGGAATGGGCGCTGGGATGAAACTGCCGCTAGGAAGGAACGGGCGCTGGGGCTGGCGGGTGTGCGGCATCCGCGTCGACCCGGTCGGTGTCGGCCGGCGCGGCGAACGGGGTCATCGTGGTCATGAGCTCCGAGCGGATGAGAAAGCGAACGCCGCGTGGTGCTTCGGCGCTGAATCCACTGCCGCGGCCGGGCACGACGTCGACCGTGAGAAAAGTGTGGCTCCAGTAGTTGAACTGTTCGGCTGACATCCAGAAGTCGAGCGGCTGACTGGGTGCGTCGGCCGGGGCCAGGTCGAACTGGCCCAGGCGCACGTCCTGGTCAGAGGTGATGAACTCGCCGGCCATGAAGAGCATCGGCGAACTGCCGTCGCAGCAGCCACCGGACTGGTGGAACATGAGCGGGCCGTGCTCCTCCCACAGGCTGCGGAGCAGATCGACTGCGACCGGGGTGAGCTCGACCCGGGGAACGGTTTCGCCGGCGATCGTGACCGACGCGGTGATTGTGGGTGTCGACATTGACGGACCTTTCTACGGAGCAGTGGAGTGACAAAAAAGGGCTGCCTACGACGTTACGTCGTTGGCAGCCCCCGTGCCAGACCTGCGGCAGAACTCCCACCCGTCGGGAAGTGCCGCCGGTCAGATCGTGCAGACCGGGCGGTTAGAAGAAGCCCAGTTTGTTCTCGGAGTAGGACACGAGCAGGTTCTTGGTCTGCTGGTAGTGACCGAGCGCGAGCTTGTTGTTCTCGCGGCCGATGCCGGAGCTCTTGTAGCCGCCGAACGCAGCGCCGGCCGGGTAGGCGTGGTAGTTGTTGACCCAGACCCGGCCGGCCTGGATGTCGCGGCCAGCCCGATAGGCGACGTTACCGTTGCGGGACCAGACGCCGGCGCCGAGACCGTAGATGGTGTCGTTGGCGATCGAGATGGCGTCGTCGTAATCGGTGAAGCTGGTCACGGCGAGGACCGGTCCGAAGATCTCCTCCTGAAACAGGCGCATCTTGTTGTGACCCTCAAAAATGGTCGGCTGTACGTAGTAGCCGTCGGTGAGGTCGCCGCCGAGGTCGACACGTTCACCGCCAAGGGCCAGCTTGGCGCCTTCCTTGGTGCCGATGTCGATGTAGGAGAGGATCTTCTCGAGCTGGTCGTTGCTGGCCTGCGCGCCCATCTGGGTGTCGGTGTCGAGAGGGTTACCCTGGATGATCTTTCGGGCGCGGGTGACAGCGTCGCCGAGGAAGCTGTCGTAGATCGGCTTCTGTAGCAGCGCCCGGCTCGGGGCCGTGCACACCTCGCCCTGGTTGAAGGCGAACAGCACGAAGCCTTCCTGGGCCTTGTCGTAGAAGGCGTCCTTCTCCTGTGCGACGTCGCTGAAGAAGATGTTCGGGCTCTTTCCGCCAAGCTCAACGGTTGAGGGAATGATGTTGGCCGAGGCGTACTGCAAAATGAGACGGCCGGTCGTGGTTTCACCGGTGAACGCGATCTTGCGGATGCGGTTGCTCGAGGCGAGCGGCTTACCGGCCTCGAGCCCGAATCCGTTGACGACGTTGACCACCCCGGGGGGGAGGATATCGCCGATGAGTTCCATCAGCACAAGGATGGAGACCGGGGTCTGCTCGGCCGGCTTGAGCACGACCGCGTTGCCGGCGGCAAGGGCCGGGGCGAGCTTCCAGACGGCCATCAGAATGGGGAAGTTCCACGGAATGATCTGGCCGACGACGCCGAGCGGCTCGTGGAACTGGTACGAGACAGTGTCGCCGTCGAGCTGGGCGTGGTCGCCGTCCTGGGCGCGGATCGCCGAAGCGAAGTAGCGGAAGTGGTCGGCGGCGAGGGGAATGTCGGCGTTGATCGTCTCCCGCACGGCCTTGCCGTTGTCCCAGGTTTCGGCCACGGCGAGCATCTCGACGTTGGCGTCGATCAGGTCGGCGATCTTGTTGAGTACCGCCGCGCGTTCGGTGGGGCTGGTCTTGCCCCAGGCCGGTGCGGCCTTGTGGGCGGCGTCGAGGGCCAATTCGATATCTTCAGCGGTTCCACGAGCGACCTCGGCGAACGGCTTGCCGGTTACGGGGGTGATGTCCTCGAAGTACTGGCCCTTGACGGGGGCGACCCATTCGCCACCGATCCAGTTCTCGTACCGAGACTTGAAGGTAACTGTGGAGCCGGGTGTTCCCGGGGCTGCATAGACGGTCATGTCACTCCTATTTCGACGACGGTGTCGGTCCGCGTTCTGCGGTAGCACCAGCGTAGAAAAAGAAAGGTTGCAAAAGGTTGCGAGGCACCATCGGTCGACCTCCGCGCGCAAAACACGCCAGGAACCGACGGACGGATGCCCGGCATCCGTTTTTGAAGAAGCCCCGCGCGTTCTCGCAGGTGGACACGAGCAGGTTCTTGGCCTGCTGGTGGTGGCCGAGCACGAGCGTGTTGTTCTCGCGGCCGATGCCGGAGTTCTTGTAGCCGCCGAACGCAGCGCCGGCCCGATAGGTGTGGTCATTGTCTACCCAGATGCCGCCTGCCTCAACGTCGCGACCGGTAGGGTCCGCGACGTTGCCGTTGCGGGACCGGACGCCGGCCGCGAGAGCAAACTCGGAGTCGTTGCTGTTGGCGTTGGCGTTGGTGTTTGCTCTGGCGACTGCGTTGTCGACTGCTGTGCGACGACCGCGTCCGATGAGGTCGCGTGGCCACGTCAGAACGACGGGCCGCGACTCGTGACTATAACGCTACGAGCGAGCACGTTGCGTCAGCGTTTTGAAGAATTGCGCCGGGCGCCGAGCTCGTCGTCGATGCGCTTCAACCGGGCGACGACCGTGGCGCGTTTGGGGGAGCGGGCCGGGAGCAGTTCGAGGCAGGCGCGCCAGACCTCGGAATCGTAGGTGGCCTCTTCGGATCGCGCATACTCCAGGAGCAGGTCGACGGACGCATCGGTCAGCATCGCCTCGCGCAGTCGCGCACTGACCTCGGTGCGAATATCGATGATTCCGGCAGAGAACGAGTTGGGCAGAACCGACCCACGGTAGGCGGCCAGGGCCACGCGGTGGGCTCCGCGTTCCAGAAATGCCAGCACCCGTTGGGCATCGAGTTCCAGCGGGGACTGCAGTCGATACGGCCGGGAACCGATCGAAACCGGCGGGTTGACCTGCTCCAGGACCTTCCGTAACCGCACCATCTCGGCGCGCAGCGTGTCGACGCCGTTGGCGTGACCGCTGCCGGTCTGGTCGCTGAGCAGAAAGGCCAGCCGGTCGGCGGAGAGCCCTTCCCGGTGCCAGGCGAGCAGCGTGAGAATTTCGGCGTGACGCGGGCTCACATCCACGGCCATCCCGCCGCTTTCGAGGTGTCCGTAGTCGCTGCCCAGCACGCCGAACCCGACCGGTACGACGTTTCGGTTGGGCGCGGGGAGCAGGGCGATGCTCGCGCGGCGCGGGGTGCGGGCATCCCTCTCGGTGGATGCTCCGAGGCGATAACCGTCGAGACGCTGGATGCGCAACTCCGCCTCCATCGCCGCGACGGCGGCTTCGACGAGCGGGAGCGTCTGCGGCGCGACCGCCTGGTCGCCGCCGGTAATGTCGATCACGCCGAGGATCTTGCCGGTGTCCGGGTCGTGAATGGGCACGGCCGTGCAGCTCCACGGATGCGCGAGGGCATTGAAGTGTTCCGCCCGTCGAATCTGAATGCCCCGGTCCAGGGCCAGGGCGGTGCCCGGCGCGCTCGTTCCGACGTGGCCTTCCGACCAGTCGGCACCCTCGACGAACAGCATCTCCTCGACCTGGCGACGCAGCACCCGGTCACCGTCGATCCAGAGCAGCCGACCGGATTCGTCGCCGATGGCGACGAGCAACTCGGCGTCCAGGGCATGGCGAATGAGTAGGTTGTGCACGACGGGCAACACGGCGGCGAGCGGATGCTGGTTACGCAGGTCGCGCAGTTCGGCGTCGGTCAACGCCCGCTCGGGGGCCACGCCCGCCGGGTTAATGCTGAGGGATAGCGAACGCCGCCAGGAATCCTGCACGAGCTTACGCACACCGGTCTGAAAGACCCGGTCGCTGACGGCGGATTCGTGGGCCCGTTCCAGGGCGACCAGGGCCTCGCGGGCGGGGCCGGACGGAACCGACGACGTACTCTTCAAGCCGTGTCCCATCAGCGTCTGCCTCCGATCAGCATTGGTCGGGCGAGGCGGCCGCGGCCCCCTCGGATTTTCATTCTAGGGGTACGGCAGCGTCGCGCGGCTGGAGCGACGAGCATTCACAGCCGCCTGTGCGGCATTTCTCCCGTGACCGTGGACCGGAGATTATCCACAGCCCCGGCTTCTCAGATTTTTCTGTGGATAACCGGTCGCTGCTGCCGCATTCGCTCATGCTGGCCTCATGACAATGACACTGAACATCAAAGATGCCCCGCGTGTGACAACCGTGGAACAGGCCAGGGCCCGGGTTTTCGACCTGGTCGGCCACGCCATTCGCCGGCAGCTCTGGCTCATGCTCCTCGATGCCCACGGGCAACAACTCTCACTGCTGATACCCCTCGATGGCATTCCGCTGCGACCCGAACCCGGTTCGGTGCGGCCCTTCGCTGTGAGAATCAACGATCTCCTGGCCCAGGAGGCTCCGGGCGGCAGCATCATCGTCACGCTGGAGCGGCCGGGGACAGCCGCCCTCACCGCTCCCGATCAGGCCTGGGCCGCCGAACTGGCAGAATCCTTCGGCAAGCTCATGCGCATCACCGGCCTGTTTGTCGCGCACGACGACGGCGTGGTCGTGCTCCGCCCCTGAGCGGCGCAGGCCGTTCGGCGAGGTCCTACGGCCTAGGCTGAGAGGATGAGTACAGTGCTGGTTCTGAACGGTCCGAACCTCGGGCGCCTCGGCAGTCGTGAGCCCGATGTCTATGGGTCGGCGAACCTGGACGACCTGCGCGCGCTGCTCGTCACATGCGCTCGCGACGGCGTGAGCATAGACCTGCGGCAGACCGATGACGAGGCAGAGCTGATCCACTGGCTGTACGAGGCCGTTGACGAGCGGATGCCCGTCATCATGAATCCCGCAGCGTTCACTCACTACAGCTATGCGCTGCGGGACGCTGCGGCCCTCGTCACGAAGGCTGGCCTGGCCTTGATCGAGGTGCACATCTCCAACCCGCACGCCCGCGAGACGTTTCGCCACACGAGTGTGGTGAGCGCAATCGCGACCGGTGTTATTGCCGGCCTCGGCTTCGACTCCTACCGGCTGGCCCTGGACTTCGTCACCGCGCCGTGACCAACCGGCGCGGTCGTGCCTTTGGAGCCTGAGGCTTCGGCACGTAGACTCTTTGAGGTGCCATTTGCACCCGAGCACCTTATCAATTGAATGGAACACCCCTCCCATGGCTTCTACCGCTGATATCAGAAACGGCGTCGTACTCAACATGGATGGCCAGCTTTGGGCCGTCGTCGAGTTTCAGCACGTCAAGCCGGGCAAGGGTGGCGCCTTCGTTCGCACCAAAATGAAGAACGTTGTCTCGGGCAAAACCGTTGATCGCACGTTCAACGCCGGCGCCAAGATCGAGACCGAAAACGTCGATCGCCGCGACTTTCAGTACCTCTACAACGACGGCGACGCCTATGTCTTCATGGACGTCGCTGACTTCGACCAGATCACAGTGTCCGCCGCCGTCGTCGGCGATGCGAGCAACTTCATGCTCGAAAACCAGGCCGTGACCGTGGCACTGCACAACGGCAACCCGCTGTACGTCGAGCTGCCGGCATCCGTCACCCTGGAAATCACCTATACCGAGCCGGGCCTGCAGGGCGACCGTTCCACCGGCGGCACCAAGCCGGCCACCGTGGAGACCGGGTACCAGATTCAGGTTCCGCTGTTCCTGGAGCAGGGCACCAAGGTCAAGGTTGACACCCGCACCGGCGACTATCTCGGTCGCGTCAACGAATGAGTGCACGTACCAAGGCTCGCAAGCGTGCCATCGATATTCTGTACGCGGCCGATGTGCGTCAGATCAGCATTCCGGAGTCGCTCGCGACCGAAGCCGAGCGAGCCGCGAGCGAGCCGGCACGTCTCGCCTCTTGGCTGTACGCGCGTGAAATCGTCGACGGAGTCGTGGACCACCGCGAAGAGATCGACGAACTGATTGAGACCTACTCGCAGGGCTGGTCGCTCGCCCGCATGCCCAACATCGATCGCGCCATACTGCGCATCGGCATCTGGGAGATTCTCTACAACGACGCGGTTCCCCACGCCGTCGCGATCGATGAAGCCGTCGAGGCAGCAAAGATTCTATCAACGGATGACTCGGCCGGCTTTGTCAACGGATTACTCGGCAAGATCTCCCAAACCGCTCCGTCAGCCTGACTCTCCGTCGGCCCGTCAGCCCGTCGGCCCGTCAGCCCGACGAGTGGACCCGGCCCGTGCCGGGCTCGCCTCGAAGTCACCAAAGGACACGCACATGGACAGCACCGGACCCGACGCTCCCCGCGATCCACCGAACCCACCGATGCAGCCTATTCAGTCGCGTCCGTCCGTGCCGGTACCGCCCTTGGGCGGGTCGACCGTGCCATTTGTGACGGCACCCAAGACCAACACCCTGGCCATCGTGTCGTTCGTGTCGTCGTTCTTCATCGGCCTCGTCGGCATCATCACGGGCCACATCGCGCTCGGGCAGATTCGTGCACGTGGTGAAGTGGGCCGTGGTTTCGCCCTGGCCGGTCTCATCATCGGGTACATCGCCACGGCCGTGTTCGCAATTCTGGTCGTGTTCGCTATTGTTTTCGCATCCGCTATCGGAGCGTTTTTTTGGGCGGCAGGGTCGGGCTCGTCCAACTCGGGCTCGTCCAACTCGGGCTCGTCCAACCCGGACTCGTCCAACTCGGGCTCAGCACCGGAATCGGCGGCGCCGCTGCCGACGGGTGTGCTGGGTGCCGCCAACTTTGATGCTGGCTATCTCGAATTCGGTACCGGCGCGGTCATCGTGGATGAATACGTCGACCCGATGTGCCCGTTTTGTGCCCAGTTCGAGAAGGCCAACGGTGAACTGCTGGCCGCCGGTGTGGAGAGCGGTGTAATCACCCTCCGGGTGCACTCGCTCACCTTTCTCGACCGGCTGTCCCAGGGTACCAATTACTCCAGCCGCGCATCTTCGGCCCTGACCTGCCAGGCCACGCTGAACCCCGATCAGACCCTCGAATTTTTGTCGGCGCTGTTCGGCAATCAGCCGCTTGAAGAAACGGCCGGGCTCAGTAATGGGGAACTCGCCGACCTCTCGACCGGTGCTGTCAGCATCGCCGGCTGCGTCGAAGCCGGGGCCTACCAAGGTTGGTCGCAGCAGAACACCGAGGCTGCGTTGACCGGGCCGATCGACGGAGCCGAGATCCCGGCCGTTTCCGGCACGCCGACCGTGCTCGTTGATGGCACGCTCTACACCGGCAGCCTCACCGACACAGCCGAATTCTCCGCCTTCGTCGCCGCTGTTTTCTAAATCGACCAGGCCGTGATGAGCGGGCCGCGATTGGATTGCGTGGCGGTGACGGCGTGCAGGCGCATCACAATCGAGATATTTCCGGCGGCAGAGACCAGACACACGGCTGGCAGAGCGATGGCTTGGAACAATTCCTGAATCTGCGGTTTGTCTCTGCGCTCGAAACGACAAATGCGGTGACGACGACCGCGATGGTCAGGGTCGGCCAGACCATGCCCGGCAGTACGTTTTGAGTTCCAGTCCCGAGGGGGGCGCCTTCGCACGTCGCTCAGTTTGTCGCTCAGTTCATCGCGCAGGTTGGCGGTATCCGGTTGGTCGTGCACACCGACCTCAACGGCGCGCAAATACTCGCGAGTCAGGGTGTACTCGGCTACGGTTTTCTCCGCAGGACGGCGACCTCACTCCCTGCGCTGGTCAGGTACCCGGCGAGTTCGAGGCGGTGTAGAACCGGGTAGACGGTGACCTCGGCGCGATCGAAGACCTCGTCGCTGCGGGTGCGCGGCTGCTCAATAACGGCGTCGCCATGCGGCGGCCCGTCGGCGAGCACGGAGCAGACGAGCAGGTCGAGGTGGCCTTTGAACGCGTCCCGGTTCGTACTTCGGGACACCACGCCTCCTAACACCAGGGGTCAAGTTCTTTTGGTACGTGTTTAAACGCACGAGCCACCGGCTAAGCTGAATCAAATCAGACATCCTTTAATAATCCGTCCTGTGAGACGGGGAAGGAGGTCGGCATTTGGCGCACATTGTGCTCACTCAGGCTGACGTCACTCGCGCGTTGACTCGAATCTCCCATGAGATCCTGGAGTCCAATCGGGGCCCGGACAACCTCGTAATTCTCGGCATTCCCACCCGCGGCGTTATTCTCGCCCGTCGCGTCGCCGAAATCATCCAACGCATCGAACCGGCGGCCACGGCGGTGCGGGTCGGATCGCTCGACGTCACGCTCTATCGCGACGATCTCGCCCACGGTCGCACCCGCACCCCGACGCGCACCGAGGTGCCCGGCAGTATCAACGGCGCCACGGTCGTGCTTGTTGACGATGTGCTCTACTCGGGCCGCACCATTCGCAGCGCGCTCGACGCACTTGGCGACCACGGGCGCCCCACCATCGTGCGCCTGGCCGTGCTCGTCGATCGCGGTCACCGTGAGCTGCCTATTCGTGCCGATTTCGTCGGCCGCAACCTGCCGACGGCGACCGACGAGCGCATCAACGTTCACCTCGAAGAGATCGACGGCGACGAATTCGTCTCGATCGATGGCGGGAGCAACCGATGAGGCATCTTCTCTCGACCAAGGATCTCAGCCGCGACGAGGCCATCAACGTGCTCGACATTGCCGAGGACATGGCGGATGTCGCCCAGCGCGAGGTCAAGAAGCTTCCGACCCTGCGCGGCAAGACCGTGGTCAACCTGTTCTTCGAGGACTCCACCCGCACCCGCATCTCATTTGAGGCCGCGGCGAAGCGACTCAGCGCCGACGTCATCAACTTCAGCGCGAAGGGGTCGAGCGTGTCGAAGGGTGAAAGCCTGAAAGACACCGCCCAGACGCTCGCCGCGATCGGAGCCGACGGCGTCGTCATCCGCCACCCGGCGTCCGGTGCCCCGGCGGTGCTGGCCGCGAGTGGGTGGATCGACGCCGGCATCATCAATGCCGGCGACGGCACCCACGAGCATCCCACCCAGGCACTGCTCGATGCCTTCACCATCCGCCGCCGTATCCACGGCCACGCCTCCCGGGGCAAGGGCCTCGACGGTGTCAGCGTCACGATCGTGGGCGACGTGCTGCACTCCCGGGTTGCCCGCTCCAACCTGTGGCTGCTCGCCACGCTCGGTGCCGGGGTCACTTTCGTTGCCCCGCCCACCCTGTTGCCGAGTGATACGTCGCTCTGGCCGGCCCGATTCAGCTTCGATCTGGACGGAGCGATCGATGCCGGGCCCGACGTCGTGATGATGCTGCGCATCCAGACCGAACGGATGAGCGCGGCCTTCTTTCCGAGCAGCCGCGAGTATTCCCGGGTCTGGGGGCTCGACGACGCGCGATTCGGTCGGCTCGGTCCGGCTAGCATTGTTATGCACCCCGGCCCGATGAATCGTGGTCTGGAGATCTCTTCGGCGGCGGCCGACTCCGCTAATTCGACCGTGCTCGAACAGGTCACGAACGGTGTCTCCGTGCGGATGGCCGCACTCTATTTGCTCTTATCCGGTGATCGGAAGGAATCAAAGAATGTCGATTGACGGATTAAATCAGCGCTGGCTGATCCGTGACGCGACCCTGCCGGACGGCACGGGCACCGACATCCGTCTCGACGGTGCCCGCATTGTTGAATTGGGCACCGGGCTGTCGCAGAGCGGCGCCAGCGTGATCGACGCGAACGGGCTCGTGGCGCTGCCGGGCCTCGTCGACCTGCACGCCCACCTGCGCGAACCCGGCTACGAGCACAGCGAGACCGTGCTGAGTGGTAGCCGCGCCGCGGCGCGCGGCGGTTTCACGAGCGTGTTTGCCATGGCGAACACCCTGCCCGCGCAGGACACCGCCGGGGTCGTCGAACAGGTGCTCGCCCTCGGCGAGAGCGCCGGCTACGTCGACGTGCAGCCGATCGGCGCGGTGACCGTCGGCCTGGCCGGCAAACAACTCGCCGAACTCGGCGCGATGGCCTCTAGCCGCGCAAAGGTGCGTGTGTTCTCCGATGATGGGTTCTGCGTTTCAGATCCCCTGCTCATGCGGCGCGCCCTCGAGTATGTGAAAGCTTTCGACGGGGTCATCGCGCAGCACTCCCAGGAACCGCGCCTCACCGAAAAAGCCCAGATGAACGAGGGCGCTCTGTCCGGCGAACTCGGACTCGTCGGCTGGCCGGCCGTCGCCGAAGAATCGATCATCGCCCGCGACGTGCTGCTGGCCGAACACGTCGGGTCACGCCTGCACGTCTGCCACGTTTCCACTGCCGGTTCGGTCGACGTGATCCGCTGGGCCAAGGCCCGCGGTATCAACGTGACCGCCGAGGTCACTCCCCACCACCTGCTACTGACCGAAGACCTCGTGCGCGGCTACGACGCTCGCTTCAAGGTGAACCCGCCGCTGCGTAGTCGGGAAGACGTCGAGGCGCTGCGCGCCGGACTCGCCGACGGCACGCTTGACATCGTCGCGACCGACCATGCTCCGCACCCCGCCGAAAGTAAGGACTGCGAGTGGGATGCCGCCGCCAACGGCATGGTCGGGCTGGAATCCGCCCTCTCGGTCGTGCACGCTGCGGTTGTTACGACCGGGCTGCTCGACTGGGCCGATATCGAACGCGTGCTCTCACGCACCCCGGCCCGCATCGGAAGGGTCTCTGGCCAGGGCAATCCGATTTTGGTCGGGTCGCCAGCCGAGCTGACCCTGTACGACCCCGCCGCGACGCGTGTGTTCGGCCGCGCCGATCTCGCCGGGACGAGCACGAATTCGCCGTACCTGTCGATGACGCTGCCGGGCGAGGTGCGGGCAACATTCCACTGCGGGTATGCCACGGTGCTCGATGGCGCAGTGCGGAGCAGTCTCGAAATAACCGGCCACCGAAGCGGAGTCGTCACTCATGGATAGGTCCATTCCCGCCATCATCACGGCGCTGGTACTGCTCGGGATTCTGATTCTGATGTGGCGCAGTTGGCGAAAGCGCAGCCGACGGGATGCCGCGCTCACCGCCGGCTACCCGATTTCGAGCGCCGCCGGAGTCGCGCTCGCCGTGGCGGAGGCCTACTATGTGGCGACCACGCCGCGCGATGCGCCACTCGAGCGGCTCGCGATCCCCGGCCTGGGCTTTCGCGCCCGCGCCGCCCTCACGGTGACCGGGTCCGGCGTGACACTCGACCTCGACGGTAACCAGCCGGTCTTCGTTCCGGCCAGCGCCATCGACGCGGTGGGCGCAGCCCAGGTCGCCATCGACCGGGCGGTCGAAACTGACGGACTCGTGCGCCTGTCCTGGCGTCTGAACTCGTCAGAGGGCACCGGCGCCGCTGACGATACCTGGGACCGCCGCGCCGTCGACAGTTTCTTTCGCATCATCGATCCGAATGATCGTGCTCGCCTCGTCGACTCGATCCGAACCATTGCAGCCACGAATTCCGGTCCGGCCGCCGCTGCGGCCGATCAAGATGAAAGTGAGGCCTGACGTGCCCGACTCGACCGCACCAGACCAGGCAGTACCCGACCGGTCCGTACCAACTCCGGCTGTCGCAATCGCTGCCGTGACGGCCACCTTCTCGGTGACGAACGTTCCCGGCCCGGCCGTGCTCGTGCTCGAAGACGGCCGTCGCTTCGTCGGCCGCAGCTATGGCAGCGAGGGCCAGACGCTCGGTGAGATCGTCTTCGCGACCGGTATGACCGGCTACCAGGAGACCCTGACCGATCCGTCCTATGCCGGTCAGATCGTGCTCATGACCGCCCCGCACATCGGCAACACCGGTATGAACGACGAAGACATGGAGTCGCGGCAAATCTGGGTCGCCGGCTTAATCGTGCGGGAGCCGGCGCGCATTGCCTCGAACTTTCGAGCCACCCGTACCCTGGACGACGAACTCGACGTGCAGGGCATCGTCGGTATCAGAGGCATCGACACCCGGGCGGTCACCCGCCACATCCGTTCGAAGGGCGCCATGAAAAGCGGCGTCTTCTCCGGCGACCCGTTCGGTCTGTCCGACAGTGAACAGCTCGAACGGGTGCTCTCCGGTGCCGCCATGCGCGGCCGCAACCTCTCCCTCGAGGTCTCGACGGTTGAACCCTTCTCGATTGCTGCCCGGGGCGAACGCATCGGCTCCGTCGCGGTACTCGACCTCGGCGTGAAGACCAGTACGCTCACCTACCTCGCGGAACGCGGCTTCGAAGTGCTCGTGCTGCCGCAGTCCGTCACCGCCGAGCACGTACTGTCGCTGAAGCCCTCGGCCCTGTTCTTCTCCAACGGACCCGGCGACCCGGCCGCCTCCGACGCTCACGTCACCCTGCTGCAGGAGGTGCTGCGCGCGGGCATTCCCTACTTCGGTATCTGCTTCGGCAACCAGCTGCTCGGCCGTGCGCTGGGTTTTCGCACCTACAAACTGCCGTTCGGGCACCGGGGCATCAACCAGCCGGTACTCGACAAGACCACCGGCAGGGTCGAGATCACGTCGCAGAACCACGGTTTTGCCGTCGATATGCCCATTCATGGCATTCACGATTCGCGTAGCGGGTTCGGTCGGGTCGAAGTGAGCCACTACAGCCTCAACGACCAGGTGGTCGAAGGCATCCGCTGCCTCGACATCAACGCCTTCTCGGTGCAATACCACCCGGAGGCGGCCGCCGGCCCACACGACGCCAATCACCTTTTCGATCGATTCAGAGACGTTGTGCTGGCGTCACAGAGCGCAGTTGCAGGAGAAACCAAATAATGCCCAAACGCGACGATATCAACAGCGTTCTCGTCATCGGCAGCGGCCCGATCGTCATCGGACAGGCCTGCGAGTTCGACTACTCCGGCACCCAGGCCTGCCGCGTGCTGCGTGAGGAGGGCGTGCGTGTCATCCTGGTCAACTCGAACCCGGCCACCATCATGACCGACCCCGACTTCGCCGATGCAACCTACATCGAACCGATCACGGCTGAAATTCTCGAGACGATCATCCAGAAGGAACGGCCGGATGCGATTCTGCCGACTCTGGGTGGGCAGACCGCCCTCAACGCGGCCATCCAGCTGCACGAGCGCGGAATCCTCGAAAAGTATGACGTTGAGCTGATCGGTGCGAGCTTCGACGCCATCAACAAGGGCGAAGACCGAATGATCTTCAAGCAGCTCGTGCTCGACGCCGGCGCAAACGTGGCCCGCTCGTTCATCGCTCGCACCGTCGAGGAGGCCGTCGGCTACGCCGACGATCTCGGCTACCCGCTCGTCGTGCGCCCCTCCTTCACCATGGGCGGCCTCGGCTCGGGCTTCGCCTACACCGAGGTGGAACTGCGCCGCATCGTGACGGACGGCCTGCACCACAGCCCGACCACCGAGGTGCTTCTGGAGGAGTCGATTCTCGGCTGGAAAGAGTACGAGCTCGAAATGATGCGCGACACAGCCGACAACACCGTCGTCGTCTGCTCGATCGAGAACGTCGACCCGGTCGGCGTGCACACCGGTGACTCGATCACCGTTGCCCCGGCGCTGACCCTGACCGACCGTGAGTTTCAGCACCTGCGCGACATCTCGATTGACATCATCCGCGCCGTCGGCGTCGACACCGGCGGCTGCAACATTCAGTTCGCGATCAACCCCGCCGACGGCCGCGTCATCGTGATCGAGATGAACCCGCGCGTCTCGCGTTCCTCGGCCCTGGCGAGCAAGGCGACCGGCTTTCCGATCGCCAAGATCGCCGCAAAACTCGCCATCGGCTACCGCCTCGACGAGATCCCCAACGACATCACCGGTGTCACCCCCGCGAGCTTCGAGCCCACCCTCGACTATGTCGTCGTCAAGGTTCCGCGCTTCGCCTTCGAAAAGTTCCCGGCCGCCGACCCGCGCCTGAGCACGACCATGAAGTCGGTCGGGGAGGCCATGGCCATCGGCCGCAGTTACGCCTCGGCCCTGCAGAAAGCACTGCGTTCGCTCGAGAAGCGCGGCTCGAGCTTTCACTGGGGCGAAGAAACCCGCACGGTCGACGAACTGCTCGCCGCCGCCGAGATTCCCACCGACGGCCGCATCGTCACCGTTCAGCAGGCCCTGCGCCGCGGCGCGACCATCGACCAGGTCTTCGCTGCCACCAAGATCGACCCGTGGTTCATCGACCAGATCATGCTGATCAACGAGATCGCCGACCAGGTCGCCGCCGCGGACCGTCTCGACCGCGATGTCATGATCCTCGCCAAGGACCACGGCTTCTCCGACGCCCAGATCGGCGAATTGCGCGGCTTCGGCGAAGCGGATGTTCGCACCGTGCGCCACATTCTCGGCGTGCGTCCCGTGTTCAAGACCGTCGACACCTGCGCGGGGGAGTTCCCCGCCCTCACGCCATACCACTACTCCAGCTACGACGACGAGACGGAGGTTGCCCGGAGCGACCGCCGCAAGGTCGTCATTCTCGGCTCCGGACCGAACCGCATCGGGCAGGGCGTCGAATTCGACTACTCCTGCGTGCACGCCTCCTTCGCCCTGTCGGAGGCCGGCTACGAGACCATCATGATCAACTGCAACCCGGAGACGGTCTCCACCGACTACGACACAAGCGACCGGCTCTACTTCGAGCCGCTCACGCTCGAAGATGTGCTCGAGGTCATCTACGCCGAAAGCCAGAGCGGCGAACTCGTCGGCGTGGTCGTACAGCTCGGCGGCCAGACCGCGCTGAGCCTCGCCCGCGGCCTCGAAGCGGCCGGCATTCCTATTCTCGGCACCACCCCCGACGCGATCGACCTCGCGGAGGAACGCGGCCTGTTCTCGAAGATTCTCGACGACGCCGGCCTGCTCGCCCCCCGCAACGGAACGGCGATCGACTTCTCCGGAGCCGTCGTGGTGGCCGAAGAAATCGGCTACCCGGTGCTCGTGCGCCCGAGCTACGTGCTCGGCGGCCGCGGCATGGAGATCGTCTACGACTCCCTGTCGCTCGCCGACTACTTCGCCCGCATGGCCGGGCAGGGCATCATCGGCGCGGGGCATCCTCTCCTGGTGGACCGTTTTCTCGACGACGCGATCGAGATCGACGTCGACGCCATCTACGACGGCCACGAGCTGTACATCGGCGGCGTCATGGAGCACATCGAAGAGGCCGGTATCCACTCCGGCGACTCGAGCTGTACCCTGCCGCCGGTCACCCTCGGCCGCGCCGAGATCGACCGGGTGCGCGAAGCGACTCTCGGCATCGCCCGCGGCATCGGTGTGAGGGGCTTGCTCAATGTGCAGTTCGCGATCGGTGCCGGCGTGCTCTACGTGCTCGAAGCCAACCCGCGCGCCTCGCGCACGGTACCGTTCGTCGCGAAGGCGCTCGGCATCACACTCGCCAAGGCCGCCGCGCTCATTATGGTCGGTACCACCATCGCCGAGCTGAAGGCCGACGGTAAGTTGCCGCTCATCGACGGTTCCCGCGTGCCGATCGAATCGCCGGTTGCCGTGAAGGAAGCCGTGTTGCCGTTCAACCGGTTCCGCACCCCGGACGGCCTTGTCGTCGACTCCATCCTCGGCCCGGAGATGCGCTCCACCGGTGAGGTCATGGGCATCGACCGCGACTTTCCGCGGGCCTTCGCCAAGAGCCAGCTCGCCGCTTACGGCGGAATTCCGCTATCCGGCACCGTCTTCGTGTCGGTCTCCGACCGCGACAAGCGCGCGATCATTTTGCCGATGCTGCGCCTGCAGCAGCTCGGCTACGAGATCACTGCGACCATCGGCACCGCCGAGGTGCTGCAACGCAACGGCATCCGTGCCCGCGTCGTGACCAAGTTCAGCGAGAAAGCGGGCGAGGACGACGTTTCCATCGTCGAGCTCATTCGCCGCGAAGAGATCCAAATCGTCATCAACACCCCCGGTGGCAGCTCGGCCAGGGCCGACGGTTACGAGATTCGCGCGGCCGCGGTGGCCGGCGACCTGCCGCTGTTCACCACGATCGCCGAGCTCAGCGCCGCGGTCGCTTCGATCGACTCAATCCGCGACGGGTTCGAGGTGACCTCGCTCCAGGAGTACGCCATGGAGCGAACGGCCCTGCGGTGACGGTGTCTGCTGTGACAGCGTCTGCTCTGCCGGTAGTCTCCTTCGGTGATCGCCTTGCACGGGTGTTTGCCGAGCGCGGCCAGTTGTGCGTGGGCATCGACCCGCATTCCTGGCTGCTGCGCGACTGGATCCTGCCCGATACGGCCGCCGGTGCAGAATCTTTCGGCCGCGCGGTCGTCGCCGCTGCGGCCGGCCAGGTCGGCCTGGTCAAACCGCAGGTCGCCTTCTACGAGCGTTTCGGCTCGGCCGGGTTCGTCGCGCTGGAACGTGTGCTGGCCGACGCCCGGCAGGCCGGCCTGCTCGTGATCGGCGACGCCAAACGCGGCGACCTCGGCACGAGCGCCCTGGCCTATGCCCAGGCCTGGCTGTCACCCGGGTCCCCGCTCGAAGTGGATGCCCTCACCCTGACCGCCTACATGGGCGTTGGGTCGCTGGAACAGTCGCTCACCCTCGCCGCGGCGAACGGCAAGGGTGTCTTCCTGCTCGCCGCCACCTCCAACCCCGAGGCCGCCGACATTCAGCGGGCAGTCGTGGCTGATGGCCCCTATGCCGGTTCGAGTGTTGCCCGAGCCATTCTTGACGACGTCGCCGGGCGCAATGCGCGCGACGGAGGGGCCGACGACGGGGCCGCATCCGCTCCATTGGCAACCGGTCTCGGTTCGATCGGCGTGGTGCTCGGAGCCACTCTCGACCTGGCCGCGTTCGGCATCGATGTGCACCAGGCGCCGACCGAATTTCGAACACCGGTGCTCGCACCGGGCTTCGGACACCAGGGTGGGAATATTATGGATCTTCCCGGGATATATGGTGGATACGCCGGAGGGGTTATCGTGAGTGAATCGCGCAGTGTGCTCTCGGCCGGACCCCGCCGGATCGAAGAAGCCATTGAGCGCAAAGTAGCCGAAGTAGGTGCCGTTCGTGGCTGAAAACCGTCCCACCCCGCCCGAAGTCGACCGGGTGGCTGCGTCGCGCGCCGCCGTCGCGGCACGTCGGGCCCGTGCCAAGGTGAAAACCGAGGTCGCCTCCGGTGAACGAACAGCGCTCGAGGTGCTCGCCACTGCCATCTCCGACCCGATCGGGGTCGAAGGCCGGTTGCGGGTAACCGAGCTGCTCGTGAGCATTCCGGCCATCGGTGTGACGAAGATGCAGCGCATCATTCACCGCTTAGAGATTTCGCCGTCGAAACGTCTCGGCGGGCTCGGCCGGCACCAGCGCGACCGGCTGCGTGACTTTCTCTCCGAGCGGCCCACCCTACGGCACAGCGCGGCCGACTCCAAGCTCATCGTTCTCGCCGGACCGACCGCGGTGGGCAAGGGAACCGTCGCCGGGTACATTCGCGAGAACTACCCCGACGTGCTGCTCTCCGTCTCGGCCACGACGCGCGCGCCGCGCCCGGGGGAGACCGAAGGGGTCAGCTACTACTTCGTCTCCGACGACGAATTCGACCGGATGGTCGAGGCCGGCGAACTGCTCGAGTGGGCCAAGGTGCACAACGCCTACCGCTATGGCACCCCCCGCGGCCCGGTCGACGCGGCCATCGCCGCCGGCAACAGCGTACTTCTCGAGATCGACTTGCAGGGCGCTCGCGCCGTGCGACGCGCCATGCCGGAAGCCCGCCTGGTTTTCTTGCTGCCGCCGAGCTGGGACGAACTGGTGCGCCGCCTGATCGGGCGCGGCACCGAAGATACGGCCGAACAGACCCGCCGTCTGGAGACCGCGAAGCTGGAACTGGCCGCGCAGGGGGAGTTCGATTACCGGGTGATTAACCACGATGTCGCTGAGGCCGCTCGCGAGGTCGTAGACTTGATAGATATCCGCGTTGCATCCAGCGTGTCCTAGCGCCCGTTCCTGCTGAATCCTGCGCCGCGTAGGGCGCCCATCCCCTCGCAAAACTCGCACGCCGCCTCAGGCCGTGCTCTATTAGGAGTGTGACACCAATGGCGAACAAGCCCACCGGCATCATTGACCCGCCCATCGACGACCTGCTCTCCAAGGTTGACTCGAAGTATGCCCTTGTGATTTTCGCGTCCAAGCGTGCGCGTCAGATCAACGACTACTACGCAGACCTGCACGAAGGCAGCCTGTTCGACAACGTCGGACCGCTCGTCGACTCGACCGTTGAGGACAAGCCACTCTCGGTTGCCCTGCGCGAGATCAACGATGACAAGCTCGTTTCTCGCCCGATCGTCGAGGCCTAACACTCGACCCCCCAAGCGCGCAGGATGAAGACACCTCGTACGATCGTCGTCGGAATCACCGGCGGCATCGCCGCGTATAAGGCCGTCAACGTCGTGCGCGCTTTTGTGTTGAACGGCGACTCGGTGCACGTCGTCGCCACCACGGCGGCCTTGCGCTTTGTCGGTAAGCCAACCCTCGAGGCGATCTCCCGCAACCCGGTGCACACCGACCTCTATGAAGGCGTTGCTGAGGTGCGGCATGTCTCCATCGGCCAAGGCGCCGACCTCATCGTCGTCGCCCCGGCAACGGCCAACACGATCGCCAAACTTGCCGCCGGCCTGGCCGACGATCTGCTCGGCAACACCATTCTCGCCAGCACCGCTCCGCTCGTGATCGCCCCGGCCATGCACACCGAAATGTGGAACAACCCGGCCACCGTCGCGAACGTGGCGGTTCTGCGCTCGCGCGGCATCACCGTCGTCGGCCCCGGCATCGGCCGTCTCACCGGCACCGACTCCGGTGCGGGCCGCATGGAAGAGCCGGAAACCATCGTCGCGGTCGCCCTGGCCGTGCTCGACCGGCAGCCGAGTGCGGGGGAGGCCGCAGCATCCGCTGTGCAGGATCTCGCCGGTCGCCACGTTCTGATCAGCGCCGGCGGCACCCGCGAACCACTCGACCCGGTGCGGTTTCTCGGCAACCGGTCCAGCGGCAAACAGGGTGTCGCCCTCGCCCAGGCGGCACTGGCCCGCGGTGCCACGGTCACGCTCGTCGCCGCCAACCTTGAGGTCGCTGTTCCGACCAGCGTCACGACCGTTCTAGTCAGCAGCGCCCTGGAGATGCACGAGGCCATGACACTCGCCGCTGAAACGGCCGAGGTCATCATCATGGCCGCCGCGGTCGCCGACTATCGTCCCAAGACGGTGCAGCTCGGCAAGATCAAGAAGGAAGACGTGGGGGATACCCTCACCCTGGAACTGGTCAAGAACCCCGACATTCTGGCCGCGCTGTCCGCTGCCCGCAGGCCGGGCCAACAGATCATCGGCTTCGCCGCCGAGACCGAAACGGATGCCGACCGGTTGCTCGTACTCGGCCGCGACAAAATCATCCGCAAGGGCTGCGACTACCTGGTCGTGAACCGGGTCGGCCACGCGTCCGGCGAGACCGTGGGCTTTGGCACGGAACGTAACGCGGTAACGGTGCTCGATCGCCACGGAGTTATAGTGAATGAGGTCTCCGGCAGCAAAATGTCGGTTGCCAATTGCATACTTGACGTGATCGGTTAGTCTCCGCCGCAAGCTCGGCCATGCGCACAGCAACCAACCGGCGTACCGGCCGGCCCGATACCGACGTCAACTTTACGCGTTCAACTACAACAGAGACGGGCCAGATGAGCGATCTTCGCCTCTTCACCTCGGAATCAGTAACCGAGGGTCACCCCGACAAGATCTGCGACCAGATCTCGGACACCATCCTCGATGCCCTGCTCACCGGCGACCCACACAGCCGGGTCGCCGTCGAGACCCTCGTCACCACGGGTCTCGTGCACGTTGCCGGAGAGGTCACCACCGAGTCCTACGTCGAGATTCCGTCGATCGTTCGCAAGTGCATCACCGACATCGGCTATGACTCCTCCGACGTCTGGTTCGACGGCCGCTCCTGCGGAGTCGAAATCTCCATCGGCGGCCAGTCGCCCGACATCGCCCAAGGCGTCGACAACGCTTTCGAGACCCGAGAGCAGTCCAGCCTCGACGACTTCGACCGCCAGGGCGCTGGCGACCAGGGAATCATGTTCGGGTACGCCACCCGCGAGACCCCGGAACTCATGCCGATCCCGATCTGGATCGCCCACCGGCTCGCCGAGCGTCTCGCCCTCGTGCGCAAGAGCGGCGAGCTCGACTACCTGCGTCCCGACGGCAAGACCCAGGTCACCATCGGCTACGACGGCATCATTCCGCGCACCGTGGAAACCGCCGTGGTCTCGACCCAGCACTCCCCCTCCGTCTCCACGGAGCAGCTGCGCCTCGAAGTCGAAGAGCTCGTTATTCGCCCGGTGCTCGAGCGCATCGACCTCGATTCCTCGTCCCTAACGACCCTGATCAACCCCACCGGCCGTTTCGAAATCGGCGGCCCGCAGGGCGATGCCGGCCTCACCGGGCGCAAGATTATCATCGACACGTACGGCGGATCGAGCCGCCACGGCGGTGGCGCGTTCAGCGGCAAGGACCCGTCCAAGGTCGACCGTTCGGCCGCCTACGCCATGCGTTGGGTCGCCAAGAACGCCGTCGCGGCCGGCCTGGCCGAACGCCTCGAGGTGCAGGTCGCCTACGCCATCGGAAAGGCGTCCCCGGTCGGCCTGTATGTCGAAACCTTCGGCACCGGTGTGCTGCCCGACGAGGAGATCACGGCGGCCATCCGCGCCGTGTTCGATCTGCGGCCGGCCGCCATCATCCACTCGCTCGACCTGCTGCGTCCCATCTACGCTCAGACGGCGACCTACGGTCACTTCGGCCGGGAGCTGCCCGACTTCACCTGGGAACGTCTCGACAAGGTCGACGACCTGCGCAGCGCCGCCGGCCTCTGAAAAACACCTCATGACTGCCATCGGCCTCGTTGCACGGGTGCTGATCGATTCTCCCCTGCCCCAGCTCGACCACCTGTTCGACTACGGAATCCCCGACGAACTCGTGGCACACGTGCGCGCCGGGGTGCGCGTCAAAGTACCGTTTCGCTCCGGCGGTCGTGTCATCGACGGTTATGTGATCGAGGTCATCGACCCCCGACGGGCAACCGGTGCCACGGCGGGGGCGGAGGACCTCTTTCGCGGCTCGCTCAGCCCCCTCGACTCCGTGATCTCCGACGCCGCCGTGCTCACCCCCGAGGTGTATGCGCTGGCGCGACGCCTGGCCGACCGGGCCGCCGGGAACGCGAGTGACATCATCCGCCTGGCGGTGCCGCCGCGTCAGGTGCGAGTCGAAAAGGCCTGGCTGGCCGCGGTTTCAGTGGTCGAGCCTGCCCCGATCACGCCCTCGGTGGTCGAGCCTGCCTCGATCACGCCCTCGGTGGTC
This sequence comes from Cryobacterium sp., assembly GCF_026786305.1. Lineage (GTDB taxonomy): Bacteria > Actinomycetota > Actinomycetes > Actinomycetales > Microbacteriaceae > Cryobacterium. The sequence goes on from NZ_JAJAYI010000109.1 coordinate 30,804, forward strand.
GAGCCTGCCTCGATCACGCCCTCGGTGGTCGAGCCGGCCTCGACCATACGTTCGAGCAGTGTTCTGGCCGGGACACGCTCGACCGTCGTTTCGGCGGCCGCCTTCGTCGGCTATCCGACCGGGCGCCTCGATACCGTCATCATGCAGCAGCAGCGCGTTGCCGTCGCTGCGATTCCCGAACTTGTGCAACTGCCAGGCGGCAGCACGATCGGGCGCTGGGCGCAGACCCTCGCCGAGCTCGGTGTCGCCGCGTTCGACGCCGGCCGGTCGGCGATTCTCTGTGTGCCCGATTTTCGCGACCAGGACCAGGTGCAGGCAGCCCTCGACCACATCGCCCCGGCGGGGTCCGTGCAGCGGGTCGATGCCCGCCAGCCGAACCCCGACCGTTACCGATCCTTCCTGGCCTGCCTCGAATCGACGCCGCGCATCATTCTCGGCAACCGTTCGGCCGTCTATGCACCCGCGCACGAGTTGGGACTCATCGCGATCTGGGACGATGGTGACCCGCTCTACTCCGAGCCGCTCAGCCCCTACGTACACGCGCGCGATGCGGCCCTCGTGCGCCGAGAATCCGCCGGGAGTGCCCTCGTTCTTCTCGGTCACACGCGCAGCGTCGAGACACAGCGGCTGGTTGAGCTGGGCTACCTCGACGAGGCGCACCCGGCGAAAGACCGACACCCACGGGTGATTCCGACCGACTTTCAGTCCGAACCCGATGAGCAGGCGCGTGCAGCGCGCATCCCGTCGGCCGCCTGGCAGGCGGCCCGCGAGGCCGTGCGGCACGGGCCGGTCCTGGTTCAGGTGGCCAGCCCCGGCTATGCGCCGATGCTGGCGTGCCAGGGCTGCAAGAAGGCCGCCCGGTGCACACACTGTCCGGGGCCGCTGGGCCTCACGTCGGCATCCGCTGTGCCCTCGTGCCGATGGTGTGGAGCCCTCGCGGCCGGCTGGAGCTGCGTGCACTGTACGGCAACCAAACTGCGCGTGGTCACCATGGGCACCGGGCGAACCGCCGAGGAGCTCGGTCGGGCGTTTCCCGGCACTCGGGTCATCGTCGCTGACGGCGAACACACTATTCAGACCCTTGGCTCTGAACCGGCGCTCGTGATCGCGACCCGGGGGGCCGAACCGATCCCCACGGGCGGGTACCGGGCCATTCTGATTCTGGACGGCGAACGTATGCTCGCCCGGGAATCCTTGCGCGTGGGCGAAGACTGCCTGCGCTGGTGGGCCAACGCGGCAGCCCTCGCTGCACCCGGCGCCCCGGTCTTGCTGGCCGGAGTCGGGGGAGCGCTGGCCCGCGCCCTCAACGCGTGGCGACCCGATATCTTCGCGGCGAGCGAACTCGCCGATCGCCGGCAGCTGCGGTTTCCACCCGCCGTGCGCGTGGCCTCTGTCACCGGAACCGCAACCGCCGTCGACGCAGCCCTGGCCGACCTCGCCGAGGTTGGTGGCATCGACATTCTCGGTCCGGTCGAAACCGAGGGGACGCTGGTGCGGGCCGTGGTGCGTTTCGGCTACGCGGGCGGGGCCGAGGTCGGCCACGCGTTGAAGGCTGCCGTGGTGCGCAACGCGGCTCGCCGTCGCAAGCCGAAGTCCGGTTCGTTCCAACCGGCACCTACACTTAAAGTCCGATTCGATGACCCGGAGCTGTTGTAGATCTATGAAACTCGTTTTTGCCGGCACCCCCACGGTCGCCGTCCCCAGCCTGGAGGCCCTCGCGAGCACCCAGCACGACATAGTCACGGTGATCACCCGAGCAGATGCCTCACTCGGCCGCAAACGCACGCTCACTCCGTCGCCGGTCGCCGCCGCAGCGGTCGCCCACGGCTACCCCGTGTTGAAGTCCAATCGGCTGGACGACACCGCGACCAGCCAGATCGCCGCTTTGCAGCCTGACCTCGGCGTCATTGTCGCCTACGGCGGAATCGTGCGCGAACCTCTGCTCTCGGTGCCCCGGCTGGGCTGGATCAATCTGCACTTCTCGTTGCTGCCGCGCTGGCGCGGAGCATCCCCGGTGCAGCGAGCGATCATCGCCGGTGACGCACTCACCGGGGCGGCTGTCTTTCAGCTCGTTCCCGAGCTTGATGCCGGTGCCGTTTTCGGAATATTTGCACAGCCGATCCCAGAGTATTCCAGTTCTGGAATGCTTCTGGAATCGCTCAGTCACAGCGGTGCAGAGCTGCTGCTTCGGGTGGTTGCGGAGCTCGCCGCAGGCACCGCCCAGGCCACCGAGCAGATCGGTGAGGTCACGCTCGCCCCCAAACTCACCATCGACGACGCCCGCGTCGATTGGAACCAGCCCTCGGCATCCGTTTTTAACCTGATTCGCGGCGTTACCCCGGAGCCGGGTGCCTTCACTATGGTGAACGACGCGCGGCTGAAAATTCTTGAGGTCGCTCCCGTGGCGCTGACTGGTGTTGATGAGCACGGCAACAACCTCGCCATCCCAGCAGGGCATATTCTGCAGCGTGAACGAACAGTGCTGATTGGCACACAGACAAATCCACTTGAGCTTCGCCGCGTACAACCGGCCGGAAAGACAGCAATGACGGCAACTGACTGGTGGCGCGGGGTAGCGGCAGACGAGGTGGTCACCTCATGAACGATCGAGTGCAGCTGCCCAAATCGCGTGCAGCCACCACGGATTTTGTGCAGCCGGCCCGGCGGGTGGCCTACGAGGTCATCGCTGCGGTGCGCGAATCCGACGCCTACGCGAACCTGCTGCTGCCCACGCGCATTCAGCGTGCGGCGCTCAACACGGCGGATTCCGCGCTGGCCACCGAGCTGACTTACGGCACCCTGCGCATGCAGGGATTCTACGACCGGGTCATCGCCCTGGCGGCGAATCGGCCGGTTGACGCGATCGACCCGGCGATCCTCGACGTGCTGCGCCTCGGCACGCACCAGCTTCTCAGCACGCGTGTGGCCACCCATGCGGCCGTGAACGAAACGGTGTCAATCGCCAAGCAGGTCGGCTCGCGGTCTGCGACCGGATTCACCAACGGCGTGCTGCGCACCATTTCACGTTCGAGCACCGAGGAGTGGCGCGAACGCGTGCTCGAGGGCGCGGTCAACGCCGATGACCGGCTCGCTGCCGAGTTCTCACACCCGGCCTGGATCGTGCGGGCCTTTCGCCAGGCCTTGAAGGCCGAAGGGCACGAGAGTGAACTCGCCGACCTGCTCGGCGCAGACAACATGGCGGCCAAGGTCAACATGGTCGCGCTGCCCGGCCTCGCGACCGACGGCGACCGGGAACGTCTCGGCCTCGCCGACGAATTCTCTCCGGTGGGATTCGTGCTGGACTCCGGTGACCCGTACCACCTGGTGACCGCGACCGGTGGACGCGTTCGAGTGCAGGATGAAGGCTCCCAGATCGCTGCTCTCGCGCTCAGCCGGGCCCGCCCGATCGTGGAGGGGGAGCGGTGGCTCGACCTGTGCGCCGGACCGGGCGGGAAGGCCGCCCTGCTGGCCTCCGAAGCCCGTGCCGGAGGGGCCGAACTCGTCGCCAACGAGCTCGTTCCCGCCCGCGCTACCCTCGTGCGTACCGCCCTGAAAGCTCTGCCCGATGCCGTTCCGGTGTGGGAGGTTGACGGCACCACCATCGGCCAGAGCCACCCAGACACTTTCGATCGAATCCTGCTCGATGCGCCCTGCACCGGTCTCGGCGCCCTGCGTCGCCGGCCGGAAGCACGTTGGCGTAAACAGCCCAAAGATGTCGCCGACCTGGCACAGCTGCAGTCCGGACTCATCGACGCGGCCCTATTAGCGCTGAAGCCCGGTGGTATCCTCGCCTACGTCACCTGCTCCCCGCACACCGCTGAGACCCGAGCCATTGTGGCTCTTGCCGTGCGTAAGGCCGGCGGAACAGTGACCGCGCTCGATACCGCGGCCATCGTGCAGTCGTTTAGTGCCGCGAACCTTGACCTACCCGCCAATACCGGAAGCGTGCAGCTGTGGCCGCACCGCCACGGCACCGACGCCATGTTCATCACCCTGTTGCAGCGGGCCGCCGATTAGTCCTCCCGCCGCTTTCCGGGCCCGGACCCGGGCGCTAGGTCAACGGTGCCGGTTACATGCGTGGATTCACGACCAGCAGGTCGTCGACGTCGCACGCAAGCGCATCGCAGATAGCCCGCAGCGTCGAGTAGCGAATGGGCTTGGCACGGTCGTTCTCCAGCACCGAGAGTTAGACGATGCTGACGCCGACGAGTGCGCTCAGTCGCGTCAGCGTCATTCCGCGATGGTCAGCCCTGCGTCAGTGCGCTACGGGACGGATTTCCCTGAGGCTGCTCGTGCACAGTGCCACAATCACAATCACAATCACAATCGCGATTCCGATCACAGCGTTGGTCGCGCCTTGTAATATGATGCTCGTAGCGGCGCAGATTATGGCGAGAATCCTCGTCACTCGCACGCGGGTGGCACGCTGGCATCACTGAGGCCGCGGCCTCCCGAACGGGCAGCCACTACCCCCACGGTGGCCACGATAGTGAGTACGGCAAGGACGACAATCAGCACCCCGCCGAGCAGTCCCATCAGTGATTCCTCAAAGCAATACCGCCGGGCGCGTAACCGCGCGCCATCTGGTCGACCAACCTATCGATTATCGATTATCGATAATCGATAATCGACAATGATGATGGGCGTTAATGCACAACGCTCGGCCGGCAGTCTGCACCTATCGCTGATGCAACCACTTCGCCGCGCACCGCACCGACTCGCTGCATCCGCTCATGAATAGTGATTCGGTCCGGCCAATCAGACCAAAAACGGCGGTCGTGATGCGTGGACTTTCGACCAAAAACCTCACCTCACATACGTCGATATAACAGTTTGGCGTCGGTCGAGAAATGTTGAGAATTTGCCCATCCTGTTGTGTTTTTGAGTCAGTTCTTTACTCTGTAATGTCGGTGGTGCCTGAGACGATGTAGTCGTGAGCAACCTCGCGAACACCCTCGCTGGCTCGCTCAGATATGCAGCGGATGCTGTTGATGCGCTGGGTGCATCGTGTGGTGACTACCGTGCGCTTACCGATACGCAGGTGTACGAGGGCCAGCAGGTCATTGCCGCTGCACGGCAGATTCTGGAGACGCGAACGGCGTGGCTGGCCGGCGAGATCGCGACCCGATCGCGGTGGGAACTGGGCGACGGAGTGCTTTCTCGCCGCAAGGGTTTCACCACGCCGGAACTAATGGTCTAGCGTCGGCTCGGCCTGACGCGGGCCGATGCCGTAAAGCTGCTATTGGTCGGGCGAATGCTCGCTGACACCGAGGCCGCCGAGCAGGCCGTAGCGGTTGCTGCCGCTCAGACTTTTGACCTTACCGGCCTCGCTGGCCTCGCTGGCCTTACCGGCCTCGCTGGCCTCGCTGGCCTCGCTGATGGCGTCGCCCCTGCTGATACGGAGGATATGGCCGCTGGTACCGTGATTGACGCAGGCGATGCAGGGGAAGCAGGGGAAGCAGGGCAAGCAGGGGAAAAAGACGAGAGGGAAGGCCTTGGTGGCCCTACCGTTCGCCTTCCGCTTCAGCTCTTGGGCGATGCTTTGCCGTGGCAGGCGCCCATCTCCCGAGCTGTGACCGCGGGGCTGATCACGGTCGAGGCGGCCTCTGCCATTCAACGTGGCCTCGGCGTCGTTGATCAGGCCGTCACGGCTGAGAAACTCCGCTCTGCCCTTTCGGGCTTGCTTCTGGAAGCGCCGTCGCTGCACCCGGACGACCTGTACAAGCGGACCCGACGTCTGCGCGACAGACCCGCGCAGCACCGGGCAAATTGCCGCCGGAGGCTTCACCGAGCTGAACAAACTGGGCGGCGTCGTGGGACCGGGCACACTGCTCGGCGGTCGCCGCCCCGGCGTGCACCTCATCGTGAGCCAACACACCGGTCAGGCCATCAGCGCGGTCGCCGGGCAGCCAATCGGACAATCAAGCCAGCAGAGCCAGCAGACCCAGCAGCCAACCCGACCGGCCGGGCAGCAGACCTGGCAGCCAACCCAGCAGACTGGGCACGGTTTTATCGAAGGCAATCCCGGCCCGATCAGCCCACACACCATCGAAGCGCTCTGCGCCGACGAAACGCTCCACATCACACTCGACCAGCCTGAGAACTGCGTCGATGTCGGTCGGGAACAGCGCACCTCGACACCGGCGCAGCGCAGCGCTCTCGCTGCACGCGGCGGCGGCTGTATGTGGCCGGACTGTGCCCAGCCGCCCTCCTGGAGTGAAGTCCACCACCGGAAACCCTGGTCCGACGGCGGTCGCACCGATTTCACGAACTCGATCCTGTTGTGCCGTGCGAACCCTTTGCGACTGCACAACGAAGGCTGGAAAATATACCTCGATAACGAGGAGCGGTATTGGCTTCAGCCACCCGGAAGGATTGACCCCGAGCAGAAGCTGAGCGAACTGAGGAGCAAGAGCCCAACCGCAGTGGAGCAGCGCGAAGAAGCGCGCGGCCCTGTTGTCACGTAGTGGTCTCGAGGGGCTCGACCGGCGAGTGTCGTTGATCGAACTGGTCGAAATCACCTGGTCCGGACGGGCCCCACCAACGGGGTTCGATAGGCTCGGAGCATGGCTACCCGCATCAATCCGAGCATCCTCGCCGCCGATTTCGCCAACTTTGAAAGCGAGCTGGGGCGCATCCGCTCCGCCGATCTCGTGCACGTCGACATCATGGACAACCACTTCGTGCCGAACCTCACCTTCGGTCTCGGCATGGTCGAACGGCTGCAGCAGGTGTCGGCGCTACCGCTCGACATCCACTTGATGATCGACGACCCGGAGCGGTGGGCGCCCGGCTACGCCGAGGCCGGCGCCTACTCGGTGACCTTTCACGCCGAAGCCACGACCGAGCCGGTAGCGCTGGCCCGAAGGCTCCGGCAGATCGGCGCCCGCGCCGGTATCGCGCTCAAACCCGGCACCGATGTCACGCCGTACCTTGACCTACTCCCCGAATTCGACCAGGTGCTTGTGATGACCGTCGAACCCGGGTTCGGCGGGCAGAGCTTCATGGAATCGACCATGCCGAAGCTGGCGCAGTTGCGCACGGCCGTCGAAAAGACCGATCTCGACGTCTGGTTGCAGGTCGATGGCGGCATCACCGCGCAGACCATCGAAATCGCAGCCAACGCCGGCGCGGACACCTTCGTGGCCGGTTCCAGCGTGTTCGGGGCCGAGAATCCTGCCGCCCAGATCGCTCTGCTGCGGGAGCGGGCGGCCAGCCACCGCCACGGGACGGGTAATCTAGAGTTGTGAAAACATTCGATGACCTTTTCGTAGAACTGAGCGACAAGGCCCGCACTCGCTCCGAAGGCTCCGGCACCGTACGTGAACTCGATGCCGGCGTACACGCCATTGGCAAGAAAATTGTTGAGGAAGCCGCCGAAGTATGGATGGCCGCCGAGTTTCAGAGCGACGACGAAACCTCCGCTGAAATCTCCCAGCTGCTGTACCACCTGCAGGTCATGATGATTGCCAAGGGCCTCTCTCCGGCCGACATCTACCGACATTTGTGACCCGAGCCAGCGCATCCGTTGGCCCGCTTCAGTGAATAGTCGTGTGAAACAAAACCGAGAGAATACCCCATGCTAAGAATTGCCGTGCCCAACAAGGGCTCGTTGTCTGAAACCGCCGCACAAATGCTGGCCGAAGCCGGCTACACCGGTCGCCGCGACCCGCGGGACCTCGTCACCGCCGACCCCCGCAACGGGGTCGAATTCTTCTACCTGCGCCCCCGTGACATCGCCACCTACGTCGGATCCGGCGCCCTCGATGTCGGCATCACCGGCCGCGATCTGCTGCTTGACTCACACTCGAAAGCCGTTGAGATCGCCAGCCTCGACTTCGGGGACTCCACCTTTCGTTTCGCCGGGCCGGCCGGTCGTTTCACCGAGCTGAAAGACCTCGACGGCCTGCGCGTCGCCACGAGCTACCCGGGCCTGGTCGAACGCTTCCTCGCCACGCACTCGGTGACCGTCGACCTGGTCGAACTCGATGGCGCCGTCGAATCTGCGGTTCAGCTCGGTGTAGCGGATGCCGTCGCCGACGTTGTCTCCACCGGCACGACGCTGCGCAAGGCCGGCCTCGAAATCTTCGGACCGGTCATTCTTGAATCCACGGCCGTGCTGATCAGCTCCACCAGCGACAAGGCCGGAATCGACACCCTGCTGCGCCGCCTGCAGGGCGTGCTGGTCGCCCGCCAGTACGTGCTGCTCGACTATGACATTCCGGTCGTCTTGCTTGACGCGGCCGCAGCGCTCGCTCCCGGCATCGAATCGCCGACGGTCTCCTCGCTGCACGACCCGGAGTGGGTCGCCGTGCGTGTCATGATCGCCCGCCTCGACATGAACAATGTGATGGACGCCCTGTACTCCCTTGGCGCCCGGGCCATTCTCGTCACCACCATTCACAACGCCCGCCTGTAACCCCCGGGAGAGGAAAACCAGCTTTGAGCCTGAGTGTGCGCGTCATTCCCTGCCTCGACGTGGCCAACGGTCGCGTCGTGAAGGGCGTCAACTTTCAGAACCTGCGCGACGCCGGCGACCCGGTTGAACTGGCGCGTCGGTATTACGAGCAGGGCGCCGACGAGCTGTGCTTTCTCGATGTCACGGCCACCGTCGACAACCGTTCGACCACCTACGACGTGGTTCGAGCCACGGCTGAACAGGTCTTTATTCCCCTCACCGTCGGTGGTGGCATTCGCAGCGTCGACGACGTGTCGCGCCTGCAAGCGAGCGGCGCCGACAAAGTCGGCGTCAACAGCGCGGCAATCGCCCGCCCGGCTCTGATATCCGAGATCGCCGACCGGTTCGGCGCCCAGGTGCTCGTCCTAAGCCTTGACGTGAAACGATCCGATCGCACCGAGAGCGGTTTCGTCGTCACCACGCACGGCGGTCGCACCGAAACCGAACTGGATGCCGTCGCGTGGGCCCGACAGGCGATCGAGCTGGGTGCGGGGGAACTGCTCGTCAACTCGATCGACGCCGACGGCACCAGGGCCGGCTTCGATACCGAGCTCATCGCGCTCATGCGGTCCAATAGCCGGGTGCCGGTGATCGCGTCCGGCGGCGCCGGGCAAGCGTCAGATTTTCCTCCGGCGATCCGAGCCGGCGCGGACGCCGTGCTGGCGGCATCCGTTTTTCACAATGCACAACTGACCATTGGCGTCGTGAAGCGTGAGCTCGCCGACGCCGGCATGCTGGTGCGCTGATGACCGCAGAACTTACCGATCAGCTGAACGCCGCGCTCTTCAATGACGCCGGGCTGTTGCCCGCCGTCATTCAGCAATGGGACACCCACGAGGTGCTCATGCTCGGCTGGATGAACCGCGAGGCGCTGCGCCGCACCCTCACGGAAGGACGCGTCACATTCTGGTCGCGCAGCCGACAGGAATATTGGCGCAAGGGCGACATCTCCGGCCACGCACAGTATGTCCACTCCGCATCCTTCGACTGCGACAATGACACAGTGCTCGTGCAGGTCGACCAGGTCGGAGCGGCCTGCCACACCGGCACCCACACCTGCTTTGACGGTCGCGACCTTGGCGCGATCACGATGGAAAGGCCCACGGAATGACCGACAGCACCCCGGCCGCAACCGGCTCCCGCACCGCCGGCTCCACCACCCGCGGCCAGTTCGACGCGCTGATCGACGCCCACCGGGTCATCCCGGTCATTCGCGAGCTCTTTGCCGACGGTGAAACACCGGTCGGCATCTACCGCAAGCTCGCCAACGGGCTGCCGGGCAGTTTTCTGCTCGAATCGGCTGAACAGGGCGGTATCTGGTCCCGGTTTTCCTTCGTCGGCGTCTCCTCGTTCGGTGTGCTCACCCAGGAGGGTGAGCCCCCCCGTTGGGTAGACAATTTGCGCAACCCCGACCGCCCGCATTGCTCCCCCGCCGCGCTCCGCCCCCACCCGGCGCGGGGTTATATGTTAGACACCTGGCACACCCCCCCGG